>CANBRQ010000189.1 GCA_947371955.1 Paracoccaceae bacterium | reverse complement strand
GGCGCAAGGCCATGACGACAAGCTGAAATCACGGCTGGCCGACATGATGAACGTCGGCGGGCGCGAGGGGGGGGCCACGATTGCGGCACATTTCCTCAAGCGCTTCGTGAAGGACGACATGCCTTGGATCCACCTCGACATTGCGGGCGTGACCCTTGCCAAGGGCGAGACCGCAACGGCGCCCAAGGGGGCGACCGGCTGGGGGGTTCTGGCGCTGAACCGCCTGATCGCCGACAAGTACGAGGGCTGAAGCCCATGCCCGCCACGGCGGTCTTTTACCACCTGATCCGGGCAGGTTTGGACGAGACGGTGATGACCACCGTCTCGCGCGCCCTCGGGGCCGGCTGGCGCGTGATGATCCGCGCGCCGGTGCCGGGGCTGCTGGAGCATCTGGACGCCAAGCTGTGGCTGGGCCCCGAAGACGGGTTTCTGGCGCATGGGCTGGCGGGTGGAGCGCAGGACGCCGACCAGCCGGTGCTGCTGGGCCCGGGGGCGATTGGCAACGCGGCCAAGGGGCTGATGCTGCTGGCGGGGGCCGAAGCCGCGCGCGAGGAAGCTGTGGGTCTGGAGCGGATCTGGGTCTTCTTCGACGGCGCCGACCCCGAGGCGGTGGGGCTGGCCCGGCAACGCTGGACGACCTTCACGAGCTGGGGTCTGGCGGCGCAATATTGGAGCGACGAGGGCGGGTCTTGGGTCAAGAAGACCGAGCGGGCAGCAGCGGGCTGAGGCGCATCCTGCCCCGGCCGGACTCGCGATCAATCGCTTCGTCCGGCAGGGCGCATATTGGGGGGCGTTTTAAGGGATTGGAGGTTGTGTTCCGGTCAGGCGCAGATTGCCCGCGGACGGCCCTCATTGAGACCCCGGGCCAGACTGGCAGTAAGTCGCGGCTTTGGGCAGTAGGCTCTTGCGGAAGATGACCGGCCAAAGGGGTAAAATCCAGCTCACTTGCGTGTGCGGGGTGATCGAAGACTCTTGGGATTGCGTCCCGCCCCGGCCGGGCTCGCGATAAATCGCTTCGTCCGGCGGGGCGCCTGACTGGATATTTGCGGCATGTCGCGCCGTCAGGCGGCGCGTGTCAGGCCCGCAGCGCCTTTGCCTCGGCGGCCAGCGCGCTGATGGTGGCCCAATCGCCCTTGGCCAGGGCGTCTTTCGGGGCGACCCAACTGCCGCCAACGCAGAGGATGTTGGGCAGGCTCAGGTAATCGCGGGCGTTCTTGAGGCTGATCCCGCCGGTCGGGCAGAACTTGACCTGCGGGAGGGGGGAGCCGATGGATTTCAGGTAGGCCGCGCCCCCGGCCTGTTCGGCGGGGAAGAACTTCTGGATGGTGTAGCCCTTTTCCAGCAGCGCCATGATCTCGGACGCCGTGGCGGCGCCGGGCAACAGCGGCAGATCATATTCGGCGCAGGCATCCAGCAGACGCTCAGTGGCGCCGGGCGAGACACCGAACTTGGCCCCTGCAGCCTTGGCGGCCTTGACGTCGGCGGGTGTCAGGAGGGTGCCGGCACCGACAACGCCGCCCTCGACCTCGGCCATGGCGCGGATGGCATCCAGCGCCACGGGCGTACGCAGGGTCACTTCCAGCGCGGGCAGGCCGCCGGCGACCAGCGCCTCGGCCAGTTTGCGGGCATGGGAGAGGTCATCGACCACGATCACCGGGACGACCGGGGCGAGGCGGCAGATTTCGGCGGCGCGGCGGGATTGTTCGGCGGGGGTCATCTGGGGCTCCTTTGCCCCGTTGGGGCTGGTGGGACGGGCGGGAGCCTCCGGCGGGGATATTTGAGCCAGAATGAAAGGGTTAAGGAGGGTGGTGCTGACCCCCTGCCTCGGGCCGGTTTCCCGGGGGAGGCAAGGGGCCTTTCACACTGGGCGGTCATCGGCGTCCCCGCCTGTACCGCCCCTTCCTATTAACCCTGATTCCTTTCATTCTGGTTAAAATATCCCCGCCGGGGGCGCAGGGTTCAGCGGGCGTTCCGGGTTCAGTACAGGCTGGAGGCCCCTTCTGTCGAGGGGCCGACCTGGGCGCGGAACGCGGCGAAGAGCTCGCGGCCGAGGCCCCAGGCGTTGTGCGAGAGGTCAGCGGTGGCCAGCGGGCGGGTCTCGAAGTCGGGGGTCAGGACTGTCAGGGTGCCGGCCACGGCGTCGAGGCGGAGGAGGTCGCCGTCGCGGAGTTTGGCGATGGGGCCGCCGGCTGCGGCCTCGGGCGAGACGTGGATGGCGGCGGGGACTTTGCCGGAGGCGCCAGACATGCGGCCGTCGGTGACGAGGGCGACTTTCAGGCCGCGCTCCTGCAGGATGGAGAGGGTGGGGGTCAGGGAGTGCAGTTCGGGCATGCCGTTGGCTTGCGGGCCCTGGAAGCGGACGACGACGATGGTGTCGGTCGTGAATTCGCCGGCTTTGAACGCGGCTTTGACGGCGTCCTGGGTGTGGAAGATGCGGGCGGGGGCCTCGATGATGTGACGCTCGGGGGCGACGGCGCTGACCTTGATCACGCCGCGGCCGAGGTTGCCGGTCAGCTGTTTCAGGCCTCCGGTGGCGGCGAAGGGGGTGGCGACCGGGCGGACGATCTTGTCATTGAGTGTTTCCGTTGGCCCGTCTTGCCAGATCAGGCGGCCCATGTGGAGTTTGGGCTCTTTGCGGTAGGCGGCGAGGCCGCCGCCCATGACGGTCTTGGCGTCCTCGTGCAAGAGGCCTGCATCCATCAACTCGCGCATCAGCAGGCCAAGGCCGCCGGCGGCATGGAAGGCGTTCACGTCGGCCATGCCGTTGGGGTAGACTTTGGCCATCAGGGGGATGGTTTGGGAGATATCCTCGAAGTCCTGCAGGTCCAGCAGGACGCCAGAGGCGCGGGCCATGGCGGGGAGGTGGAGGACGAGGTTGGTGGAGCCGCCGGTCGCCATCAGGCCGACGATGCCGTTGACATAGGCGCGCTCGTCGAGGATCTCGCCAGCCGGGCGGAAATCGTTGCCGAGGGCAGTGATGGCGGAGGCGCGTTCGACGGCGGCGATGGTCAGGGCTTCGCGCAAGGGGGTGCCGGGATTGACGAAGGAGGAGCCGGGCAGGTGTAGGCCCATGAACTCCATCAGCATCTGGTTGGTGTTGGCGGTGCCGTAAAAGGTGCAGGTGCCGATGCCGTGGTAGGAAGCCATCTCGGCGGCCATCAGGGCATCACGGCCGACTTCTCCATTCGCAAAGGCGTTGCGGACGCGGGATTTTTCCTCATTCGGCAGGCCGGTGGACATCGGGCCAGCGGGCACGAACACGGCCGGGATATGGCCGAAGGTGGCGGCGGCGATGATCAGGCCGGGCACGATCTTGTCGCAGACGCCGAGGTACATGGCGGCGTCGAAGGTATTGTGGCTCAGCGCGATGCCGGCGGCCATGGCGATCACGTCGCGGGAGAAGAGTGACATCTCCATCCCCGGTTGGCCTTGTGTCACGCCATCGCACATCGCGGGGACGCCGCCGGCGACTTGGGCGGTGGCGCCGACGCGGCGGGCGGTCGTGCGGATGAGTTCGGGGTAATGCTCATAGGGCTGGTGGGCCGAGAGCATGTCGTTGTAGGCGGTGACGACGCCGATGTTGGGTGCCCGGCCCTCGGCCAAAGCCGCCTTGTCCTGCGTCATGGCGGCGTAGGCATGTGCCTGATTGCCGCAGGACAGGTGGGCGCGGACCGGGCCCTTGCTGACGGCTTGCGCCATCCGGTCCAGATAAAGCCCCCGGGATGCCGCAGAGCGTTCGCGGATGCGGTCGGTCACGCGGGCTATGGTGGGGTGCAGGGCCATGGAATCCTCGAAGGCTTGGGCGGATGGGGACAGGATAGCAAAATCCGTTAGCGCTAACAACCCCGGACTGCTTGAGGGAGTTTGGCGATCATCGCGGCTTTGTGCAACAAAATGGTGGCACGGGGGCTGATCTGGGATCGGGCTTTGCCCGTTCGGATGGCGGCAGGGCTTTCCAGCGCGGGCGTTAGGCCGTAAAGGGAGGGCATGAGCCCCAACGATCTCGATATTGAGCCCGCCCAAATCTCGGCCCCGCATGGCCGTCCTGTCGTTCGCCTGCGCCCCAAGGCAGAGGCCCGTGCCGTGCGCCTGGGCTTTCCATGGGTTTATGCCGATGAGCTGGTGACGGACCGGCGCACTTCTGGTCTGGCGCCCGGCGCTTTGGCGGTGCTGGAGGACGGAGACCGGCGGCAGATTGGCCTTGTCACGGTCAACGTGAAGTCGAAGATCATCGCCAGGATGCTGGACCGCGATGTGACGGCGCAGATTGATGTGGCGTGGTTTGCAGCGAAGTTGACGACGGCCTTGGCCCTTCGGGAACGCCTGCATGATACGCCCCACTATCGGCTGATCCATGCGGAAGCCGACGGTATGCCGGGCGTCATCATCGACCGCTTCGGCGATGCGGCGGTGATCCAGCCCAATGCGGCCTGGGCCGAGGCGCATATCGACGCCATGGTCGCGGCCCTGAAGCAGGTCACTGGCGTGTCGACGGTCATCAAGAACGGCACCGGACGCGCCCGGGGGCTGGAGGGCCTGAAGGAAGAGACCGTCCTGATGACGGGCGAATTGGACGGCCCGATTGCGGTGCCGATGAATGGGGCCACCTATTTCGCCGACCTTGAGGGCGGGCAGAAGACCGGTCTGTTCTTTGACCAGCGGCCGAACCATGCCTTTGCCAAGCGTCTGGCGAAGGGCGCGTCGGTGTTGGACGTCTTCTCCCATGTCGGCGGCTTCGGCTTGGCGGCTTTGGCGGGTGGTGCGGTTTCTGCGCTGGCGGTGGATGCCTCCGCCTCGGCCTTGGCGCTGGCGGCGAAGGGGGCAGAGGCCTCCGGCTTCTCGACCTTCACCACGCAGCAGGGCGATGCCTTTGACGTGCTGGAGGCTTTGGGCACCGAGGGCGCGCGGTTTGACATGGTGGTCTGCGACCCGCCGGCCTTTGCGCCCAACAAGAGCGCCCTGGAGGCGGGGTTGCGGGCCTATGAGCGGGTGGCAAAGCTCGCCTCGGCGCTGGTGGCTCCGGGCGGGTATATCGTGCTGTGCTCGTGCAGCCATGCGGCGGACCTGACGGCGTTCCGCAACGCCTGTGCGCGCGGCATCGGGCGCGGCGGGCGTAAGGGGCAGTTGATCTTCACGGGCTTTGCCGGGCCGGATCACCCGATGCTGCCGGTATTGGCGGAAAGCGCATACCTCAAGTCGCTGTTCTTCCGGCTCGATTGATGCGGGCGGTTCTGGACGCCTGCGTCATCTACCCGACCGTGCTGCGGGAACTTCTGTTGGGAGTCGCGGCGCGCGGACTGTACGAGCCGCAGTGGTCAGACCGTATCCTGCGCGAATGGGTGCTGGCGACAGCCAAGCTTGGCCCCGTGGCGCAGGCCATGGCCGAGGGCGATGCGGCCTTGGCCCGCGCCGCCTTCCCGCGGGCGACCGTGCGCGAGCAGCCCAACATCGAGGCGCGTCTGGCGCTGCCTGACCCCAATGACGTGCATGTGCTGGCGGTGGCGATTGCGGGCCATGCCGATGCCATCGTGACCTTCAACGCGGTTGATTTCCCCCGGCACGTTCTGGCTGACGAGGGGATTGAACGGCGCGACCCCGACGGGTTCCTGTGGGAGCTTTGGTCGCGTCACCCCGGCGAAGTGCGCGCTGTTGTCGATGCGGTTCATGCCAAGGCCGAGGCGATGGCGGGCAAACCCTTGCCTTTGCGGGCTTTCCTCAAGAAGGCGCAGTTGTGGCGCTTGGGCAAGGCTTTGGACGCCGAAGGCTGACCTGCAACGATGTCCACGGTGCCGCCCAAGAATTTTCGGCGAAAATTCTTGGGGTGCCGGGGTCAGGCCCCGCTGCGGTCCTGCCGTAGGTTTGCCACCAGCCACCAGCCAAACCCCAGCATCGCCGCCACCCCGGCGATGATGCCAAGGACCGAGCCCGCCATGTCGCCCGCCGCCTCGATGTTGCCGGCAAAGCCGTAGCCCAGCCCGCAGTACAGGCCGACCCAGACCGCCTCGCCCAGCAGGCCCCAGATCGTGAAGGCGGTCCAGGGATAGCCCATCGCCCCGGCGGCGAAATTGGCCCAGGGGCCGACCGGCGTGATCAGCCAGCGGGTGAAGAAGATGCCCACCGCCCCGCGCTTCTCCATTTGGCTGAGGGCGCGCAGCACCAGCTTTTCGCGGGCCGGCGTGGCCGACAGGCGTGCCAGCAAGGGATGCCCGCCCCGGACGCCGATCTGATAGCCCACCTGATCGCCGATCACCGCACCGCCCAGGGCCGCCGCAATCACCTCCCACAGCACCAGATCGCCTGAGGCGGCAAAGCCGCCAGCCGTCAGCATCAGGACCGAGCACGGCACCGGAAGCGCAAGGCAGGCCAGGAAGGTGACCGAAGCCAGCAGCCACAGGCCATAGGTCGGCACAAGCGCAAGAAGCCAGTCGGTCATGGCTTGGGGCCCGGCTTGCGCAGGGCGGCCACGGCGTCTTCGACCAGCTTGATGATCTCGGCCTCTGGCACGCCGCGCTGGCGGGCGATGGCGCGGATGGTCAGAGGATGGCCCTTGACCGGCGGCGGCAGACCGGCGGCGGCGTCGATGTCCTTGGTGTAAAGATGCCATGACTTCGCGACATAGCCGATCGTCATCCAGGATTTCACCGGTTCGTGGAAATGCGCCGGATCGCTCCAGTGGATCGCCGACAGGACGATGCGCACCACGAAGAACAGGGTGACCGCCGCCGCCAACATAAAGCCGCTCAACGCCTTGGGATGCAGGCGCCATAACATGCGCAGATCCCGGACCCTCATCGCAGCTCCTTTATCCCCCGGGCCAATCCTGCCAAGGTCAAAGGCACCATGTTTCCGTCGAAGATTGTCCGGATCATCGCGGTGGACCGGCTATAGCCCCATTGGTCTTCGGGCACCGGGTTGATCCAGAGGTGTCGCGGCCATTGATGGCAGGCCCGCTCCAGCCAGACCCGGCCTGCTTCAGGGTTCCAATGCTCGACCGAGCCGCCGGGCGCGTCGATCTCATAGGGGCTCATGGCGGCGTCGCCGACAAAGATGGCGCGGTAGTCGGGGCCGAAGCGGCGCAAGGCGTCCCAAGTGGGCGTGCGCTGGGTCAAGCGGCGGGTGTTGTCGGTCCAGAGGTCCTCATAAAGACAATTGTGGAAGTAGTAGAAGGACAGTTGCCGAAACTCCGCCTTGGCGGCGGCAAACAGCGCTTGCGCCGCCAGCACATGGCCGTCCATCGATCCGCCGACGTCGAGGAACAGCAGAACCTTGACGGCATTGCGCCGCTCGGGCCGTTCCTGCACATCCAGCCAGCCTTGTCGCGCGGTGGCGTTAATCGTGGCATCAAGGTCGAAGGTCGAGGCCCCCTCCCGCGCCCAGCGGCGCAGCGCCCGCAAGGCCAGCTTCAGTGTACGCGGGCCGATCTCGGCATCGTCATCCAAATTGCGGAACTCGCGCTTTTCCCAGACCTTGAGCGCGCGCTTGTGGGTGCTTTCCCCCCCGATCCGGATGCCCTCCGGGTTGTAGCCGGAATTGCCGAAGGGCGACGTGCCGCCGGTGCCCACCCATTTGTTGCCGCCCTGATGCCGGCCCTTCTGCTCCTCCAGCCTTTGCCGCAGCGTCTCCATCAGCGTGTCGAGCCCGCCAAGGGCCTGCACCGCCGCGCGCTCCTCTTCAGACAGATGCCGGGTCAGGTTCGCGGTCAGCCAGTCCGCGGGAAGGTTCAGCGCCGCCAGCACAGCCTCGGGCGTGATCGCCTCCAGCCCGGCGAAGCTCTCGGCAAAAGCGCGATCGAAGCGGTCAAAGAACCGCTCGTCCTTGACCAGCGACAGCCGGGCAAGGTGGTAGAACCCGGTCGGGTCATGCGTCACAAGGCCGCTGTCCACGGCCGCCAGAAACGCAAGATATTCCGACAAGCTCACCGGCACGCCCGTCTTCCGTAGGCACAGGAAGAAGGGCTGGAACATCTCAGTGCGTCAGACGATCAATCAGGATGGAGGCCAGAACCGCCACCAGCCCAAGCCCGATGGCATAGACGGCACCATACTGCGCCATATCCAGCCGCCGCCCGCCCCGCTTGCGGGCCGTCCAGGCGCCCCAGACAGCGCCAAGTATCATTGCTGGCAGCCAGATCATCTTGAATTCCCTTGCCTTGCGCCGGGTCCACCCCGGTCTTGCCCTGCGTCAGAACCGGTCAGACCGCCTCTGTTCACCTGTGCCGCAGCCTTATCCTGCGCCGTCCCACCTATCAAGACAGGGCACGCCAACGTTACCCGCAGGGCCGCTGCCGTTGCCCACCCCATCGCTGCCACCTGGCCCCCCGCACCCCCCAATTGCTCC
>CANBRQ010000188.1 GCA_947371955.1 Paracoccaceae bacterium | reverse complement strand
TCCATCGCGCGTTCGGACACTTGCTGCCCCTCGCGATAGGTGCCCGACTGTTTCAAAAGCTCGTCAACGAGCGTGGTTTTGCCATGGTCGACGTGCGCGATAATGGCGATGTTGCGAAGCTCCATCGTGGGCATCTCTTTCAGGTTGGTCAGAAGTTGCCCTGCCGATACATGAGACATGCCCGATTTGCCAGTGCAATCGACAGGTCTTTGGCCGCTTGTCAGGCCTCTGCCAGAAGCTTGGCCATGTAGGGAAACCGCGTTGCAAGCTCTGGGTCCGTCAAGCCGCCCGGCACAGGTTTCCAGCGTTCGGTCTGCGCCACCCGGGAATCGTTGAAGCCGTGGACCGAGCGGACAAACATCGGCTCGCCACCAATCGGAACACATCCGGCCTTCTTGGGCGCGGCCAGATGGTCGATGGCCAGGATGTTGGAGGCGGCGGGGGCATCCACCATGGTCAGACCGAGGTTGATATAGGGGTAGCGGTGCTGAAACACCTCTGGAGCTTGGGTGTTATCGCTAAAGACCAGACCGTAGCCTTTGCTGAACGACAGGAAGAAAGGCAGAAGTTCGGGCGACAGGCGGTCCTCGGCGGCGGTTAGTTGCCGGGCCACGCTTTCGATGAAATCGCTGGCCAACCCGTCGTCATCGTCCAGCACGATCTGCACCACCAGATCGCCCAACCGCTTGCGCAACATGAAGAGCCGCAGGAATTTGCGCGCATTTCCGCTGGGTTGGCGGTCGATGGTGTAGCGGTCCTCGGGATAGGCCGCTTCGCAGATCGCGCTCAGACGGGCCAGTGCCCAGTCGGGCAATCGGTCAGAGGTCAGGATATAGTGGTGAAAGCTTTGATCCGTCTGCGCCAGCAAGGACGCCACGGTGATGCGTTCAAACAGCCACAGCCGCATCTCCAGCCTTGCCCTGTCGAACAGGATCTTCTCGCGATCCTCCACCGGGATCTTCCATCCGGAGTTTCCGACGAAGGAAAACCGCGTGATCACCAGATTCGGCAGGTTTCCGGGGTTGTTCGACAAAGGCTACTCCAGACAGTCAGGCGGAGGGCGTCTTTGTCGCCGCCGCATAGTTGATCACCAGAAGCGAGGATAGTTCGATGATCCGGGCAAGGCCAAGGCCGAAAAGCGGCGTTTTGAATATGGTGTCCATGTGGTGGAACGACAGGATGCGCAGCGCCATATAGGTCGACAGCAAGCCAAGGCCCGCGATCATCAGCCCGTTGCCGCGCCGGGATTTGACGATTAGCACCAACCCCGCAAGCGCGGCGGCGGCCAGTATGGCCAGCGTGGCAATCTGTTGCACCCCACGGCGTTCGCCATACCGACCCTCGGCCCGCGCGATGCAGCGGCCGGTCTGGGTCAGGAAGGTTTGCAGATCGAGTTGCTTGTTGATCGCCAGCAGCACCAGATAGGCCGAGGCCAGCGTCCAAAACCAGCGCGAGGACTGGCGGCTGCCATAAAGCCAGACGTGAATAGCGGAATAGCAGGTCAACAGGGCGGCGCTGGCATACAGGAACGTCAGTCCCACGCCCACCAGATCCGCATCGCCCCATTTGGGGCTCCACGCCTGCGCGGCACAGGTCTGCCACAGGGTCCAGCGGTCCATCATGCCCTTTCAGACAAAGGGCGCCCCCGAAGGAACGCCCCTGTTGTCAGCCGACCAAGGCCTTGTTCAGATACTCATCGACCTTTTCCAGATAGCCGATCGTGGTCAGCCACTTCTGATCAGGGCCGACCAGCAGGGCCAGGTCCTTGGTCATCCAGCCGTCTTCGACCGCGTCCACGGTGACCTTTTCCAGGGTCAAAGCAAACCGCATCAGCTGTTCGTTGCTGTCCAGCTTGGCACGGTGCTTCAGGCCGCCGGTCCAGGCGAAGATCGAGGCCACCGAGTTGGTCGAGGTCTGCTGACCCTTCTGGTGCTGGCGGAAGTGGCGCGTCACAGTGCCGTGCGCGGCCTCGGCTTCCACGATCTTGCCATCGGGCGTCATCAGGACCGAGGTCATCAGGCCCAAGGAGCCGAAGCCCTGTGCGACGGTATCGGACTGCACATCGCCGTCATAGTTCTTGCAGGCCCAGACATAGCCGCCCGACCATTTCATCGCCGAAGCCACCATGTCGTCGATCAGACGGTGCTCGTAGGTGATGCCAGCCGCCTTGAATTTCTCTTCAAATTCCTCGGCATAGATCTTGGCGAACAGATCCTTGAAGCGGCCGTCATAGGCTTTCAGGATCGTGTTCTTGGTCGACAGGTACACCGGCCAGCCTTTCAGCAGGCCATAGTTCATCGAGGACCGAGCAAAGTCGATGATCGAGTCATCGAGGTTGTACATGCCCATGTAGACGCCAGCAGAAGGTGCCGAATAGACGTCCTTTTCAATCACCGTGCCGTCGTTGCCGACGAACTTCATTGTCAGCTTGCCTGCGCCGGGAAAGTGGAAGTCGGTGGCGCGGTACTGGTCGCCGAAGGCATGACGGCCGATGACGATCGGCTTCGTCCAGCCCGGCACCAGACGGGGCACGTTCTTGCAGATGATCGGCTCGCGGAAGATCACGCCGCCAAGGATGTTGCGGATCGTGCCGTTGGGCGACTTCCACATCTGCTTGAGGCCGAATTCCTCGACCCGCTGCTCGTCCGGGGTGATGGTCGCGCATTTGACGCCGACGCCGTATTTCTGGATGGCATGGGCACTGTCAATGGTGACCTGATCATTGGTGCGGTCACGCTCTTCGATGCCCAGATCGTAGTACTTCAGATCAATGTCCAGATAGGGCAGGATCAGTTTCTGCTTGATGAAATCCCAGATGATCCGGGTCATCTCGTCGCCGTCGAGTTCGACGACGGGGTTGGCCACCTTGATCTTGGTCATGTGTTTGCCCCTTGGCTAATGCGGATTCGGCTCTCTTGGCTTTAGTCCAGAATGGCGGCTTTGGGAAGTCGGTATGCGATTGTATACTGCGGGGAGCCTGGAACCCGACGCTGTCGCCGCATCCCGGGACGCAGAGGAAATCGACCCCGCAGGCTTGCCGATTTGAAGGCCTATCTTGATGTTCTGCCTGCGGGCCGAAAGTCCTTGACGCAGGGTTTCGAGCCTTTCCGCCAAGGACAGAAAGGCCCGCCAGACACCCGTTTAAGTTGCAATAGATTCACCAAAAATAAATCTTGGTAGCTTATCCAAGCTTGGGATGATCTGGACTCTGGATGCGTATTCCGGCAACAAGTGTGCTGGTCGGTCGGGTGCGCAGGCCCGCCGTGCCTGCCTGATGCAACGCTTGAGTGAAGTTGATATTGAATATGAACGACAAGTCGCCTCGGAAACTGATCCTTCACATCGGCGCACACAAGACCGGATCAACGGCCATTCAGACTTTCCTTCTGCAAAAGAAGCAAGAGTTGCTGGCCAAGGGCTGGTTCTTTTGCGAAAGGCCAGGTCGTCCGACAAATTGGGGCCACATGATCCGGGTTCAGCGGGAATCCGGCGGCGCAACTTTCCCGCTGGGCCCGGTGATCCTTGGCAAGATGCTGGAACTGATGGATTCAAATCTGCCCAACGTGATTTTCAGCGCTGAGGACCTGTTTTTTCTGGACGACGCCAATGTCAAGATCTTCGCGAATGAAATGCAGAAGCGTTTCACGGAGATCAACGTCATTGCCTATTTGCGCCGTCAGGATGAGATGGCCATTTCGCATTGGACGCAAGGTGGCAGGACCGTACAATCTGCCTTGGTGTTTGGCGGTCTTGAAGGCCCATTGAAGAACATCAATCGCTTCATGTTGCACTACCTCGACTATGCCTCACGCGTGGAGGCGTGGCGGGATGCGTTGCCGGACGCGAAGCTGTCGGTGCGGATCTATGACCGCAGCCAGTTGCCCAACCGCGATGTTATTGAAGATTTTGTCAACATCAGTGGTCTGGATGTCACGAACGACGGTAAGGGTCGCGAAGTGAACTCCAGTATTGGGTCTACGACGGTGCGGTTCGTGTATTTGTTGCGCGACGCCGGTCTGCAACAACGGTTCATCGACAAGATGATGAGAGCCCGCATGATTCCGATCACCGAGGACAAGATTCTTCCTTCACAATCAGAGGTCCGCGCATTTATGGACCGGTTTGTTGAAAGCAATGCAAGGCTTGCACGGTTGTTGGGCTGCGATACTGCGTTTTCTGATGACTATTCGCAGTATCCGGAACAGGGCACAAATGCCCCTTTGGATCAGGACTTCACGCGCGAGACCTTGTTGTTCCTGCTCGCCGATCAGGTCGCAAGGCTGGAAACTTACGAGAAGTAACTGCGGGTTCTGGCCCGGACCCAGTCCCACAGACGGGGAGCCCCGCGCGCAATCTTTGTTCCAACCCTTTGGTCAAGCTGGTCAGAGGTCACGTTGTATTCCACCCAGGTGCCACCGCCTGACATCAGGTTCGCCATCACCGGCTGAACCCGGTCGAGCGATTTGGCAAAGACGGCGTCTGGCGTCTCGGCCGCTTCGAACTCGGCCCAAAGCGTGTGGAAGGTTTGGCCCAGGTCTGGCGGCAGCAGGCCAAAAATCCGCTCTGCCGCCCGCGCCTCGGCGTCTTGAGTGGCTTCGGATCCATGCGCCTGACCGTTGGCAGAGTGGATCGGCACATCGCCCACGTCGATCTCGACCAGATCATGCAGGATCAGCATGCGGATCACCCGGTCAAGGTTCACCCCTGGTGCCGCCTGATCCGCCAGAACCATCGCATAAAGCGCCAGATGCCAGGAATGTTCGCCCGAGTTTTCCCGGCGCGAGCCATCGACGAGCGTCGTGGCGCGCAGGACCTGCTTCAGTTGGTCGGCCTCGTTCAGGAACGCGAACTGCTGGTCCAGCCGATCTACAACAGGCCGGTCCAAGAGGTCAGCCACGCGGCGCGGCAGGGGCCGCCGTGCCGCTTCGCTTGGCATTCAGGGTCGCTTCCAGAAACCGCCGCGCCCGGGCATCGGCCATGCGCACGCGGTAGGCGGTGGTGAAAGCCTCCAGCAGCGTGGGCGAGGCATCGCCCACCACTTTGGCGACCTTGTCAAAGAACTTGTCGTCGCCGATCTCTTCGCCCACCGCGATCACGTCGAGGGCAAGGGCGTGTCCCAGATCCTCCAGCACCGACATCAGCGCGTGACCTCTCCCAAGCGGCGCTTCACGTAAGTCGAGACCGAGTTGATCATCGGCTTCATGTGGGCTTCGTCATCCTTGAAGAAGTGATCGGCGCCTTCGATCACTTCATGGGTGATGGTGATGCCCTTCTGTTCGTGCAGCTTGTTGACCAGCGTGACCGTATCCTTCGGCGGGGCGACCTTGTCGGCCGAGCCGTTGATGATCAGGCCGGAAGCCGGGCAGGGGGCGAGGAAGGTGAAGTCATAAAGGTTGGCAGGCGGGGCCACCGAGATGAAGCCGGTGATCTCGGGCCTGCGCATCAAAAGCTGCATGCCAATCCATGCCCCGAACGAGAAGCCCGCCACCCAGCAATGCTTGGCGTTCTGGTTCATCGATTGCAGGTAATCCAAGGCGCTTGCCGCATCGGACAATTCGCCGATGCCCAGATCATACTCGCCTTGGCTACGTCCGACGCCACGGAAGTTGAACCGCAGGACCGAGAAGCCAAGGTTGTAGAAGGCGTAGTGCAGGTTGTAGACGACCTTGTTGTTCATCGTGCCCCCGTAGTTCGGGTGCGGATGCAGGACGATGGCGATGGGGGCGTCTCGGTCCTTCTGCGGATGGTATCGGCCTTCAAGACGCCCTTCAGGGCCTGCGAAAATCACTTCGGGCATTGTCCAACGTCCAGTCTTCGGGCCTGCGCCTCCGTCCGATTGTTGACAAAATCGGTCAGATAACTTAGAACCATTCCAAAGGCGGCCCAGTGCCACCTTATGTCCGAGTTTCAGGTAATGGCCGGGGCGGCTCACGTCAATGGGCCGCTGACGTCATTACCCGCGTCATGTCAACAGGAATGCAAAGAGATGAAGCTGTCCACCAAGGGGCGTTACGCGATGGTGGCTTTGGCCGATCTGGCCCTGGCCGAAATGGGGGCCGAGGCGAAGCCTGCAAAGGGCGAAGAGTTGATGTCGCTGGCCGAGATTGCCAAGCGGCAGGACATCTCGTTGCCCTATCTTGAGCAGCTGTTCGTCAAACTGCGCCGGGCCGGGCTGGTGGAGGCGGTGCGGGGGCCGGGTGGCGGCTACAAGCTGGCCAAGGTGCCGTCCGAGATCCGGGTGTCCGAGATCCTGACGGCGGTGGAGGAAAACGTCGATGCGCTGCACACCGGGGCAGGGGCTTCAGGTGGGGTGTCCGGTACCAAGGCGCAAAGCCTGACCAATCGGCTGTGGGAGGGGCTTTCGGCGCATGTCTATGTCTTCCTGCACCAGACCCGGCTGTCGGACGTGATCCGCAACGAGATGCAGCCTTGTCCGGCGGTTCCGGCCTTGTTCGCGGTGGTGGACGAGGACTAAAGCGGCGCGACTTGGGCTGCGCCGCCAAGGCCGGGGGGCCTTCAGCCCCCCTGGACCCCCCCGAGGATATTTGGGCAGTGTGAATGGGTAAGAGAGTCTATCTTGATTGGAACGCCACGACACCGCTGCGGGTTGAGGCGCGGGCGGCGATGATCGCGGCCATGGATGTGGTGGGCAATCCGTCCTCGGTGCATGGCGAAGGGCGGGCGGCCAAGGCTTTGGTGGAACGGGCGCGGGCGCAGGTTTCAGCGGCTTTGGGGGCCGATGGGACGGATATCGTCTTTACTTCGGGGGCGACCGAGGCGGCCGCGATGGCTTGCGGCGGGCGTGGGCTACACTGTGCGGGTGTGGAGCATGATGCGGTGGCGGCCTGGTGTGTGGCGGATTTGGGCGTTGACGCCTTTGGGCGGGTTCTGGTGCCGGAGCCTGCGGTGGCTGCGGTGCAACTGGCCAATTCCGAGACGGGGGTGATGCAGGACTTGCCCGAGGGGTTGGCGGTTTCCGACCTGACGCAGGCCTTTGGCAAGGTGCCCTTGGCGTTCAACTGGCTTGGGTGCCAGATGGGGCTGGTGTCGGCCCACAAGCTGGGCGGGCCGAAGGGGATTGGCGCCTTGGTGCTGCGGCGCGGTTTGGACTTTGAACCGGTGCTGAAGGGCGGCGGGCAGGAGATGGGGCGGCGGGCAGGCACCGAGAATATCGTCGGCATGGCGGGATTTGGCGCGGCCGCCGAGGCTGCGGCGCGGGATTTGGCCGATGGGGTCTGGGACCGGGTGCGTGAACTTAGAAATACTCTAAATCAGGCGTTGTCCTCGCTGGGATTTAATACTATTTCTGTCGGGAATAGCGGGGCGACGCTGCCCAACACTTTGTGCCTGATTGCGCCCCATTGGAAAGGGGAAACGCAGGTCATGGCGATGGATCTTGCGGGTTTTGCCGTCTCGGCAGGGTCGGCGTGTTCCTCAGGCAAGGTGAAGGCCAGTCGGACGCTGAAGGCGATGGGGTTTGACGAAGGTTTGGCGGGGCAGGCGATACGGATCTCGCTGGGGCCTGACAACACCGAAGACGAGGTGCTGCGCTTTGTCGAAGTGTGGGGCCGGGAATACAGGCGCATTCTGTCGCGTCTTTAAAGAACGGCTCGCAAGGCCTTGAAGGTGAAGGATAAGATCATGGCCGATACCCTGTTGGACGCCCCGGTGCTTGAGGTTCGCGATGGCGTGGACCGCGAGACGATCGAAACCGTCGCCTCGATGGGCGCTTATAAGTACGGCTGGGCCACCGAGATCGAGACGGATTATGCGCCCAAGGGTCTGTCGGAAGACATCGTCCGCCTGATCAGCGCCAAGAACGGCGAGCCGGAATGGCTGCTGGACTGGCGTCTGGCCGCTTACCGCCGCTGGCTTGGCATGGAAGAGCCGCATTGGGCGATGCTGAACTATCCGCACATCGACTATCAGGATCAGTTCTACTACGCGACGCCGAAGAGCATGGCGGTGAAGCCCAAGTCTTTGGACGAGGTGGACCCGAAGCTTCTGGCCACCTACAAGAAGCTGGGCATCCCGTTGAAAGAGCAGGCTTTGCTCGCCGGCGTCGAGGCGCCCGAAGGCGAGCGGCGCGTGGCGGTGGATGCGGTGTTTGACTCGGTGTCGGTGGGGACGACCTTCAAGGCGGAACTGGCCAAGGCGGGGGTGATCTTCTGTTCCATCTCGGAAGCCGTGAAAGAGCATCCGGAACTGGTGCGCAAGTATCTGGGTTCCGTGGTGCCGCCAACGGACAACTTCTTTGCAACGCTGAACTCCGCCGTCTTCTCGGATGGCTCCTTCGTTTATATCCCGCCGGGCACCCGCTGCCCGATGGAACTGTCGACCTATTTCCGCATCAATGCCGAGAATACCGGGCAGTTCGAACGTACCCTGATCATCTGCGACAGGGGGGCTT
>CANBRQ010000187.1 GCA_947371955.1 Paracoccaceae bacterium | reverse complement strand
ATAGCCCCCCCTCACCCCCTTCATTCAGGCCCAAATATCCCACGGGGGGTCTGGGGGGTGTGAAACCCCCCAGCCTTTCAGAACAAGGCACATCCGATGACCGCAGACCGCCGCTTCGCTGACATGCTGCACCACCGGGCCGAGCGGTTGGGGCGGGGCGATTCCATCTCGCCGCCGCTGATCTCGGCCACGACCTACCATCTGCCGGGGCTGGAGAATGCCCAGTTCACCTATGGCCGCGCCGCAATGCCGACCTGGGCCGAGGTGGAAGAACAACTGGCCATTCTGGAAGGCGCCACAGTTGTGGGTTTCCCCTCGGGGATGGCCGCGATTGCGGCGGCGCTGTTTTGCAGCTTGCAGGCTTGGCAAGAGGTGATCCTGCCTGCCGACGGCTATTACACGACACGGCTTCTGGCCGACCGCTTCTTGGCACCCATGGGCGTCAAGGTGCGGCTTTTGAACACGCGCGACTATGACGAGGCTGATTTCACCGGTGCCAGCGTGGTGTTTCTGGAAAGCCCCTCCAACCCGGGGCTCGATTGCTGTGACATCGCCTTGGCCGCCCGCAAGGCCCATGCGGTGGGGGCCAAGCTGATTGTCGACAACACCACGATGACGGCCCTGCTGCAGCGCCCCTTGGACCTTGGCGCCGATCTGGTGGTGGCGGCGGATACCAAGGCGCCTGCCGGCCATTCGGATGTGCTGTACGGCCATGTCTCGGGCCGCGATGCAGGTCTGATGGCGCGGGTGGCGGAGTGGCGCAAGCTGTCGGGGTCCGTCCCCGGCGCGTTTGAGGCCTGGCTCTTGCATCGTGGGTTGGAGACGCTGGAGGTTCGTCTGTCGCGCATGTGCTCCAGTGCTCAGACAATCGCCGAGCGGTTGGCCGATCATCCCCGCATCAGGGCCTTGCGCTATCCGGGCCTGCCCTCCGATCCGTCCCATGCCATCGCAAAACGCCAGATGTCAGGCTTTGGCTTCCTGATGAGCTTTGAATTGGAGAGCGAAGAAAGGGCCGAGGATTTCCTGACCCGCTGCGCGTACCTGACGCAAACCACCTCCTTCGGCGGCACCCATTCCGCTGGCGAGCGGCGGGCGCGTTGGGGGGATGCGGTGGCACCGGGGTTTATCCGCTTCTCGGTCGGCGTGGAGCCGGTCGAGCCGCTGTGGGACGCCATCGAGGCCGCCTTGCGCGACTGACACAAGGCCCGCACGCTCATGCGTCGCCGGGCAGGCTCACTTCGGCGGTCAGTGCTGGATAGCGCAGGCGCAATTCGCCATTGAAGCGGGCGGCCGTGAAATCCTCGGACGTCAGGTCGAAGCGTTTCAGCGCGGCCTCGTCCGGGCGGCAATGCAGGGCAAGAAAGCCGTCCGTCAGATTCGCCAGCCGGTTGTGCGCCATGGCGTCAAGGGCAAGGGCGCGGGTCAGCTGCGCCAGCGCGGCGGTATCCTTGCGACCGTCCAGAACCGCCCGCAACTGCCGTTCGCGCCCCGGTGACTGTTCGCGAAATCCCGGGCCATTGGTGCCCTTCAGACGCTTGCGCATCCAGGCCAGCCAGCGGAAGGCCATGCCGCTTTCCTTCAGCGCGCGCTGGCGCGACAGGGCATAGCGCAGAAGCTTCAGCCGCCAGTGCAACGTGGTCATGCCGTCGAAATGGATCAGCCAGCCCTCATCGGCCAAAGGTCCCATCAGCCCCACATCCGAGACTTCGGGCTGGAGATGCACCCGGCGCGGCGGCTTGGGGAAATGGATGCCCATGTTCAGCCGCTGCCCGCGCCGCACGAAGCTTTTGCCGATCAGGTGACCGGTCAGACCCTCCCACAGAAACGGAGCAGCATCGCGATAGACCGGGGCAAGGTCGGCCGAGCCGCCCGGCCAGCCCCGGCGAAAGACCCCTTCAAACAGGCCTTGCTGCAGACTTTCCCCCATCAGAACCCGTTCCGCGACGCGGGTGCGGAACTGGGTCCGCTCGGTGAGTTGCGATCCCAGGTAGTGGGCAAAGGGCCGGTCCGAGACGAGGAATTCATCGGCATCGCAGGACAGGAACCAGTCGGTCGCGCAGGCGGCATAGGCGCGGCGCGCATTGGCGATCTGCCGGCTCTCCTGATCGGGCGGGCGCTTTCCCGTCCCAACCGCCAGTAAGCCTCATCGCAGCGGGTGACATTAACCCGGTCAAGGCCCGCCAGCATGTCGCAGGTCGCAACGTCCCATGTGTCAAGGAACAGATCAATCCGCTCTGCCCCGTGGTCAAGGTAATGCGCGACAAAGGCTGCCAGCAGCGCCCGAGGTTCCGAGACGGTGGCGCAGACTGTCCAGTTGCTCATCCGGCGATCCATTCACGGCCCGGCAGAGCGGGTGTTCGCCCCTTTCTGCGGGGCTTTGCCGGGCAGGTCAAGATGGCGGCCCCTGCCACGACACCGGGCACCCATCCGGCGCGGGGCGAAGAGGGCTCTGGACCTTTGAGCCATGTTCCGGCATAGAACGGGCAAGCAACCGGAGACTTCGCGATGGACTTCCTCAAGCGCCTGTTGACCTGGTGGAACAGCCAGACCCTTGGCACCCAGATCTTCACCGCCCGGCGTGGCGTGAAGGTGGGGGAAGACGGGCAGGGCAATGTCTATTACCAGACCGCTGACGCGAAAAAGCGCTGGGTCATCTACAATGGCGAGATGGAAGCATCCCGGGTGAGCCCCGACTGGCATGGCTGGCTGCATTTCACCTGGGATCAGCCGCCGACCAAGGCTCCGCTGGCGCACAAGCCTTGGGAAGAGCCCCATCTGGAAAACCTGACAGGTACCGTTGCGGCCTATGCCCCGCCGGGTTCGATCCGCCGCGCGGCCCCGGCCCCGCGGGCCGATTACGAAGCCTGGTCGCCGGAGTAAGGGTCCGCCATGGCCGACAGCAAGCTTGAGATTTTGGCAGGCGCATTGATTGTCGCTGCAGCCTTGGGCTTTGTGGCCTATGCCGGCAAAAGTGCAGGCGTGGGCAGCAGCGGTGACCGCTATGACCTGCATGCCTCGTTCCGCTCGATCCAGGGCGTGTCCTTGGGGGCCGATGTCAAGCTTGCGGGGGTCAAGGTCGGGGCTCTGACCGGGCTGAAGCTGAACCCGGACACCTATATGGCCGATGCGACGATCTCGCTGGACAAGTCGATCCAGTTGCCGAGTGACAGTGCCATCCTGATCTCCTCGGAAGGGCTTCTGGGCGGCAACTACATCGAACTGCAGCCGGGCGGGATGCCTGACATTATCGCGCCGGGTGGTGAGATCGAGGACACGCAGGGTGCCGTGTCGCTGATTTCGCTTCTGATGAAATTCGTCGGCACCAAGACCGACCCGGCGGCAAAAGCGCCATGATGCGGTTTGCGCTGGCCCTTGCGGTGCTGGCGGGCATGGCCGTAGGGGCCGAGGCCGAGATTGTCGTGGCCACGGGCGGTTCGGTGCGGGTGCTGGACCGGATGACGGGTGTGGTCAGCGATTATGATCTGGCACCGGGGCAGGAACAGCCGGTGGGCAAGCTTAAGGTGCGGCTCGACGAATGCCGCTACCCCTCTGACCAGCCGACGGGCGAGGCTTATGCCCATCTGACGATTTCTGATGCCAGCCAGCTGGACCCGATCTTCAAGGGTTGGATGGTGGCGTCAAGCCCGGCTTTGTCGGCACTGGATCACCCGCGCTATGACGTCTGGGTGCTGCATTGCGATGTGCCGGTCTCGGCCGAGCCTGCACCGGCGGATACCACAACCTCGGGCAAGGGCTCGGGCGGGTAACCCATTGGGTTGAAGCTGGCCGTGGCCTGCAGGGCCAGCGCCAGTCGGCGGCGGTATTCAGCGCGCGGCAACTCCTGCGCGCCAAGGCTGGCCAGATGCGGGGTCAGGAACTGCACGTCAAACAGCGTGAATCCCCCGGCCCGCAACCGGTGCATCAGGTAGGTCAGCGCCATTTTCGAGCCGTTCATCTGGCGCGAGAACATGCTTTCGCCGAAAAAGGCAGCGCCCAGAACCACACCATAAACGCCACCGATGAGGCGATCTTGGTCCCAGACCTCAAGACTGTGGGCGTGGCCTTGGGCGTGGAGTTCGGCATAGGCTGCAAAAATCTCGGCATTGATCCAGGTCTCTTCCCGGTCGGCACAGGCATTCACCACGCCCGCGAAGTCGTGGTCGATGGTGACTTTGGGCGCTAGGCGGCGAATATGGCGGGCAAGGCTGCGCGAGACGTGAAAGCCGTCCAGCGGGAAGATTGCGCGGTGCTTGGGGTCAACCCAGTGAATGTCCGGGTTCTCGCGGCTTTCCGCCATTGGGAACACGCCCGCCGCATAGGCGCGCAGCAGAAGGTCGGGCGATAGAATCATGCCATTTCCCACGCGGCCATGCGGGCGGCGAGCGCCCCTTGCAGGCGGCGGGCGGCAGGGCGCAGGTCAGTCGTGGTGACAAGGTAAACGGGCACGCGGGGCAGGGCCGGCACGCCTTGGGTGTCTTCAAGGTCCGCAGGTGCCGTGCCAGCGGCGACCGAGGTGACAGCCACCCCGGCGCGGACAGCGGCGAAGATGCCAGCGTGACTGCGGCTTTGGAACGCCACCTGCCACGGGCGGCCAGCCGCCTCCAGTGCCGCAATCATGGCGCGGCGGAAGACGCAGCCCTCGGGGTAGGCGGCGAGGCGGACGATGCAGGTGGGTTGTGCGCCCACCCACTGCAACGGAACCTCGGCCATGGCGCGGGTCTGCGCCGGGCGACTTTCCAAGGTCACCAAAGCCAGATCAAGATCCTGCCGCTGCCCGCTCGCCATCAGATGGGCCGAGAGGTCACAGGTGATGTCCACCTCGGCGCGGTCGAGGTTCACCTGAGAGAGCACCTGCCCGAGCCAGCCCAAGGCGTAATCGTCGGGCAGTCCGATCCGGATGCGCTCAGCTGCGGGGCGCGAGCGCGTGGTGGACAGCATCTCGTCATAGGCGTCCAGCACGCCAAGCGCCTTTGCGTAAAGCTCCGCACCGCGGGAAGTGGGGTCAAGCCCGTGTGGCGTGCGCAGGAAGAGGGGGGCGCCGATCTCTGTCTCCAGCATCTTCAGGCGCATCGACATGGCGGCTTGCGTGCAGGCCAGGCGGTCGGCGGCGCGGCTGATCGAGCCTGCCTCGTGCATGGCGATGAAGGAGCGCAGAAGCCGCAGCTCGATATCCATATAAGCCCCGCTGATGCCCGCCTTAACGGGCTTTTGTCTGCAAACTAGGGGCTTGGGGGCCAGCCTGCAAGGCGAACAGGGGAGGTATCAGATGCGCATAGGCTTTATCGGGCTTGGAACCATGGGCAAGAACGCCGCCGCCAATATCAGGCGGCACGGGTTCGAGATGGTCGTCTATGACATCCGCCCCGAGGCGATAGCGGGTTTGGCTGCGATGGGGGCGGTCAAGGGCGAGAGCCCGGCAGATGTGCTGATGCTTTGTGACGTGGTGGTGACCATGGTCTTCGGGCCGAAAGAGGTAGAAGCCGTGCTGCGCGGCCCGCACGGCTTCCTGTCGGTCGATTGCACGGGGAAGGTGTGGGTCGACATGACGACATCGTCGCCGTTCCTGATGCGCGATCTGGCGGCGGAGTTTCAGGCCAAGGGCGGGCAGGCGGTCGATGCACCTGTGACGGGGTCTGTCGACGCGGCGATCCGGGGTGACATGCCGATGTTCGTCGGCGGAGATGATGCGCTGATCGAACAGGTGCGTCCGGTGATCGAGGCCATGGGGCAGTTGCGCAAGGTGGGCGCCTATGGCAACGGCTATGTCGCCAAGCTGGTGAACAACCAGCTGTGGAAGATCCACGCGGCCGCGATTGGCGAGGCGATGGTGACGGCGAAGCTCGCAGGTCTGGACCCGGCGGTCTGGTGGGAGGTAATGAAGGGCGGCGCTGCGGACAGTTTCGTGCTGTCACACGACGTGCCTTCGATCTTCGCCGGCCACTATGACCCCAGCTTCCCGATCGCATTGTGCCTGAAGGACCTGAGCCTGATCAAGGAGTTGATGGATAAGGTCGGCACAACCAATACCCTGACCGAAGCCACCCACGAGCGCTTCCGCGAGGCGGGCAAGCGGTATGGCATGGCGGCGGGGGAGATGACGGTCTGCAAGGTCATCGAGGATGACGCGGGCATCGATCTGCGCGTGGCCGGGGATTGGGTGAAGCCTTGGGAGGTTGCACCTCCAACATAAGGAGACATGGGCGGATCGCCCATCCTACCTTGTCCCTGGCCGGCCGCCTGTGGCCAAGGCGGGGGATGTCGGCCCCCGCGCCCCCCGAGAGTATTTGGCAAGGAGCAATTGAAAGACGGACGCGCCCCTTCTTGCCCTTGCTCCTTGCCAAATACTCCGCGGGTGGTCCGGAGGGCGCGAAGCCCTCCGGGGCCGGCCAAGGGTGCTGCGTCAGAGACAAGGTAGGATGGGCGATCCGCCCATCCTTGGGGTCGGCGCCTCAGGCGCCAAACTTCTTTTCCAGCCACTTTTCCAGCCAGTGGATGTTGTATTCGCCGTTCTGGATATCGGGTTCCGACAGCAGGGCATCGAACAGAGGCATCGTGGTTTCGATCCCGTCGATGATCAATTCCCCCAAGGCGCGGCGCAGGCGGGCGAGGGCCTCGGGGCGGTCGCGACCGTGGACGATCAGTTTGCCGATCAGCGAATCGTAGTAGGGCGGGATCGAATAGCCGCCGTAAAGCGCGGAGTCCATGCGGACGCCGAGGCCACCGGGGGCGTGGAAGACTTTGACCTTGCCCGGACGGGGGGCGAAGTCGGGCAGGCGTTCGGCGTTGATCCGGACCTCGATGGCGTGGCCGTTGATTTCCAGCTCGTCTTGCGTGAAGGACAAGGGCAGGCCGGAGGCGACGCGGATCTGTTCGCGGACGAGGTCGACGCCGAAGATGGCTTCCGTCACCGGGTGTTCGACCTGCAGGCGGGTGTTCATCTCGATGAAGAAGAACTCGCCGTCTTCATAGAGAAACTCGATCGTGCCCGCGCCGATGTATTTGATCGTCGACATGGCATCGGCGCAGACCTTGCCAATTTTTGCGCGCAGGGCCGGGGTGATGACAGGGCCCGGGGCCTCTTCGAAGACCTTCTGGTGGCGGCGTTGCAGGCTGCAGTCGCGTTCGCCCAAATGGACCGCGTTGCCCTTGCCGTCACCGAAGACCTGAATCTCGATGTGGCGCGGCTTTTGCAGGTATTTCTCGATATAGACTTCGTCGTTGCCGAAGGCGGCTTTGGATTCCGCCCGGGCGGTGCGAAAGGCGATTTCCAGTTCCTCGGGTGTCTTGGCGACCTTCATGCCGCGCCCGCCGCCGCCTGCAGTGGCCTTGATGATGACCGGGAAGCCGATTTTCGCGGCCACACCGATGGCGGTTTCAAAATCGGGCACGCCACCGTCAGAGCCGGGCACGACGGGAATCCCCAAGGCCTTGGCGGTTTCCTTGGCGGTGATCTTGTCGCCCATGATGCGGATATGTTCCGCATTCGGGCCGATGAAGGTGATGCCGTGATCCTGCAGGGCCTGAGCAAACGAGGCATTCTCGGACAGGAAGCCGTAGCCAGGGTGCACCGCCTGTGCGCCGGTGATCTCGCAGGCCGAGATGATGGCGGCTTTGCTCAGGTAGGACAGGGTGGAGGAGGCCGGGCCGATGCAGACCGACTCGTCCGCCATCCGCACATGCATGGCATCGGAATCGGCGGTCGAATGCACGGCCACCGACTTGATGCCCATTTCCTGACAGGCGCGGATGACGCGCAGGGCGATCTCGCCGCGGTTGGCGATCAGGATCTTGTCGAAAATCGGTTGGGTCAAGATGCCAACCTCATTCAATGATCATCAGGGGCGCGCCGTATTCCACCGCTTGCCCGTCGGTGGCAAGGATGCGCTTGACCACGCCGGCCCGCGGGGCGGGGATGTGGTTCATGGTCTTCATCGCCTCGATGATCAGAACAGTCTGGCCTTCCGAGACGGTGGCGCCCACGGTCACGAAGGCTGCCGCACCGGGTTCGGCCGACAGATACACCGTGCCCACCATGGGCGAGGTCACCGCACCGGGATGCTGGGCCGGGTCCTCGATCAGCGGAGCGGCCACCGGGACGGCGGGTGCTGCGGCATAGGCCTGTTGCTGAACCGGTGCCGCCTGCAGGACAGGAGCCGCCATTTGAACCACGGTGGCCTTCTTGACCACCTTCACGTCCAGACTGTCTTTCTCGCCATACTCGCGCTTGACCGAAAGCTCTGTCAGGTCGTTCTTGTTCAGAAGCTCTGCGAGGGCCGCGATGAAGGCCACGTCCGCATCGGGGTTATTTTTGCTCATGCAATCCTCTGTTGGCGTCGTTGTTGGGTCGACCGGTGCCGGAACCACCGAGGCGACATTTCTGCACCCGGTGGGCCAACCGGGCTCTTGGTGGGGATCATATACGGCAGGTGTGCCCAA
>CANBRQ010000186.1 GCA_947371955.1 Paracoccaceae bacterium | reverse complement strand
TGCGCGCCCTTAACCTTTTGTTAACCCGGTCCCGCTGAAGCCGCACCCCAAGCAGCAAAAAGCAGCGCTCAGCTTCCGCAAGCGCCGCCATTTCATCTGTCCATAGATATCCCGCCAAGGGTCCGGGAGCGTGCGCAGCCCTCCGGACGCGGGGGGCGATGAGCGCCCGGAAAACCTTCTGGTGGAAGGTTTTCCGGGAAGAGCGCCGCGCAAAGCCTTGCGCGGTTCGGGGGGCTGCGCAAGCCCCCCAGCCGGGTCCGCAGAGCGCGCCCCGGCCAAACTCCAGCCCCTCAGTTCCCCGAGGCGCCCGGCAGCGTCACATCCACCGACCCAGACCCGGTGCCCGACGTGTCGGCCCCCTCGGTCGCCTGCAAAGCCCGGTAGGTCGCCACGTTCTTGTTATGCTCGGCCAAGGTCGCGGCAAAGGCGTGGCCCCCGGTGCCATCGGCCACGAAGTACAGCAAATCCGTGCTCTCGGGCTTCAACGCCGCCTCGATCGCGGCCCGGCCCGGGTTGCAGATCGGCGTCGCGGGCATTCCCGGAATGACGTAAGTATTCCAAGGTGTTTCGCGGCGAAGCTCACTCTGCCGCAACCCCCGGCCCAGAATGCCTTGACCCTTGGTCACCCCGTAGATCACCGTCGGATCCGTCTGCAATTTCATGCCCTGCGCCAGACGGTTCAGGAAGACCGAAGCCACCTTCGCCCGCTCACTGGCCACCCCGGTTTCCTTCTCGACGATGGACGCCATGATCATCGCATCCTGCGGCGTCTTGTAAGGCAAGCCATCGGCCCTTGCCTCCCACAACTCCGCCAGAATGGCAGATTGCGCCGCCCCCATCTCGTCCAGCAGCGCCAGCCGGTCGCCGCCCTTTTCCACTTCGTAGGACTGCGGCGCAAGCGAGCCTTCCTCGGGCACTTTCTTGATATCCCCGGTCAGGAAATCTGCTGCCTTTAGCGATTCGACCACCTGCCACGACGTCACCCCCTCGGCCAAGGTCACGCGCCAGCGCAGATCGGAATCGGCTTCAGCGTCCAGATAGGCCTGCGGGGCGGGCCCCGCCGACGGATCGAACTTGGCCACCTCGGTATAACCGCCCGAGGCCGAATCGTAGGCGCGCAAGACCACTTCCGCCCCGGCCACACCAATCCGCAGATTGACATCCTGCCCGCAAGTCGACTGGCCGCTGGTCGTCAGCAACTCCGCCAAGGCCTTCATCGAGGCCTTTTCCGGCACCAGATAGGACCCGAACTTCAACTTCCCGGTCAGCCCGGAATACTCGGCCCCGATCCGGAAGATCCGCGCATCGCTCACCGCACCCTGCTGCTGCAGCGCGGCGCTGACCGCACTCATCGTGGCCCCTTTGCCGACCTTGAAGCAGATCACTTGGCTCAGTGGGCCTTCAGCTGCGTATTTCTGCTCCCCCCAGCTGATCAGCCCGGCGATCAGCATGAACGCCACAATGAACAGCGTCAGCGCGTTGGAGGCGAGCGAGCGCCACATCAGTCAGCAACCTTGCCAAGGATCAGGCTGGCATTGGTCCCGCCAAACCCGAAGGAGTTCGACAAGGCCACATCAATCTTCCGCTTCACCGGCGCATTGGCTGCCAAATTCAACCGAGGTGTGACCGCCGGATGATCCAGATTGATCGTCGGCGGAGCAATACCATCACGGATCGCCAGCACACAGAAGATCGCCTCCACAGCCCCCGCGGCCCCCAGCAAATGCCCGATCGACGACTTGGTCGACGACATCACCGCATTCTCGGCCGCATCGCCCAAAAGTCGCTCCACTGCGCCCAATTCAATCGTATCCGCCATGGTCGAGGTGCCATGTGCATTGATGTAATCAATGTCCACAGGCGTCAGCCCGGCCCGCTTCAATGCCATCTGCATGGACCGGAACCCGCCATCCCCATCCTCGGCCGGGGCAGTGATATGATAGGCATCGCCCGAAAGCCCATAGCCCAGCACTTCCGCGTAAATCTTGGCGCCGCGTGCGACGGCATGTTCATATTCTTCCAGCACAACCACACCGGCACCTTCGCCCATCACAAAGCCATCGCGGTCGCCGTCATAAGGGCGCGAGGCCTTCGTCGGGTCATCCGCCCGCTTTGTGCTCAACGCCTTGCAGGCGTTGAAGCCGGCAATGCCAATCTCGGAAATCGGCGCCTCGGCCCCGCCTGCCACCATTACATCCGCGTCGTCCCACATGATCAACCGCGCCGCATCGCCAATGGCATGCGCCCCGGTGGAACAAGCGGTAACGACCGCATGGTTCGGACCCTTGAAGCCGAACCGGATCGAGACCTGCCCAGAGATCAGGTTGATCAGCGACCCGGGGATAAAGAACGGAGAAACCCGTTTCGGCCCCTTCTCCTTGATCAACACCGCCGTCTCGGCAATCGAAGTCAGCCCGCCGATCCCCGACCCGATCATCACGCCGGTCCGGCAGCGGTCTTCCTCGGTCGCAGGCTCCCAGCCCGAATCCCGCACGGCCTGCACCGCCGCCGTCATGCCGTAGATGATGAAGTCGTCAACCTTGCGCTGATCCTTCGGCTCCATCCAATCGTTCGGGTTGAAGGTGCCGTCCGTGCCATCGCCGCGCGGAATCTCGCAGGCATATTGCGTGATCACATTCACCGGATCAAACCGCGTGATCTTGCCCGCCCCCGACTGCCCGGCCAGCAAACGCTCCCACGTCGCCTCGACCCCGCAGGCCAAAGGAGTAACCATGCCCAATCCCGTGATAACTACCCGCCGCAAGCGTGCCTCCATGCTTCATCCCGGCGTGGGGGCAAGGCCCCAGACACCGGCCTCCCTGTTACACGCCCTGCCCTCAAGCTGCAACCGATCTGCCTGCAAGCCCGCATGCCAAGGCAGGAAGCGGTCATGTGAAATCGCGTTACATGAACACTGACGCCTCTTGACGCAGGCAGCAATTGCTCTATGTCGGTGAATGAACGTTCATTCTCAGCCTTTTTCCTATCTACGGACCCAAACCAGATGGAACTCGCCGAACTTCCAACTCTGCCAAGCCATGCGGACATCCGCTCGGCCGGGATTCTTGAATCGGTCCGGCAAGCCTTTTTGGACAAGGGCTTTGACGGCGCCTCGATGCAGGACCTCGCCCGTGCGGCGGGGATGAGTGTCGGCAACTTCTACCGCTATTTCCCCTCCAAAGCCGCCATCATTCAGGCCCTGATCTTGCATGACGCCGAAATGGTGCAGCGCGATTTCGCCGCCATCCTGACCTCGCCCGAGCCTATGGCAACGCTGCGCAAGGTCGTCCACGCCCGCGTGTCTGACAACGAATGCGCCAACGACATGGCGCTGTGGACCGAGATTGAGGCCGCTTCGCGCCGCTCCCCCGAAATAGCCCATGCCGCCCAGCGGATGGAGACCGAGGTCCATGGCAACTTCCTTGCCGTCTTTGCCGCCGAATTGGGTTTGACCATCCAAGAGGCAAAGCGTCGCTTTTCTGCACCAGCATCCTACGTTCTGGTCATGGTCAAGGCCGCATCCTGCCTTTCCTGCGCCGCGCCACTGGACCAGACCCAAGTCCGCGCCATGATCTTGCGCAGCATCGACCAGACGCTGGATGAGGTCAGCCTTTCTTCCCAAACCGAATCCCGCCCTTCCGAAACACCGTCGTCCGATCCGCTCGCACCTTCGCCCGTCACGACTCAGCCGAAAGACCAATCATGCGTTTGACCATGTCCCGCACCGCAATTCTTCTAGCCACCGCCCTGTCCGGCGTGGCGCTCCAGCCGGTCTGGGCTGAAACGGCAGCTCCCGCAGCCGAAATCGTGCTGCCCGCCATCACGATCACCACCGTGGCATCCCGCAAGCTGGAGGATCGCATTCTGGCCTCCGGCCTGATCGCCCCGGTCGAGCAGGTCTCGGTGGTGCCTTTGGTCGAGGGGCAGCCGATTGAAACCCTGAACGCCGATGTGGGTGACATTGTTACCGCAGGTCAGGTGCTGGCCACCCTGTCAACCGCCTCGCTGACCATCAGCCAAAGCCAGTTGCAGGCCTCGCTGGCCTCGGCGCAATCCTCGGCGGCCGAGGCGAAGAAGACTGCAGCCCGCACGGCGGCACTGCTGGCGCAGGGCTCCACCTCTGCCGCCAACAACGATCAGGCGCAGTCGGCGCTGATCGCAGCGGATGCGCAGGTCAAATCGGTGCAGTCGCAACTGGACACGCTGGCGCTGCAACTGTCGCGCACCAAGGTGATCTCGCCGGTCGCGGGCCTGATCACGGCGCGCAACGCCCAGATCGGCTCCATCGCATCGGCGCAGGGCAATCCGCTGTTCGTCATCAACCGCGACAACGCGCTGGAACTGCGCGCCGATGTCGCCGAAAGCGACGTCCCGCGCATCGCCAAGGGCCAGACCGCCACGATCACCCTGGCTGCCAACGTGCCCGGTCTGACCGGCACCGTGAGGCTGGTCGAGCCTGACGTCGACGTCACCACCCGCGTCGGCCGCGCGCGCATCGCCATCGACAAGCCCGAACTCGTCCGTGCCGGCATGTATGCGGAAGCGAATGTTCTTGTGGCCACCCACGACGCCGTGGCCATCCCAGTGACCTCGCTCGGCTCGGAAGGTGCTGAAAGCACCGTCATGCTTGTCAAGGACGGCGTGGTTCACCGCACCATCGTCACCACCGGCATCCGCGACGGCGGCTGGATCGAGATCCTGACCGGCCTCTCCGCCGGAGACACCATCGTCGCCAAAGCCGGCGCTTTTGTCACCGATGGTGACAAGATCAACCCCATTCCTGCCACAACCAACTGAAAAGGGGGCAAAGATGAACTTCTCCGCATGGTCCATCCGAAACCCGGTCGCCCCCCTTCTGGCCTTCGTGCTGTTGATGGTGCTGGGCTACCAAAGCTTCTACGCCCTGCCCATCACGCGCTTTCCCAACATCGACGTGCCGCTGGTCGCCGTATCGGCCAACCAACCCGGCGCCGCCCCGGCCGAGATGGAAACGCAAGTTACCAAGGTGATCGAGGATGCGGTGGCCGGCATCACGGGCGTGAAGAACGTGACCTCCTCGGTTTCTGACGGCAATTCGACCACCGTCGTCGAATTCCGCATGGAAGTTCCGACCGACAAGGCCGTGTCCGACGTCAAGGACGTGATCGACCGCGTGAAGTCCGACCTGCCCGCCGATGTCGAGGCGCCCAACGTCACGCGCATCGACGTGGAAGGTCAGGCGATCATGACCTTCGCCGTCTCCTCGCCCAACATGACCTTCGAGCAGCTGTCCTACTTCGTCGATGACGTGGTCAAACGCGGGCTGCAAGGCAAGCCCGGTGTCGGCAAGGTCGACCGCTTCGGCGGTGCCGACCGCGAGATCCGCATCTCGCTCGACCCTGTCAAGCTTGGCTCCTTCGGGGTCACGGCGCAGTCGGTCAGCCAACAGCTGAAGATCACCAACACCAACCAAGGCGGTGGCCGTGCCGACTTCGGCTCGGGCGAACAGGCGATCCGCACGATGGGCGACGCCTCTGACGTGGCCCGCCTTGCAGCCACCCCCATCGCCCTGTCCAATGGCCGCCACGTCATTCTGTCTGATCTTGGCAGCGTGGTGGACACGTCCGAGGAACTCCGCTCCTTCTCGCGCCTTGGCACCGAGCCTGTCGTGACCTTCTCGGTCTTCCGCGCCAAGGGGGCCTCCGAGGTTTCCGTCGCCAATGTCGTGAACGCGCAACTCGATACGATCCGCGCCGCCCACCCGGAAGCCACGATCAAGATGATCGATGACACGGTCTTCTACACCGAAGGCAACTATGACGCGGCCATCCACACCCTGCTGGAAGGCGCGCTTCTGGCCGTCATCGTGGTCATGATCTTCCTGCGCAACTGGCGCGCCACGCTGATATCGGCCATCGCCCTGCCTCTGTCAGCGATCCCGACCTTCTGGATTATGAACCTCTTGGGCTTCTCGCTCAACCTCGTGTCCTTCCTGTCGCTGACCTTGGCGACGGGTATCCTCGTCGATGATGCGATTGTGGAAATCGAGAACATCGCCCGACACATCCGCATGGGCAAGACGCCGTTCCGTGCCGCCATTGATGCCGCCGACGAAATCGGCCTCGCCGTGATCGCCACCACCTCGACGATCATCGCGGTCTTCGTGCCGGTGTCCTTCATGCCCGGCATCCCCGGCCAATACTTCCGCCAGTTCGGCATCACCGTGGCCGTGGCCGTCGCCTTCTCACTCTTGGTGGCACGTCTCATCACACCCATGATGGCCGCCTATTTCATGAAAACCTCTGACGGCGGCACCGAACATGACCACCGCGACGGCTGGATCATGAAGGGCTATGTCTGGTTCGTCTCGGCCACCACCGGCACGTGGCGCTTGGGCCCGATCCCCTTCGGCCGCTACTACCTGACCCTTGTTGCCGCCATCGGCGCGGTGATCGTCTCGGTTGGACTTCTGATGCAGGTCCCCGGGTCCTTCATCCCGCCGGAAGATGCCAGCCGCATCACCGTATCGCTTGAACTGCCGCCCGGCACCACGCTGGCCGAGACGGACAAGCAAACCGCCCTGATCTATGACAAGATCAAGGATATTCCCTATATCGATCAGGTCTTCATCCTTGGCGGCTCCTCGCCCAAAGGCGACCTTGACGTGCGCCGCGCTACCCTGACCGTGACGCTGCAAAAGCTGGACCACAGCCTGCTTCTGAAGCTCAGCCAACTGGCACACCGTTTGCCGCTGATCGGCCAGTTCATCCCACTGGTGAAAGACATCGGCCGCCCGGTCCCACAAAACCAGATCGAGGCCGAAATTTTCAAACGCCTCGCCACGATCCCCGATGTCCGCGCCTTGAAGCTTGATGACCGTGGGGCGCGCGAACTGACCTTCAACGTGCTGGCCGACAATCAGGCCGACCTTGACGGTGCTGTGCGGATGCTGCTGGAAGCCACCCGTGGCAACCCCTCGCTTGCCGACGTCTCTGCCGAGGGCTCGCTGCCCCGCCCCGAGGTGCAGATCACGCCCCGTTCGGAAGAGGCCGCCCGTCTGGGCATCACCGCGCAGGCCATCGCCTCCGCCGTCCGCGTGGCCACGATTGGCGACTACGACTCGGCGCTGGCCAAAGTGTCCATCGACAACCGGCTGATTCCGATCCGGGTCCGGCTGAACGACGCCAGCCGCGAAAACGTCAACCGCATTGCCAACCTGAAGGTGCAGACCAACACCGGCCTGATGGTGCCGCTGTCCTCGGTGGCCGACATCCGGCTGGGCGAAGGCCCGTCCTCGATCAAGCGCCTGAACCGCGCCAAACTGGCCGAGATTGGCGCGAACCTGCCGGTCGGCGTGGCCCTTGGCACCGCAACCGACGCCTTCACCAAGGCCGCAGCCACGGTAACCCTGCCCGGCACCGCCCGCATCTCTGCGGGTGGCGACGCCGAGGTGCAGGCCGAACTGACCGGGTCGTTCCTCAAGTCCATGCTTTTGGGCCTGATGCTGATGCTGTCGGTGCTGATCCTTCTGTTCAAGTCGGCCATCCAGCCCTTCACCATCCTCTTCTCGCTGCCCTTGGCGATTGGCGGCGTGGCAACGGCGCTTCTGCTGACCGGGTCCGCCCTGTCGATGCCGGTGCTGATCGGCTTCCTGATGCTGATGGGGATCGTGGCCAAGAACGCCATCCTCTTGATCGACTTCGCCATCGAAATGCGGGCCCGTGGTCTTGAACGCGCCGCAGCGGTGGTCGAGGCCGGTCACAAGCGCGCCCGTCCGATCGTGATGACCTCCATCGCCATGTCGGCGGGCATGTTGCCCTCGGCCCTCGGCGTGGGTGAGGGTGGTGCGTTCCGCGCGCCGATGGCCACAGCCGTGATCGGGGGCATCATCGTCTCGACCGTGCTCAGCCTTGTCGTCGTGCCGGCCTTCTATCTGATCATGGATGACCTCAGCTGGCTTCTCGGCAAGATCTTCGGTGGTCTGGTCGGCAAGAAAGAGGAAGAGGCCGAGGCCCCCGCCGCCGATATCCTGGCCGAGCGGATCGCCCTCTTGGCCGCCGAGCAAGCCTCGCTGCGCGAAAAGGTTGCCGACCTGTCCCAGCCGATGCTGTTGCCGCGGCCAAACATGGCGGCTGAGTAACCGCCGCGTTCTTCCCACGAAAGAAGGCCCCGGACCAATGGTCCGGGGCCTTTCTGTTTAAGCTTGTCTCAGCGCCCGATCAGCCCATATTGCCGCGCCTTGTTGCGCAGGAAGGGCAGGCCCTCTTCGATGACCTCTTGCCGGCTGCCCGCCACCGGACGCCAGACCGCGAGGCCATAGGCCAGTTCCGGTGGCATATTGATGAAGCTTTCCATGGCAAGCCCGCCCTTGAAGCCTACAGCCTTCAGCGTGGCGAAAATCTCGTCCCAGTCACAGGTCCCCGCCCCCGGCGTACCCCGGTCGCTTTCGGACAGGTGAATAT
>CANBRQ010000185.1 GCA_947371955.1 Paracoccaceae bacterium | reverse complement strand
TCAAACAGGCCCGTGTCATAATCGATGATCATGTGCCAGCCCGAGGCGCGGCCAATCACCTGCACCGCCAGATCATGCGTGACCTGCGGCGTATGAGAGGGAACCGAGACGATGCGCAGCGGGCCGTAATCCTGTTCTTCGACAAACACCGATTGCAGCGAGAAGAAGGGCGACACGAAAGGGGTTTTCCCCGGATCGACCGCTTGGCCCAGATCGGTCGCCAGATGGTCAAAGGGGTAATCGCCATTCGCCAAAGCCTCGGCCACGATGCGGCGCGAGGCGCTGACAAGGTCGCCGACCGAGGCATTCCGGCAGTCGAACTGCACCACGACCGGGTTGACGAAGACGCCGATCAGGTTTTCCAGCTCTGCCTCTTCGCGGCCTGCCACACAGGTGGTGAAGCCCACCTCGGTCTTGCCGGTCACGGCAGCAAGTGCCGCCGCCATCACCCCCGCCCCGAAGGCGAAGGACGAGGTGCCCTGCGCCTTGGCGGCCCGGTCCAGATCGGCGCGGAAGTTGGCGGCCATTGGCAGTTTCAGGGTGGTGCCGGTCCGCTCCACGCCGGCGCGGCGCGGGCGGTCGGTGGGGATCTCGAAATAGGGCTTGCCGGTCAGCTTGGCATGCCAGAAGTCGCGCGCCTCGGTCATGGCCTCGGTATCGGCGCAGGCCTGCCGCCATTGGGCATAGTCGCCATATTGCAGGGCCAGTTCCGGCAGGTTGGCCGGGGTTCCGGTTTCATACGCACCGATCAGCGTGCCGATCTCGCGGCCCAGAACCTTGATCGAGAAGCCGTCGAACACGCCGTAATGCGTGGCAATCAGCAACATCGCCCGTTCCGGCGCAAACCGCACGAGACAGGCGCGCAACTGGCCGGGCTCGCCCATGTCGAAGGGCTTGGCCGCAAGTTCCTCGGCGATCACGCGGATACGGCCCTCGGTCTGCGCTGCGGGCAGGCTGCGGATGTCGATGGAGCCCAAGTGGAACGCCACATGCGGCACCACGCGCTGCCACAAGGCGCCGTCATGCTCTTCAAACCCGGTGCGCAGAATTTCGTGCCTGTCGAACACGGTCTGAAACGCCGCCTCGACATTGGCATCACTGAAGCGGCCCTGCAGTTCCCACTGCACGGCGATGTTCTTGGATATAAGATCGCCGTGATCCCGCGCCAGGCACCAAAGCCGGTCTTGGGATGCGGTTGCCGGAAACAGGGCGTCTGTGGCTTGTGACGGAAGGACCTGGTTCATGACTCTGCCTGACATGCGCAATTGGATACGGTTTGGAATTGGTTACTCGTGTATCCTCAGCCGGGGGGGCCTTGTCAAACATGGCAGCCAAAAGGCATGATTTCGGCAGATCTACGGAAACAATTGCGGCGCTGGACGATGTTTGCGACTGACAGGTTCACAATTGTCCTCTAAGCCTCTGCGGCGACGGGCGAATCCGCACCCTTGCATTGCGCGAGTTATCGGGTCTTAATACACGCATAGCGGGAATTGAGGCGACTTCAGGGCGGCTGAATTGGGCCTAAAACGCGGTTAAAGCCTTGATTTAAAAGATAAGTTTCTTCCAACTCCAGCCTTCGCCCCGATTCGGCCTTATTGGCAGACGAGCCTTATCCTCATTCCGTAAACAATCTGTTGAAAAGTCTCATGTCGAGAATTGGGCAGGATTATGTCTTAACGGTTGCGATTTCATGGAGTAACCAAGTTGAACCTCGCTCCCGATCCTTTTCTGGAACCGCATGTCGCAGTGAACCGCCCTGATCTGGGCCCGCTGAAACGGACAGAGATTGTCCCGACGGCGGACACACTGGCAAAGATCGCCTTCGACCGTGCCTCGGCCCTGCTGGGGCTGATCGCGATATCGCCCATTCTGCTGATCGTGGCGGCCCTGATTGCCATCCGCCGCGATGGTCCGGTCTTCTTCAGCCATGTTCGCGTCGGACGGGGCGGGCGGCTGTTTCGCTGCTACAAGTTCCGCACCATGATCCCGAATGGATCGCGCCTGTTCAATCATATCCTGTCCATCGACCCGGTCGCCCGCGAAGACTGGCAGGTGCGCCGCAAGGTTCACCGCGACCCGCGCGTCTCGCGGCTCGGGGCCTTCCTGCGGTCCAGCAGCATTGACGAGTTGCCGCAGCTGTTCAATGTGCTGCGCGGCGATATGTCGATGGTCGGCCCGCGTCCGATCACCCTGGAAGAGCTGGCGGAATATGGTGACAATGCCCGCGACTATCTGTCCGTCCGCCCCGGCATCACCGGGGCATGGCAGGTCAGCGGTCGCAGCAACTGCACCTATGCCGAACGCGTGGCGCTGGATGTCGATTACGTCAGAAACGTCAGCTTTTCCCGTGACATGGCGATACTGATGCGCACGGTGACTGTCGTGCTGCGGCGTCAAGGCGCTGTCTGATCGCAAACGCCGTCAGACCGGACATGCCGTCGGACGGGAAAGCCTTATGGCCTGAACCAAGAGAATGACTTTGAACAAGACTCCCCACAGCTACCGAGACATCCCGACCCGTGGCGCCCATCCGATGGGGCGTCGCGTCGTCATCGGCATTCCGACCGCCGGCCGCCCCGGCATCGTGGCGCAGACGGTGCGTTTTCTGTCACGCCAATCGCGCCTGCCCGATCTTGTCGTGCTCAGCGTTGGCGACATCAGCCACACCGGCGGGATCGAGATGGCGGACCTGCCCTTTCAGGTTGAGGTGGTTCTGGGCCCGAAAGGCCTGTCGCGCCAGCGCAATGCCATCCTGAACCGGCTGCGCACAGACGACATCCTGATGTTTCTGGACGACGATTTCCTGATGGCGCCGGACTATCTGTTCGAGGTCGAGCGGATCTTCGACGAAAATCCCGACATCGTTCTGACCACCGGCACCCTGATCGCCGATGGCATCCGCGGTCCCGGCCTCGGCTTTGCCCAAGGAGAGGCGCTGCTGGCCGAGGCGATCAAGACCCCGGCAGAGCGAACCTTCCGGCCCGTTGACAATGGTTACGGCTGCAACATGGCGCTGCGTGCCCGCACGGTGATCCTGCAGGACCTGTGGTTTGACGAGAATCTGCCGCTGTACAGCTGGCTGGAGGATGTCGATTTCTGTTTGCGGCTGCAGAAGTTTGGCCGCTTCGTCCTGCCAAGCGTCACGCGCGGTGTGCATCTGGGCACCAAGACCGGCCGCACGCCGGGGCTGAATCTTGGCTATTCGCAAATCGCCAACCCGGTTTACATGATGCGCAAAGGCACGCTGTCGTGGAAACGGGCGCGCAAGCTGATGCTGCGCAATATGGCCTCGAACCTTCTGGGCACGCTGCGCCCGCGTCCTTGGGCGGATTACCGGGGTCGGCTGATCGGCAACTTCAAGGCGATCGGCGATGCATTCACGGGCCGCTGCGACCCGATGCGCATCCTCAGCTTCAACCGCAACCGCACCTTCGAAGAGGGCCGCTGGCGCAAGACCGCCCCCTAAGCAAGGGCGCTCTGATAGGCCGCAATCAGCCCATCGGTCCAGCCTTCCACGGTCAGCGCCAGCCGCTGGTTCGTGGTGAACCCTGACAGGCTCATCTGGCGGATACGCTCGGGCGGGGCGGCATTGGCCTCTATCAGTGCGGCGTCGAACGAGGCGCTGTCCGTCACGTCAAAGGCAATCCCCAAGCCCCGCGTCACGATCTCCTGCGCCATCAGGGCCGTGTCCGACACCAGAACCGGCAGACCGGAATGGATCGCCTCGGGCAGGACCAGCGCGAAGGGTTCGGAGTGCAGCGAGGGCATGACAAGCGCGCGTGCATGGGAGGCAATCGCGCCAATCTCGTCGCGGGTTTTCCAGCCGGTGACGGGGAATTCGGGGAAGCGGCTTTCCAACGCGCCCCGCAGGACACCTTCACCGATGAAGGTCACCGCAGACCCGGTGCTCCGCGCCGCTTCGGCCAGGGCCAGCACGCCCTTGTCCGCCTCCAACCTGCCCACGTAGATGAACCCCTTGTTCTCCTCGGCGGCAATCCGGGTGGTGCGGTAGGGATCGGCAGGGTTGCGCAATGTGCGGCAGAGGCGGCCGGGGATCGCACCACGTTCTAGCCGCGGCTGCATGTCAGGATGGATCTGGAACACGCCAGCCCAAGGCAGGGCGCCGTCAAAGGTCCGCCGCAGCACGGCATGGCGGGCCAGCCGCCAGACCTTGTGAACATAGGCCCGCTTGTCACAGTTGGTCAAAGCACAGTCGAGGCTGAGCGGCGTCCGTGTGCAGACCTTGCCCGCCCGGTAGTCCATATAGACTCCGTTCGGGCAGGCGAGGAACATGTCATGGGCATGCACGAAGACCCGGCGTGCCACCGGGGCCAGTGCCGTAAAGACCGCAGGTGACAGGATCTGCGCCCAGCCGTGCAGGTGGTATATGGTTTGCGCATCGTCATGTTCGGCGATATGGCGGGCCACAAGATCACGCGCCGGGGTGTTGTAGATGCCCGACCGGGCAGCCTCGGCCCGGTCCCGCTCCAGAAGGGGGGCTTGGTGGGCGGCGGTCACCGGCACGCCAAGCGCCTCAAGCTCCGGGTTCACGCCGTCATCCCCGCAGACCCATTGCACCGGAATGCCCCGCGCGCGCAGATTGCGCACCGCCAGCAAGGCCAGCGCAGCCGTGCCACCGCGCGACACGCTGGTGTCGTTGATCATGACGATCTTGCCAAGCTGCATTTCGGTCTCGTTCTGATGTACCTTGACGTGCTGTCAAAGCTTTGCAGCCAGTCTGCGCCGGAACTTTGGCATTCTGACGGCAAGGCCGGATCAGAAGGCCTCCTTCAGGATCACCCGCAGCCCGGTGCCGCCGCCGCTGCCGTTGGGGGATGCCACCACGTCCAGCAGATCGCCGGGCTGCAGGGGCAGGGGGGCCAGTGCAAGGGTTTCCGTCTTGGTCACCTCCACGTGCCGCAAGGCGCTGCCGTTCAGGGTGACCTCCAGCGTCACGCCGCCATCCCACGGTGCCAAGATGACCTCTGGCACCACCATCACGGCGGCTGTGGCCCGATACCGCGTGACAATCGCGATCGGCCCGGCGGGCGGGTTCGAGGGTAGAACCCACTCGGCCGAGGCCCGCGCCACGCCGTCGATATCGGTGCCCAGATAGGGCGTCCACGGCACGCCATCCCGCTCTTGCCCCGGGCGCAAGGTCAGGGCGCTGTCCTGCCTGCCCTGCCGGACCAGACGTTCAAAGGGGTCCGGGGCCGCACCGGGATAAGCAAACTGGTTCCAGCTGTCGGCGAGGATGCCATCCGGCCCCAGCCGCACCTCATGCCCCAGCCGCAGCGGGCCTGAGGATTGCAGGATCAGCGGTACATCTGGTGACAAAGTTGTGGGAGCCTTGGGCAGGGGGCGGCCTGACAGGTCGAGCGCCTGTACGTCGGGCGTCAGGGAGATGCTGCGCCGCTCTCCCCACAGGACCATCGCGTTCGTGCCGAACTGGCAGCCGTAGGTGAAGGGGTCGGGGGCGATGTCGGCGGCGGGTTGGCCCTCGAAATGGGCGCGGAGGAAGCGGAAGGTTTCGCCCGTGGGCGTCAGGGTGCCATCTACGGACAAAAGGGCGGCCAACCCGTCACCGCGTGGGTTCAATGGATACCAGATGGCGTGCGAGACCCCGGAAAGCGCCTGCTGGCAGTAGGATTTCATCAGGTAAGCCGGGGCCGCAGCCGCATCCTTCAGGCCGAATTCGGTGATCGCAATCGGCAGGTTTGCGGTCTCGGGCACATCCGCGCGCAACAGCGCGATCTGGCGGGCGAGTTGCTCGGGGCGTACAGTGTAAGGATGGATCACCAGCGCATCCATATAGGCGGCGGCACCCTGCTTGAAGATCTCTCGGAACCAGGCCAGCGGGATGGAATGCGCGGCCCCGCCCAGAATTTCCACCCCCGGATGTGCCGCCCGCGCCGCATCAGCCGTCGCTTTCAAGAGCCGCACATAGCTGTCCGCCCGCATCTCGACTGGTCCATCCCAGCCCGGACCCGAGGCGAAGGTCTGCGAGTTCATCTCGTTGCCGACCTCGACAATGCCGATGCCGGGAAAGCGCTGCAGCACGGCAGCGGTATAGCGCCCAAAAGCAGCCGCCCCTGCCTCGGTCCAAGGCGTCGTGCCGCCGTCGTGCTTGGGGTGGGGATTGTTCACAAGGAACATCAACTCCGCGCCCAAGCCCGGCAGCAGGTCGGGATAGGTCGTGCGGGGATTGTCAAAGACAAAGCGGCCCCGATCGGTCTCGACATTGGCCCAGAAGACCTCGTCGCGGAACAGGGTGAGGGGCAGGGCGCCTGCACCGGCCAGCATCAGCGGCGCCCATGTCTGGCCAAGGTCTGTGGAGGCCCCCAGTCGCGGGCCGATCAGCGGCTTGTCATAGGCGCAGGCCGGTCCCGCCAGCGCCAGAAGCAGGGCCAGAACCCGGGGCAGGGTCATGCGGCCCGCCGTCGGGCAAAGGGCGGCGTCTGCTTGGGTGCCTCGACCAGTTGCGTGCTGCGGGCCAGACCCGTGGCCAACCCGGTCATCGCGAAGAAGAACACGCCGATGTTCGGGGTCGAGGCGATCAACAACTCAGTCACAATCGTCGCCACGCAGCCCCATTTCAGGGCGCTGACCGTCATGTCGGTGGGTGAACCCTGCGGCACCACCCGCATCCGGAAGACCGAGATCAGAAAGGCCACGAACAGCGCCGTCCCCGGCAGGCCCACGCTGCCAAGGCTGCTGAGAAGCCAGTTCGACGCCCGTGCACTGCCCAGACCTGCGCCGATCAGCCAGGTATCCGTCAGGTTCTTCATCGCTTGGGTGTTCCAACTCATCCGCTCCACCCCCGAGGACGATCCGGCCTTGTCAAACAGCGTCTCGTTCAGGAAGGCGGTGACGGGTTCCACCAGTTGATAGGCGGCAAAGATCAGGATCATCGCGTGCCAGACCAGGAGAATGCCCAGGATCGAGGTGATCACGATCTGCTTGGACAGAACCGACCGCATCCGCGTGGCCGCCGAATAGACAGCATAGATGAAGATATAGACGACAATCGCCACATAGGCCGCCGAAGAGGTGGATCGGACCACGCAGAACAGCGCAATCAGGAACATCACCAGCGCCCGCCGCGATTTCGGGTCGATCAGATAGCGGTGCATCCAGAAGCCGAACAGCCCCATCGAAAAGCTGCCGAAACTCGACGCTTCGGGAAAGCCGCCGATCATGCGCTTGAAGCCCATCATCTTGGCCTCGGACAGGATCGAGTAATTCGCCGTCCGGATCACCATGTCCATGATCTTGCCGGCCCCGACCATGCCGCTGGCAAGGTCCACAAGACCAAGGCCAAGGTTGATCGCGGTCGCGACAGCCATCGCCTTTTCGATGCGGTGCGGGTCCGGATCGGTCCGGCTGTTTGTGGCCAGCGCCAGAAAGGCCGCGAGGCTGAGCGAAAGGGCGAACAACTGGGTCAGGTTGCCCGATGAGGGCCCCAGCGGGATTGACCGGATACCATGGCTGTTGGCATCGCGCGAGATCGTGAAAACCTGCGTCATGCCGCTGAAGACCGAAGGCACCCAAAGGGCCGACAGCACACAATAGATCAAGAGGATCAGCGCCACGCCGCCCGGCTGGCCCATGCGCAGGGTGCCCATTACATTGTCCAGCCCGCGCGGCTGCGCCAGAACCAGCCCCAAAAGGCAGATCACCGCCAGCTCCCGTATCCCGAACGAGGCATTGCCGACGGCAGGCAGGTTGAACGCGGCCATGGCGCCCAGTGGCATCATGGCGAAAAAGATCCACAGTCCGCGGCGCAGGCCCACGAACATCAAGGCGCCGATCAAGGCGATGGCAATGGGGGTACTGGCCAAGAACTGCATGTGGGAACGGCGCCTGAACAAGAAGCCTGAACGACAAGCCTGAGCAACAAATCAGCCCCCGCGACACCCGAAAGGGCAGGGACTTCGTCGCACCCTGCCATCAATTCGAATCGATTGGAAGGAAACCCTGCGACTTTCTCCGCATCGGCACCAGTGACCCGGGTCGCCCGGGATTGTTCTAAAGCGCATCAACAATGACCCCCCCAATTTTCAAGAAATTTGACAAGACACTTCGGCGCAGCAAAGTGACCAAACGGGTGGGGGCCTGTCCTTGAAGTGGCGCGTGCGCTTTTGGTGCACCGGTGCTTCGGGGCCTGAAAAAGTGGTTTCAGGTTGTGTGTCCCGTCGCGTGTGCAGCGCGGCTGGCAGGTAGGGAATGCCGTATGAACGCCCGCGCAGCACGTTTTCAGGCGCTATCTTCCGGCGGCAAGCCTCCGTCTGGCGCGTCTGCGGCTGGCGCTGACGTGGCTGCCGGCACGGACGTATCTGGGTACGGCGCGGGCACCACCTCGCAGGATTTTGACGCGGTCGAGACGCGGACGCTGTTTCGCGCGCTGTGGCAGGGGCGCTGGAAGATTGGCGGGCTGGCTTTGGCCGTGGGCTTTGCAGTCTGGCTGGCGGTTCTGCAGGTGGCGCCGACCTATACCGTCTATGCCAAGCTGATGCTCGACACCCGCAAGGTGCAGATCGTCAGCGGTGCGGATGTGGTGGCTGATGTGGCCCCCACCTCGCAGATCGT
>CANBRQ010000184.1 GCA_947371955.1 Paracoccaceae bacterium | reverse complement strand
GTGCGGGTTTCCACCTGCTCGACTGCGTCGGCATGGGTTCCATAGAGCTTGATATGCCGTTCGGGGTGTAGCCCCCGTCGCCTGCTTGAAGCGGGCGGTTAGGAGTTAAGATGATCGAAAAATCCCGTGGTGAATCCTACAAAGAAGCCTTTGCGTTGGCCCGATTGCCCGAACGTATTGAGGATTTGCAGCCTACCCAAAAGCAGTTGATACGAGACTACATCACCGACAGCGACTACTGTGCAAAGCAGCGGGGCCTCGTCCGGTGGGCATGGAAGAACAGAAAGACCGGTTCGAACGTTGATTCGGCCAAAGCCTTCATCAAGGTCTACGAACATCGTTGGAAGGTCGCAGAGGCACCAATCCGTCGTTGGCTCGGCGGAAGAAACTCTCAGCGCGTCAGGTCTACGGTTTTCGAAATGACGACGGCATGAGTCATCGATTGATGGGTCAGTCACCGTGTTCATCGTCGTCGGCGTCTAGATCGAGCCTGCCAGTATAAGGGATTCTGGGATCGGTTTTGTTGACCCACTGGTAGAGAGTCTCGAACTCGGGACCGTCATCATAATGCCTGATCGCGCCTGACTGAACGTGACCGAGGACCTGACGGCGAACATCAAGTGGGGCCTCGGCGCGCCTCATGGCGTTGGAGAACGTCGAACGCAACGAATACAAAACCTTACGTGGGTCGTTGATCGGCGGTTTGATCTTGTCATGTATCAGCCGACCAAAGTTGAACCGCAATGGCTCCACCTTGTCGCCGATGATGGTGTCGAACACTGACATACCGCCCGAAGCGATCCATGCGGGAAAATCCGCAAGGTACCGGTGCAGCGGAATGAAACGGTCCGATCCCTCGGTCTTGCTGCCGTGGACGTGAATCGACCTGGGCCTAACGTCCTGCGGGGTGAGCCGCATCACCTCTGCCGGGCGCATCGCCGTGAACGCCAGCACCCGTACCAACATCGCAATCGCCACGCGCCGGTCGTCGTCGAGTCCCCTGACAGGTCTACCCCACACGCTGTCGATGGCATTCAGGATGACGGTCATCTCATCAGGATCGAACTTTTTCCACTTACGCTCTTCGACCGAACGTTTTTCCTTGGGGAGTTTCACCCCGGACATTGGGTTGGTCTCGATGATCTGCTCGTCCACGGCATGCCGGAACATACCTTTGATCGGGGTGAAAGCGGCGTGAACCGATGCCGCCGCTACCGTGGGTATCAGTTGGTTTCGTAGGTTTCTCAGGTCTTCGGCGCGCACGTGTTTGACCGGAACGTCTCCGATCATCGCGATAAGACGACCAACATCACGGCGGTATTTTGCACGGGTTGCCGGGCGGATTCCGGCGAAGTCGCAGTAGCGTTCGAGCACATTGCTGATAGTGTCAGGGGACACAGACAATTCAGCGATCTTGCGTTCGAGTTTTCGTTTCACGAATTCAAACTCATCTCTTTGATCGGAGTCTTCCGGCGGCACAACGTTTGCGCCAAACCCGATCTGGAAAGCCTCCTTGATCCGGTCCAGGTAGTCCGAATCGTCGATTGGTGCTGGTCGTGCTGTAACGACGACCTTGATCGCCGCACGGGTCTCCGCATCAAGTCGCGTGGCCAGATACTCCTCGACATCCCTGAACCCTGGAACAGTGATCACATCATCCAGCACAAAGCCCTCACGGATTGCGGCGACACGTTCCTCGATGCGATGGATCAACCATGGGCTGTTGATGTTGCCACGACGTGCCATTTCAGCATCAGTCAGCATCTTTGCAGCCGCTTGCCATGGCCGGGGTAGGCGCTCCAGCGGGTAGAACTGCTTCTCACCCGGCAGAGTTTCGGTCATCTCGGCGAATCGTGGCAGACCTAGTTCTGCGTAGGCGTCACGCATCCGCTGTTTTACAGCCTGTGTTACCTTGGCTCGTGCTGCCAGCCGTTTGGCTGGGTTCTCCAGGTCTGCGATCAACTCATCATGCTCTTCGGCCCAGGTCACGATCATCTGGACGGCCTTGGAATAGCTCACATCACCGCATGCGCGGAGCCACATCGTTTCCCTTAGATCGGCCTGGAGGTCCTTCGGGACCCGGCGCTGATAGAAGAAGCGACCCCGGTCGATCTTGAGGTATCGGACGCGCTTCGTATCGGCCATGTATCGAAAACCACCCGAGTTGTATCGAGAAATGACCCAAATGGGCCTAAAGGTTCGGGGAGTATAACCCCTAAACCCTTAGAAATCAACAATATCTGGTAGAATGGTGGGCGACCCTGGAATCGAACCAGGCATGAGTCGCCTCGGGAGAGTTACAGTCTCCTGCCACACCTTGTAGCATGTCGCCCACTGACGGCGGGGAATAAACAAGGCCTCAGGGGGCGTCAAGGGCCCTTTGCGGAACGAAACACAAAGGTTTGCGCTTGCGTGAAATCGCTTCCGGGGCCAAATGGTAACGAAACACGAGGACGACATGGCCGGCTATAGCGAAAGTACCAAGCCCAGTTGGGTGATTGACAAGGAACGGGCCAAGCGGGCCGAGGCGAAAGAGACGCTGTGGCTCTTCGGTATCCATGCCGTGCGGGATGCCTTGCTGAACCCCAACCGCGAGAAACTGCGTCTGGTCCTGACCAAAAACGCCGCCGACCGTCTGGCCGACGTTCTGCCCAATGCCGGGATCGAGCCGGAAATCGTCGAGGTGCGCAATTTCAAGGTGCCGATCGCGGAAGATTCGGTCCACCAGGGCGCGGCGATGGAAGTGAAGCCCCTGAACTGGGGCAAGCTTGAGGATGTCTGCATCTCGGGCAAGGGCAATGCGCTGGTCGTCTGCCTTGACCGCGTGACCGATCCGCACAACGCGGGTGCTGTCTTGCGCTCGGCCGAGGTGTTCGGCGCGCGCGCCGTGATCGCCCCCCGCCACCATTCTGCGCCGGAAACCGGGGCGCTGGCCAAGACGGCCTCTGGCGCGCTGGAACGTCAGCCCTACCTGCGCGTGACCAATCTGGCCGACAGCATGCAGACCCTGCGCGAGATGGGTTATGTGCTGATCGGGCTGGACGGTGAAGGCACCGTGACATTGGGCGAGGCGATGACCAATGCCGGCAACCGCGCCGTAGCTTTGGTGATGGGTGCCGAAGGGCCGGGCCTGCGGGAAAAGACGCGCGAAACCTGCGATGTCATCGCCCGCATCCCCTTTGCCGATGAGTTTGGCTCGCTGAACGTGTCAAACGCAGCGGCGATCGCACTTTATGCAGCCTCGATCCGTTAAAAGGACCGTTAAATGCGCTTAAAGGCTAACCTGCACAAGTTTGTGAAGGCTTTTGCGGAAAGTGCCCCTTTAACGTCTTTAGCGCAATCTTATATCGGCATCGAAGGCATGGCCCGGAACGCCGCTTTCACATCACTGTCCCTCGTTCCGCACTGGCGCCCGGTCCCAAGCCCGGGCGCCTTTTTCATGGGGGAGGCCATCTTTGGCGTCAAGCGTTTCTGGGGAAAACCATGGCAGACTACCTAAGTGACGATGCAACCCTGCGCCGCATCCTGACGAACACCAAGGTGATCGCCCTTGTCGGCTGGTCACCAAAGCCCGACCGGCCAAGCCACGGCGTTGCCGCCTATCTGGCCGGGCGCGGTTATCGGGTCATTCCAGTCAACCCCGGGCAAGCCGGTCAGGTCACGGCCTGGGGCGAGACCGTCCGCGCGAGCCTGTCCGAGATCGAAGGGCCGGTCGATATGGTGGACATCTTCCGCGCCTCAGACGCTGTCGGTCCGGTGGTGGACGAGGCGATCCAGCACCTCAAAGGCCAACGTGCCATCTGGATGCAGCTTGGCGTTGTCAACGAAGCCGCCGCCACGGCCGCGCACTCAGCCGGCCTTGAGGTGGTGATGAACCGCTGCCCAGCCATTGAACTGCCCCGGCTGGGGTTGTAAACCAGCCACCGGTTTGGCGAATTTCATGTTCAAATCGGCACTGTTGATGGTGTGGATGCCCCCTCCTGACGGCATCGCAATGTGCCAATGTGATGAGTGTGAGGCCATCACAGGAAGAGAAGACATCCACGCCGCCAACAGAGCCATTGTCGTCGAGATCACGTTGGGCCTGGCCAATCTGGCGAGCTTTATCCTTTAGGAATGTTGTCTTGGTGCTGACGCTGGGCGGATCGGCGGCCCAAGGCATGGCCGGGAATGCAGCACAAGTGGTCAGTTTTTGATCGCCTCAAAAGCTCACACCCTTGACGCCGCCAACCCTCTGGCACGCCCCCCCGCTTTGCGCTAAGGGACGCCATCGCAGACAGGAGCCCGTCATGAAAGCCGCCGTCATCACCTTCCCCGGTTCCAACTGCGACCGCGATCTGGCCGTGGCGTTCGAGAAGGCGGGATTTCAGGTGGCGCGGGTCTGGCACAAGGACACGGCGCTTCCGGCCGGCACCGATGTTGTGGGGCTGCCGGGCGGGTTTTCTTTCGGTGACTACCTGCGCTGCGGGGCCATCGCGGCGCAATCGCCGATCGCCGGGGCGGTCAAGGCCCATGCAGAGCGCGGTGGTTTCGTTCTTGGCGTCTGCAACGGCTTTCAGGTTCTGACCGAGATGCACCTGTTGCCCGGTGCCCTGATGCGCAATGCGGGGCTGAAGTTCGTCTGCCGCACGGTCGGCCTCCGGGTGGCCACGACCGACAGCGCCTTCACCTCGGCCTTTGGCCGAGGTCAGGAAATCAACATCCCCATCGCTCACCACGACGGAAACTTCACCATAGATGCTGAGGGGCTGAAAGCCCTGCGGGATCAGGACCGTATCGCCTTCACCTATCTTGCCAACCCAAACGGGGCCACCGCCGATATCGCAGCCGTCCTGTCGGCCAACCGCCGCGTGCTGGGCATGATGCCCCACCCCGAGCGTGTGGTGGATGCGGCTCAGGGCGGCACGGACGGCCTTTCGGTTTTCGCCAGCCTGATGGGCGGGATGGCGCTGGCCTAAGGCCGCTCACGGGGGCTTTCCTTGAGGTGACCAAGTCACAGGCCTAGATTTGCGCGCATGAGCGACAAAACCAAGCAGAAATCCCGGCTGGACCGCCTACAGGGCGGCTCTATATGGGTCAAGGTCATCGTGGCCGTCCTGATCGTGTTTGCGATCGGCATGGTGCTGGTGACCAACCGCTGGATGACCGAGCGCTTTACTGAAACCACCCGCAACAAGGCCGAACTGCGGCTAGCGCTCTACAGCGGCAATGTTGTGTCCGAACTGCAGCGCACTTCGGTCGTGCCGTTGCTTCTGTCGCGCGACCCCGCGATTTCCGAGGCGCTGATCAAGGGTGATTTCTCGCGCACCACGCAGCGGCTGGTGCAGGTTCAGGCCGATATCGGCGTGGCCTCGATCCTGCTTCTGGACAACACAGGCCGCACGGTGGGGGCCACGAACCGCAACCTTCTGGGCACCAACTACCGCAACGCTGATTTCTATGTGGCCGCAGCGCGCTCCTCCGACACGGTGTTTTCCACCGCGCAGCGCGACGGCGGCGGCTTTGAATTCACCTACAGCCAGCAGATCCTCGCCGAAGGCAAGCCGATGGGCGTGATCGTGGTGGCGGTCGATCTGATGAAATTCGAACGCGCCTGGGCCGCGTTGCAGGACGTGGTGCTGGTGAGCGATTCGCAAGGCAAGGTCATCCTGTCCACCGAACCGCGGTGGCGCGGCCAGCCGTTGGAGCAGGCCATCGCCGCACCCGACAGTTCCTCGGCCCTGAACACGGCGCTGAACCGGGCGCTGTCGGTCACCTCTGACCTGACGCAGAACCGCCCGGACACCTATCTGAGCGGCGTAGCCGTTCTGCGCACCGACAACCGCATGACCTTTCGCGGCTGGCGCATGGCCAGCTTCACCGCCTACGATTCGGTCCGCGAACGGGTGAACGGCATTCTGGCGCTGGAGATCATGGGTCTGGCGATCCTCGCCGCCATGACGTTCTACCTTCTGTCACGCCGCGCCTGGTCGGAAACCCTGTCCTTCCGGCGCGAGTCGCTGGAACTGCGCCAGTTGAACGCCCGCCTGCAGCGCGAAATTGCCGAACGCGAGAAGGTCCAGAAAGACCTGGCCGTCGCCGAACAGACGCTCGCTCAGTCCTCCAAACTGGCCGCCTTGGGCGAGATGTCGGCAGCGGTCAGCCACGAACTGAACCAGCCGCTGGCCGCGATGAAAACCTACCTCGCCGGTGCGCGCCTTCTGTTGCAAAGGAAGCGGCCCGAGGAGGCCCTGTCCTCGTTCCAGCGCATTGATGACTTGATCGACCGCATGGGCGCCATCACCCGCCAACTGAAATCCTACGCCCGCAAAGGGGGGGAGGCGTTTGAGCCTGTCGATCTGCGCATCTGCCTGTCTTCCGCACTCGCCATGATGGAACCGCAGTTGAAACTGCGCGTTGTAAAGATAACCCGTTCGATTCCCCGCCAGCCCCTCATGGTCATGGCCGACCGGCTCCGGCTCGAACAAGTGATGATCAACCTCTTGCGCAACGCTTTGGATGCGACCAAAGACGTCAAAGAGCCGCAGATTGACCTGATGCTCGCCTCCGGTGACATGGCCGTGCTGAATGTGCGCGACAATGGCCATGGGATTGCCGATTTGGTGAACCTGTTTGAACCTTTCTACACCACCAAGAAAGCCGGCGAGGGCATCGGTCTGGGGCTGGCGATCAGTTCCGGCATCGTGACCGACCTTGGCGGGCGCCTGACCGCACGCAATGGGGAAACCGGCGGCGCGGTGTTTGAAATGCAGCTTCCGATCCTGCGCGCCGAGACGGCCGAAGATCGTGACCAAAACGTAAAAGCAGCGGAATGAGGGATTGATGGCGCGAGCAATGAAGGTGGCAATCGTCGATGACGAAGCCGATATGCGGCAATCCATCAGCCAATGGCTGGCCTTGTCGGGGTTTGACACCGAAACCTTCCCCTCCGCCGAGGAGGCGCTGAAGGCGATCGGCGCCGATTTCCCCGGCGTGATCGTGTCCGATATCAAGATGCCCGGCATGGATGGCATGGCCTTCTTGAAAAAGCTGATGGGGATGGATTCGGGGCTTCCCGTGATCCTGATCACCGGCCACGGCGACGTGCCTATGGCGGTGGAGGCGATGCGGGTCGGTGCTTTCGATTTCCTCGAAAAGCCCTTCAACCCCGACCGGATGACCGAACTGGCCAAGAAGGCAACGCAGGCGCGCCGCATGACCCTCGACAACCGGGCGCTGCGCAAGGAACTCTCGGACGGCTCGGTCCTGATGAAGAAGCTGATCGGCACCTCGCCGGTGATGGAGCGCTTGCGGGAAGATATTCTCGACCTCGGCCAAGCCGACGCCCATGTGCTGATTGATGGCGAGACAGGCACCGGCAAGACCCTCGTGGCCCATGCGCTGCACGCTGTGGGCCCCCGCGCGGGCCGAAAGTTCGTGACGATCTCCTGTGCGGCTTGGTCGGAAGACCAACTGGCTTCCCGCCTCTTCGGCCCTGCCGAGGATGGCACGATCCCGCTGGTGGAAGAGGCACGGGGCGGCACGATCTGCCTTGAAGACATCGAAGCGCTGTCCGGCTCGATGCAGGCTCGTCTGCTGACCATGATCAATGAACAGGGCATCCCGCCCGAAACACGGATCATCGCCATCTGCAACCGCCACGCCCCCGACAAGACGCTGGAAGACACGCTCCGCCCCGATCTGTTCTACCGTCTGGGCGCCATGACCATCGTCCTGCCCCCCTTGCGCGCGCGCGGCGAAGACATCCTGACCCTGTTCAACCGCCTGACCGAGCAATTCTCGGAAGAATACGGCTGCGATGCGCCCCAAGTAACAGCCCAGGAAGCCGCCCAACTGCTGCAAGCCCCCTGGCCCGGCAACGTGCGCCAACTGGTCAACATCGCCGAACGGGCCGTGCTGCAGAATCGCCGAGGGTCCGGCTCCATCGCCTCGCTTCTGATGGCGGACAACGAGGCGACGGGTCCGGCCCTGACCACCGAAGGCAAGCCGCTGAAAGACTATGTGGAAGCCTTCGAGCGCATGCTGATCGACAACACCATGCGTCGCCACAAGGGCTCCATCGTCGCGGTGATGGAAGAACTGTGCCTGCCGCGCCGGACCTTGAACGAGAAGATGGCCAAGTACAGCCTGCAACGGCAGGATTACGTCTGACGCCGGGGAAGGGGGGGCTCGCCCTCCTCGCGTTCCGCTCACATCTGAGGATATTTGGCGAGTGCGAGTTGCAAGGCGCGAAAGCCTTTTTCTACTCGCCCTCGCTAAACATTCCGCGAGGGCTGAGGGCTATGAGCCCCCCTAGCCTTGGCCAAGCAGACTAGCGCCGGGTCAGATTGAGCCAGATCCCGTCTTTCGCGCGCACTGTAAGATGCGCCACCGGCACGGGAATCCGCCCCGCAACGGCCTCAAACCGGAAAGCTTTGGCAAATTGCGCCAGCAAAAGCGTGCCCTCCACCATCGCAAATCCAGCTCCCGTGCAGACACGCGGCCCGGAGGAGAACGGCAGATACGCGTCACGGGCGCAAATGCGGTTGGAGTCCGTGCTCCAGCGGTCAGGGTCGAAGGCATCCGGGTTGGGCCAGAAACGGTCGTGGCGGTGCAGGTGCCACGGAGACAGCACCACCTGCGCGCCGGGTTTGACGGGACGGCCGCGAAAATCCTCAGGGCAGGTGTTTTCGCGGACCATCATCGGGACGGGGGGGTAAAGCCGCAACGTCTCGCG
>CANBRQ010000183.1 GCA_947371955.1 Paracoccaceae bacterium | reverse complement strand
GAACGAGCCGGCGACGGTGGCGTCGATCCACATGCCGCACTTGCCCTGCTGGAAGAGCGTCAGGTTCTCGTTGAAGCCGTTCGACGAGGAGCCGGCCGGGCCGTCGGCCTTCATCAGGTCGACATAGAACTGCAGCGTCTTCTTCCATTCGGGCTGGTCGAACTGGGGATGCCACTTCTCATCGAACCAGCGCGCGCCGAACGAGTTCGACATGGCCGTCAGGAAGGCCATGTTCTCGCCCCAGCCGGCCTTGCCGCGCAGGCAGATGCCGTACTGCTCTTTCGCCTTGTCGGTGGTGGCATCAGCGATCTTCTTGATGTCCGCCCAGGTCGGGGCGTCGGGCATGGTCAGGCCAGCAGCCTCGACCAGATCCTTGCGGTACATGACCATCGACGATTCGCCGTAGAAGGGCGAGGCGTAAAGGTGGCCATCCACCGTCAGACCGCCAGCGATGGCGGGCAGCAGGTCGGCCTTGTTGTAATCCGCCGGAAGATCGTCCAGCGAGACCAGCCAGCCCTGCTTGCCCCAGATCGGAACCTCATAGGTGCCGATGGTCAGAACGTCGAACTGGCCTCCCTTGGTGGCGATGTCGGTCGTGACCTTCTGGCGCAGAACGTTTTCTTCCAGCGTCACCCAGTTCACTTTGATGTCGGGGTTCTTGGCGTAGAAATCATCCATCAGCCCCTGCATCCGGATCATGTCGCCGTTGTTCACGGTGGCCACAGTGATCTCGGTCGTTTCGGCGAATGCTACACCCGTCAGGGTGAGCAAAGCCGTCGCGCCAAGAAGCGCGCGCAGCGTCATTTGCATTGGTATCCTCCCAGATCAGCGATTGAGCATTTCATCGCTTAGCGGTTAAATGCTCACACGACCCTGTGATCCGTCAAGAGCTTTTATTCGCTGCATGCGCAAAAGCTCAAAGCGCCAGAATACCACTTGCGGTGGATTCGTCGGTGACCAAGCCGTTGATAATGCGCGATTGCAGCGCTGCAGCAATTGCTGTGACCTTCGAGGGTCCAGCCGCGATGCCGATGGCCGGGCGGGGCAGGCCCGGCTCGACCCGAACCCCTCCGGTGCGGCGGTTGGTGCCCACGTCGAGGTAGTTGCCCCGCGAATCATAGACCCAGCCGGCAACTTCTCCGGTAGCGCCCGCCGCCTGCATCTCATCGAGTTCCGCCCGGCTCACGAAGCCATCTGCCAGCAGCGGCGCGTCGTTCGACATCTGGCCCACGCCGACAAAAATCACGTCCGCCGCTCTTGCAAGGTCCACGACCTTGCGGACCGGCCCAAGCGCGTGGAAGGCCGCGTTCTCCTCGGGCGTGGGCGAGATCACCGGCACCGGCATCGGGTAATGCGGCGCACGCACCTTGTCGGCAATCCGCATCACCACATCGAAGAAACTCGCCGACCCATCCGGCGCGATATTCCCGATCAACGACACCAGCCGGTGCTGCGAGGCTTCCATATCCTCCATCGCATCCACCATCCCCCGCATCGACCGCCCCGTGCCCAAGGCAATCACCTTCGGCTCAGGCATCCGCAACACCCTCTCCAGTTCCGCCGCAGCGGCGGGCGAGGTCGCCCGTACCAGATCACCCCCGGCCCCCGGTGAGGGTGCCACCCGACACCGCGTCATGCCATACCGGTCGGTCAGTTCTGCCTCCAGCGTCAGACAAGCGCCAATCCGATGCGACAGCCGCACCTGAATCAACCCCTCCGCCACCGCCCGCGATACCAGCCGCTGCGCCCTTTGCCGCGACACGCCCAGTTCGGTCGCAATCTGATCCTGCGTCAACCCGCCAAGGTAATACAGCCACCCCGCCCGCGCCGCCTCGTCATGCAGCGAGGGTTCAGATGGGGCAGGGGTGATGATACGGGCCATCAGGGCCTCCGCAGAAGGGCAGGGTGCAGGTTGAAGAAATCAGCGAAATCCTTGAAATGCAAGGCGGCCTTGGCATCCTCCGGCGCATCGAGACTAAGCCCCGCCAGATGGCTGCCCCCGGTAAAGCGCCAGACCACCATGCCCGCCGCAATCCCGGCCTTCACACCGTTCAGACTGTCCTCAATGACCAGACAGCGCCCGGGGTCCACCCCGCGCTCCGCCGCCACATGCAGGAACAGATCCGGCGCAGGCTTGCCGCGGGCCACCATCGTCGCGGTGTAAAGCCCATCGCCCACCAACCCGCGCAGTCCGGCAATCTCCAGCGACCGTTCGGCCCGCTTGGGGCTGCTTGAGGTCGCCACACACCACGGCAGCCCCAGCGCCTCAAGCACGGGGGTGACACCGGGCATCACCCGCAAGCCAACCTCAAAGGCCGCCATCAACCGACTGCGGTATTGGTCTTCAAACGCGGGCGGCAGGTCCAGCCCGAACTCCTTGCGGATCTGCGCCATCACCGTCGGATAACTGCGCCCCAGAAAATGCCGCGCCACGTATGGCAGGTCGATCCTGACCCCAAGGCCCGCCAGTTCATCGACCAGCATCTGTGCCGAGATGATCTCTGAATCGATCAGCACCCCGTCGCAATCGAATATCACCAGATCGAACATGAAGGCCTCCCTTCCTTTGGTGTCCTCTCAAACAGGGGCTTTTGTCCAGCCCCTGCCCGTGGCAAGCAATCACCATCGCATGGGGGGACCGGATGCTCTTCGCCTACCGCAATGACAACGGCAAGCTGGTGCCCAGTGCGCCGCAGGACGCCCTCTGGATCGACTTGTGCAAGCCCGACCCGGCCGAGGTGGCCGCAGCCCTGCCCTTTGTCCCCGAAGTGCCGACGCTGGAGGACTTGGAGGAGATCGAAATCTCAGCCCGCCTCTACCGCGAAGACGGCTTTGATGTGCTGACCGTTCTGGTCCCTGGCCTGTCGCGCGAAGATGGCGTCACACCGGTGACCGGCCCCGTGGCCTTCATCCTCGGCAAGGGTCATCTGGTCAGCGTGCGCTACCACACCCCCCGCCCGTTCGAGACCTACGCGCCGCGTGCCGACAAGGTGGGCCTTGGCTGTGCCGGGCCGGAACGTGTCTTCCTTGGCCTGTGTGAAGAAATCATCGGCCGCATCGCCGACCTGCTGGAAGGCTCCGGCAAGGCGCTGGATTCCATCACAAGGGCGATCTTCACGACCGAGGGTCTGGGCCCCGAAGCCGCCGTTCTGCAAAAGGCTCTGGAAACCTCGGGCCGGCAAAGCGACATGGTGGGCAACTGCCGTCTGTCGCTCTTGACCATCGAGCGGGCCTTGGGCTTTTTCCGTGTGGGCCTCGAGGAGCGCGGCACGGTCGAGCCCTTGAAGGCCACCATCATCGGCCTGTCCAAGGATATCCAGTCGCTGGAGGTGCATGGCGATTATCTGTCAAGCCGTGTCGCGCAGGCGACAGACGCGACGCTGGGCATGATCAACCTTGCGCAAAACACAACGGTGCGGATCGTCTCGGTGGTCGCGGTGCTGTTCCTGCCGCCGACGCTGATCGCCTCGATCTACGGCATGAACTTCCGGCTGATGCCGGAGCTGAACTTCGCCTTGGGCTACCCGATGGCCCTGGGATTGATGGTGGCGTCTGCTGTCGTGACCTACTGCGTGTTCAAGTGGAAGAAATGGCTGTAAGGGGCTGAGATCATGAAGATTATCAAACTTGAAACCATCGGCAACGAATTCGTCACCTTCACCCGGTTGACCGCCGAAGATGGCAGCCAAGGCTGGGGCCAGCTGTCCACCTACAACGCCGACATCACGGCGGAAATCTTCCACCGTCAGGTCGCCCGCCACGCCATAGGCACGCAGATCGCGGACATGGAAGACACGCTGCGCCTGATTGCTGAACGTGAGCACAAATACCCCGGGTCCTACCTGCGCCGCGCGCAAACCGGCCTTGACACCGCCGTCTGGGACTGGCGCGGCAAGGCCGCAGGCAAGCCGGTGGTCAGCCTGATCGGCGGCACCCCCGGCAAACTGCGCGCCTACGCATCATCGATGAAACGCGACATCACGCCCGAGGATGAAGCCAAACGCTTCGTCGCCCTGCGCGACACCTACGGCTTCACCGCGTTCAAATGGCGCGTCGGAGCCGAATGCGGTCGCGGGAAAGACGAATGGCCCGGCCGCACAGAATCGGTAATTCCCACGGTTGCCAAGGCCTTGGGCGACGGCATTGACAAACTGGTGGATGGTAACTCCTGCTATGGCCCCAAGGCCGCGATTGAAGTCGGTCACATGCTGCAAGACAACGGCATCGGCCATTTCGAGGAACCCTGCCCCTATTGGGAGGTCGACCAGACGGCGCAGGTCCGCGCCGCCCTGTCGCTGGACGTGGCGGGCGGCGAGCAGGATTGCGAGTTCACCGCATGGCAACTGGCCATCGAACACAAAGCCGTCGATATCCTGCAACCCGACGTCATGTACCTCGGCGGGCTGTCCCGCACCTTGGAAGTCTGCAAGATGGGCGAACGCGCCGGTCTGCCGATGACCCCCCACGCTGCCAACCTGTCGTTGGTGACGATGTGCACCATGCATCTTCTGAAGGCGATCCCGAACCCCGGCAAGTATCTGGAATTTTCCATCGAGGGCCAAGACTACTACCCTTGGCAGGAAGGGCTTTTCCTTGGTGACCCCTACCGCATCGAGGATGGCTGTGCCATCGTACCGGATGCGCCGGGTTGGGGTGTCGAGATCCATCCCGACTTCCTCGCCAAAGCCAATTATCGGGAGACACGCCTGTGAGCCAAACCATCCTCATCACCGGAGCGGGCTCCGGCATTGGCCGCGCCACGGCATGGTCCTTCCTGCGCGCTGGCTGGAACGTCGGCCTGATCGGCCGGCGCAAGGACGCTTTGGAGGAAACCGCCGCCGATGCGCCCAATGCCCTGATCCTGCCGTGTGACGTGACGGTGCCCGCCGAGGTCGACGCGACCTTCAACCTCGCCCTCACCACCTTCGGCCGCGTCGATGTGCTGTTCAACAACGCCGGCATGTCGACCAAAGCGGCACCCATTGACGAGATCAATGTCGATGATTTTCTGGCCGTCCTGAACGTGAACGTGACAGGCATGTTCCTCGCCGCCCGCGCGGCCTTCCGCATCATGCGCAATCAGGACCCGATGGGCGGGCGCATCATCAACAACGGCTCGATTTCCGCCCATGTGCCGCGTCCGGGGTCGGTGCCCTATACGATGTCGAAGCATGCGGTGACGGGGCTGACCAAGACCCTCGGCCTTGATGGCCGCGCCTTCAATATTGCGTGTGGCCAGATCGACATCGGCAATGCCCTGACCCAGATGGCGGCGCGCTTTCAGACCGGGGTGCCGCAGGCCGATGGCCAGATCAAGATCGAACCCGTGATGGATGTGGAGCATGTGGCGACAGCGGTGCTGCAGATGGCCAATCTGCCGCTGGACATCAACGTGCCCTTCATGACCCTGATGGCGCGTGACATGCCCTATATCGGGCGTGGCTAGCCCGGTTTTTGGCCTGAGGCCGCAGGGTCAGTCCTTGGGCAAGCGGTGCTGACGCAGAACGTCGATGGCGGCGTGCAGGATCAGATAGATGCTCAGGCTGCCGGTCGCCAGCAGCGTCATGGTCATGGTATGCGTAACCGTCATGATCAAGTCCTCCCTGAGGCCGATTCCACGCCCCGATTGCGGCGATTGTGTGACATAAGGAAACAATTGCTGAGGCATTGCATCGGGCGAAACAACCTCAGGTTGCTCGGCAAAGCTTAACAAATGGTTAACATTTGCTGCAGAGGCAGGAAATGCACATGACCGTGTCCGTTTTGTGAGGGGGCCGAAAGATAAATGGCCCAAACCCCGTGTGGCACCTGGCCTTGCAAGGCGGGGTCTGGCCTGACAAGTTGCGCCAAACCTCGTAGCCAAAGGCCAGCTTGCCATGACCCAGATTCTGACCCTTCCCGCCTTCACCGCACCGGGCCGCTTCTGGCGCGGCAATCTGCACACCCATTCCACCCGATCCGACGGAGTTCTGCCGCCCGAAGAGGTGATCCGCCGCTACAAGGCGGAAGGCTATGACTTCATCGCCCTGACCGACCATTTCGTGGGCCATTACGGCTATCCGATTGTCGACACCGTGCCCTTCCGCGACAACCGCTTCACCACGATCCTTGGCGCGGAACTGCATTCGGGGGCCATGGCGAACGGCGAGTTGTGGCATATTCTCGCCGTAGGCCTGCCGGAGGATTTCGCGCCGTCAAACTCGCCTTCGTTCCTGCCGCTGCCCGACCAGGAAACCGGCCCGCAGATCGCCGCCCGCGCGGTGGCGGCCGGGGCCTTCGTGGCCGTGGCCCATCCGCAATGGTCGGGCCTGACGGTGGAAGACGCCCGCTCGATCACCGCAGCCCATGCGGTGGAGATCTACAACCACGGCTGTGCCACGGGCTGCGACCGGGCCGACGGCTTCGCCATCGCCGACCAGCTTTTGACCGAGGGCCGCAAGCTGACCCTGATCGCCACCGACGACGCGCATTTTTCGGAGCCGGACCATTTTGGCGGCTGGGTGATGGTGAAGTCGCAGGAAAACACCCCCGAGGCCCTGCTGGCCGCACTGAAAGCGGGCGCTTTCTACGCCACCCAAGGTCCCGAACTGCGTGACGTGCGGGTTGAGGACGGTCATCTGGTGGTGGAATGCTCGGCCGCCTCATCAATCGTGGCGATCGGCTGGGGGACGGGGGCGAAGGCCGTGCATGGCCATTCGCTGACACGGGGCGAGGTGCCGCTGGCCCGTTTGAACAACTCGCCCTTCGTTCGGGCCGCCGTGATCGACGCGGCGGGCAAGCGGGCCTGGTCCAACCCGATCTGGACCGGCGCCACAGCCCCGAACCCCCGCATCGCGTAGCATGGGCCAATGGCCCATCCTACCTGTGGCTGGCCATGCGCCCTTTGCTGGCCCCGGAGGGTTTCACACCCTCCGGACCACCCGTGGAGTATTTGGCAAAGAGCAAGGGCAAGGGCGGAACGTTCGTTTTGGGTAGGATGGGCCGTCGGCCCATGTTACGCCGTGCCTTCCAGTCCTTTGGCGGCCGCCTCGGATGCGCCGGGAATGCGCATTTCGAACACCTCCGTGACCGAGGTGTAGTCGTAATACCCAAGCCGGGCGAGGGGGCGGATCTTTAGGATATCGAGCTTGCCATCGGGCAGAATCATCTCGTCCTTCACGTGGATGCGCATCACTTCGCCGAACACCACATCGACCCAGCCATGTGCTGAATTGCCCTTCAGCCGCGTCGTCTGCATGTAGCGGCATTCGAACTGCGCCGGGCTTTCCGCCACCCTTGGACCCGGGGCGTCGACACAAGCGGCCTTCGTCACGCCCGCCTTCTCGAACTCATCCACCCCATCCGGCCATTCCATCGCCGAGATGTTCACCGCTTCGCGCAGGGCAAAGGTCGCCATGTTCCAGACGAACCAGCCGGTCGTCTCGGCATTGACCACCGAGTGCTTCCGCCTGCCATCGGAATAGGGGTTGGCCGCGAACATCACCATCGGCGGGTCGAAGGACAGGTTCTGCCATTGGCTGTAGGGGGCCAGATTGGCCCGTCCTTGCGCGTCCACCGTCGAGATCCAACCGATCGGCCTTGGCACGGTGCAGGACTTGAAGGGCGAATAGGGCAAGGGGCAAGCCTCGCGGCCCGGGGCATAGTGCATTGGCTTTCTTCCTTTGGCCAAGGGGTTGGACCCTGATCTTCAAGCTAGCGCGGGGCAGGGCGCTTGGCTAGAGCAGGGTCGACAGCCGGTAGCCCGGCGCATGGACCAACCTGACCCATGTGATGGGGTGCTCCGGCGCCCAAGTGCAGCGTTCGGTCACAAAGACCGCAGCGCCGTCTGTAACGCCCATGGCCTCGGCCTCCCAACCGCCAGCCCCCTCCGCGGCAAAACTGATATCGCCCGTGGCATAGGACACATGCGCCACCAGCCATTCATTCGCACTGACCGCGCCGAAATCCGGCATCGGGTCCGGCACCACCGCCCGGTTCAGCCAGCGATCCTCCACCACAAAGCCACGCCCCGTGGCCAGATGCAGCGTCTGCACATGCACCATATCCCCGACATCCTGTCCCAACCGCGCCACCACCGGCACCGGAGGCCGCTCGATCGCCAGATAGAGCAGGCGCAACCCGTAGATCTCGCCCCGCGCCTCTACTTCGGCCCGGATCACCGGAATATCGAAGCTGGCCTTGCGCACCGGCAAAGCCGCAACCCGCGTGCCTGCCTTGCGCTTCCGCTCCAGCACCCCCACCCGTGCCAGTTCCGACAAAGCCCGGTTCACCGTCGCCCGTGCCACGCCGAATTCCTGGGCCAGAGCCTCCTCGCCGGGGATCAGCGCGCCCAAGGGCCAGGCCCGAGACCTGATGCGCGCCAGAACCTCCGCCCGGATATCCTCCCAGCCCGCCATCACAGCGCTTCGGCCAGCCGCGCCATAACCTTGGCAAACCGCGCCCGGACCCCATCGCGGGCGATGTGACGGCCCTCGCGGACGATGTGCCGCCCCGCCGACCAGACCTCGCGGACCATCCGGTCATCGCCGGCAAAGGCGAAGCTATCCAGCAGCCGGTCGCCCTTGCGCCCCGCCATATCCGGACCCGTGCAGTCCAGCGCCACCAGATCGGCCCATTTGCCGACCTCAATCGCCCCCGCATCCCGCCCCGCCGCCTGCGCGCCGCCCTTGCCCATGCGCTCAAAGATCACCCGCCCGACCGAGCGTCCATCCGCCAGCACCGCCCGCGCCTTCAGT
>CANBRQ010000182.1 GCA_947371955.1 Paracoccaceae bacterium | reverse complement strand
TGCGGATCAGAAATCCGGAATATAGAAACCATGCGTTACGCCTTGAATTTATTTCATCTTCTCGCGCTCTTTGCTCGCGAGATAGAACCTCCTTTATGAAGTCGTCGACGGAGAACGATTTGCCTTTTTTCCTCAAGTTATGATCAAGTGCCTGAAGCAATGGGTATGCATTCAATCGAGCAACAAGAACGTGTGCTTTGGTTGCGCTATCCATAATTTCGAAAGTTTCAACAACGAACTCGGCGAACGCGTCGGGAGAAAGAGCTAAAGCTTGAAAGAGTGGGTTCTTGGAAATCTTCTTTTTAAAGAATCCAAACATCGACAAAGTCCCATTTCCGATCAATAAGGTCACTTGGTTAGGCAGTTCTCATGGCATAGTTCATTGGTACTGTTTCCTTCCTCAATTTACAACTGACTGCGCTTGGGGCGACGTCTCTTGGTCTGCGGCTTGCGCCTTCGACCAAGGGGCCGGAGGTCCTTCCACAGGAAGGCCCTCTGATCGGCCCTAGTCTTGCAGTCCGCCGTCGGAACCCCGGGCCGATGCTGTAGGGTGGGGTTTAACCCCACCCTACGAGTCGGGGCGCGCCCCGACCTACTCGGGGTTGGCCTGCATCCACGCCTCCAGCCGCTCAACATCGTCGGGGGTCATGCGCAGCCCCAGTTTGCTTCTGCGCCAGATGACGTCGCTCGCATGCCTCGCGAATTCGTGGGTCATCAGCCAGCGCAACTCGGCTTCGGTCAGGGTGGCGCCGAAGTCTTGGCCCAGCGCCTCGGGCGTGGTGCTTTGCCCGAGGATGGTGAAGGCGTCCGTGCCGTAGGCTTTGATCATGCGCTCGGCGCAGGGGGGGCGGAGGTAGGGGTGTTCGGCGCGGAGGCGCTCGATCAGTCTGGGTTTGTCTGACAGGGGGAAGTCGCCGCCGGGGAGGGGGGCTCGGGCGGTCCAGGCGGGTTTCATGGCGGGGAAGAAGGGGCTCAGTTTGTCCAGCGCGTGTTCGGCCAGACGGCGGTGGGTGGTGATCTTGCCGCCGAAGATGTTGAGGATAGGTGCGGTGTTTGCGGCGGTGGGCGACGGGTCGAGCGACAGGACATAGTCGCGGGTCGCGGCGGTCGCGGATTTGGCACCGTCGGCATAGAGCGGGCGGACGCCGGAATAGGTCCAGACGATGTCGGCGGGGGTGACGGGGTCCAGGAAGTATTGGTTGGCGAAGGTCAGAAGGTAGTCCCGCTCGGCGTCGGTGATCCGGACCTCGCCGGGTTTGCCCGTGTGTTCGGCGTCGGTGGTGCCGATCAGGGTGAAGTCGCGTTCATAGGGGATGGCGAAGATGATGCGGCCATCGGCGCCCTGGAAGAAATAGCAGCGGTCGTGGTCGTAGAGTTTGCGGGTGACGATGTGGGAGCCGCGCACCAGGCGGACGCCTTCTTTGGACGTCGTGGGCAGGACGTCCTTCATCACCGTCGAGACGAAGGGACCGGCGGCGTTGACGAGGGCGCGGGCGTGGTGCAGGTGCTGGCCTTTGGCATCCTCGGTCGTGATGGCCCACAGGTCGCCGTGCCGGGCGGCGTGGGTGACGCGGGTTTGGGTCAGGATCGCGGCACCCCGCTCGGCGGCATCGCGGGCGGTCAGGGCCACGAGGCGGGAGTCTTCGACCCAGCAGTCGGAATATTCGAAGGCCGTGGTGAAGGCGGGTTTCAGGGGTTTGCCTGCGGGGTCTTGCGTCAGGTCCAGCCGCTTGGTGCCGGGAAGGACCTTGCGGCCGCCGAGGTGGTCATAGAGGAACAGGCCAAGCCGGATCAGCCAGTCGGGGCGGCGGCCTTTGAGCCAGGGCATGACGGTGCCCAAGAGGCGCGAGGTGGGGGTGCTGGCGTCAAAGCGCATGCCGGGTGACAGGGGCAGCACGAAGCGCATCGGCCAAGAGATGTGGGGCATGGCGGCCAGAAGGGTCTCGCGCTCTTCCAGCGACTCGCGGACGAGGCGGAATTCGAAGTATTCCAGATAGCGCAAGCCGCCGTGGAAGAGCTTGGTGGAGGCCGAGGAGGTGGCGGAGGCGAGGTCGGCCTGTTCGGCCAAGGTGACCGTCAGGCCACGGCCCACGGCATCCCGGGCGATGGCACAGCCGTTGATTCCGCCGCCGATGATGAAGAGGTCCGAGATGTGGTCCATATACGCGTCCTTGTGCCTTGGCAAAGTGATGGCGTCCGCATGCCACAGGTCAAGGATTGGGTGCGGCGATTTTCGGTAATAGTAAAAAGGAACAAAAGCGAAGGTCAGACCCGCAGGCGCCGCATGGTGAGGATCTGGTTGATCAGGCCGAGCGGCGGGACGGCGCGGAACAGGTCGCGCATCATGGCGATGTCACCTTTGACTCCGGTCCAGAAGCCGTATTTGGCGGATTTCACAGGGCTTTTCACGCCGGGCAAACGAACGACAGCCAAGGGCGAGCGGTTGGACAGGATGAGGGAGTTCAGGAAGACCTCGAAGCCGAATTTGGGCAGGCGGTTCAGGGCGTCCTCTTGCCCGGCCAGAAGGTCGCGGCGCAGGGCGCGTTCGCCCGAGATGTAATCAAGCCCGATCCAACGCCACAGGAACGGGGCATTGTCGCGCAAGCTCACCGACATATGCGCGCGGCCTGCCTTCACCGGGGCGATCAGGGCGGTGAGGTGGTCGGGCGACAGGCCGGTCAGGTCGGCATCGATCAAGAGGATGATCTCGGACTGGGTCTGCGCAAAGCCATGCGCCAGCGCTGCGGTCTTGCCGCCGTTCTTGGCCAGCGTGATCAGTCGGGCTTGCGGGAAGCGTTGCACGACGGCCGAGGTGCCGTCGGCGCTGCCATCGTCGATGACGAGGACCTCGTCGATCTGGGGGTGACCCAGGACGGCTTGCAGGACCGACCCGATCCGGGCCTCTTCGTTGTAGGCGGGGATGACGCAGGTCAGCCTCATGCGCGCTTCCTTTGCCACAGGATGAAGGCCACCATGGCGACCAGCAGGATAGCGCCCAAGGAGGCGCGCCAGATCCAGGTGTCGATGGCGGAATAGGCCGAGCCCACAAACCAGCCGATGGCGGTGAAGACAGCGGTCTTGGGGATGGTGCCCAGAAGGTTCCACCACATGTATTTGCCGAAGTTCATCCGTGCCGCCCCGGAGGCCAGCATCACGGGCAGGCCGGCGGAATGGGTCCATTTGCCGATCAAGAGGATGCGCGGGCCGTTCTTGGCGAACTCGCCTTCCAGCGCGAGCTGGCGGGCCTCGTTCAGGCCCAGTTTGGCCAGCCATCGTTCCGGCAGGATGGCGGGACCGGCGCGGCCGATCCAGTAATACATCCCGTCGCCGATCAGGTCGCCCAGCACGCAGACGAGATAGACGCCCAGAAGCGTCATGTAACCCAGTTTGGCGAGGTAGGCCGCGATGACGGTGACGATGGGTCCCTCAATCACCGCCATGGGGCCGACGAGCCAGAGGCCGTGGCTTTGCATCAGGGCCAGAACGGCGTCTTGCGTCATTTGGGCTGCACGTCTTTCGCGGTCATGGCATTGCCGCGCCATTCAAAGGAATTGCCGCGCCATGCGGCGAACCACAGGAAGGGCAGCATTGCGTCGCGCAGGACCCATGCGGCAATGTCGGCCTCATCCCTCGGCCAGTCGCCCGCGATGGCGAGGATATATTCGGCCAGATACCACAGGCCCAGAAACACCGGCAACGCCCAGAGGGGGGCTGCGAAGGCCAAGGCCAGAGTGGGCAGCGCGGCTCCGGCGAGGAGTTCGGGGAGGAACAGCATGGGAAAGCCCAGACGGCGGACCTTGGCCCAGCGGACCTGCCGCTTCCAGACCACCAGCGCGTTGCGCTTGCCTATGGGTTGTTCAAAGAAGCGGCCCGGCAGGCTGACGATCTTGCCCGCAGCGCGGACAGTTTTGGTGGAGGCGACATCCTCGGCCATCTCGTGCCCCAGAATGGCGATGCCGCCTGCGGCGTCCAGCACGCGGCGGTCCCAGAACAGCATCTTGCCTTGGGCGTAGCTGTTGCCAAGCGCGGCAGAGGCCATCTGGAACTTGGCCTGAAACGTGTTGAGGAAGGCGCATTCCAGATGGGCGGCAAAGCCCTCGGGGCGGATGCCGATGGGGGGAGAGGAGACGAGGCCGGTTTCGGGCGTGAATTCCGCCATGCAGCGGCGCAGGTAGTCGGGCGGCAAGAGCACATTGCTGTCCGACATCAGGATGTAGTCATACTTGGCCGCGTTCCAGCCCTTGACGAGGTTGTTCAGCTTGGGGTTGCCGGACACCTTGTCATCTCCGGTCAGCACACGGGCCGGGACATCGGGGTATTTGGCGATCAGACGCTCCACCAAGTCAATCGCGGGGTCGGCTGGATCGGCGGCGCAGAAAATCAGCTCGAACGTCGGGTAATCGGCGCGGAAGGTGGTTTCCAGGGTTTCCTCAAGGAAATTCTCCAGCCCGCAGATCGGCCGAAGCACGGTGACGGGGGGCAGGGGATCGGGCCCGTCATCCTGCGGACGCAGAAGCGTGATCAGGGCGAGGAAGGTGCTCGCCCCTTGCAGGGCAAGGCAGATGATCGCGAAGATGAGAAGGGCAGAGCCCATGCCGTTATTCCGTGCAATACGCGTTCAGTGTCGCCGCAGGAGCCCGGGGTGTGTCACCCGGTTTCAGACCCCTGTGGCGGCGTTCCGGAACCCCATATGCACGTCTGACGCAGGCATTTCCACCCCATGCTGCGCCCAGTCGATCAGAAGCAGGCGGCCGGAGGCGGTTTCCACCAGCGCCGTGGCGTTTTCCACCCAGTCGCCGCAGTTGGCGTAAGACACGCCGTGGTCGGAATGCAGGGCGGGCTTGTGGAAGTGGCCGCAGATGATGCCATCGGCGCCGTGCGTGCGGGCGACCTCGGCCAGACGTTCCTCGAAGGCGTCGCAGGCACGGACGGCGTCGTTGAAGCCCTTGACCAGCCTGTCGATCAGCGCCCATTCCTTCCAGCCGACTTTCGCGCGCTGGCGGTTGATGTAGTTGATCAGCCCGCGCAGCCCGCTGTCGAAGCGCGCCGAGATGCGCGACAGAAGCGGGAAGTGGGTCTCGAACACATCACCCTCGTCACCGTGGACCACCAGATAACGGGTGCCTTCGGCGGTCTCATGAATGATGCGGTCGACGACTTCGATCCCCAGCATGTGCTGGCCGATGAAACGGCGGAAGAAGGCGTCGTGGTTGCCGGGGGTATAGACAAGGCGGGTGCCCTGACGGGCGCGCTCGAACAGGATGGCGAGGACCTGATGCTGAGCCGGTGTCCAGAAGGCGCCCAAGGGCAGCCATGTGTCGATGATGTCACCGACCAGATAGATCACATCGGCGGTGTGGCCCTGCAGGAAGGACAAAAGCGCCTTATCCCGGCAGGCGCGGGAGCCAAGGTGCAGGTCCGACAGGAACAGGACAGGGAAGTGACGGGCGCGGGTGGTGGGCTGGGGTGCGGCGTAAAGGGCGGCGGCAGGCAGGAAGTCTGACGGCTGCAAGTCGACCTGCGGACCGTCCGGGCGGGCGAAGTCTGAAACGTGCATCGTCATCGGTCCCGTTCCTTTGATCAGCGGCCTTTTCGTCGGCCAACCTGCATTTTCCCGGCGTTCTTCTGTTAACGCTTGGGCTTTGGTTTTCCGTCGCGTCGTGGTCCGGTTTTCGCAAGTTGCTTTTTCACAAGCGTGATAGGCGGATTCTGCAACGGCGATATGACAGATGCTGCAGTTTGCAACCACAACCGCTTGCGATGTTGGGGTTTCTTGGCCCCAAGGGCAGAGGGTAGGTCTGGTTTCAACCGATGCGGGGCGAATTGACATGGTGGGGTATCCCGGCCGGAGCCCCGGGCGGGGTGCCCGGGATTCGGCTGTCAAAGGTCTTGGCCGGGGGGACGTGGCAGCATGATCCGGCCTTTAACAGCTTTGTGCCGGATTTGGCCCAAGACTGCTTTAACCTGCGGCAGGACGGGGATGTGCAGGTGCAGCATACGCGGGTTACAGCGGCAGGCCCGAGTCTGGCTTCATCTGCTCCATCACGATCTGGCTTTGCACACGGCCGACGGAGGGATGCGCCAAGAGGGCGTGCTGGATCAACTGGTTGAGTGCCGCAAGGTCTGCGCACCAGACGCGCAGCAGGTAGTCGGCCTCGCCCGTCAGGGTCCAGCAGGCCACGACCTCTGCCCTTGTGGCGATCAGGCGGGCAAAGCTGCGGGCGGCGTCGGGCGTATGGGCGGCCATCTGGACCTGCACGAAGGCCTGCACGGTCAGGCCAAGGCGCGCGGGGTCAAGCCGGGCGGTGTAACCGGTGATCAGCCCTTCGGCCTCAAGCCTTTGGCGGCGGCGGGCGGCTTGACTGGCGGAGAGGTTCAGCCTTTCGGCAAGGTCTTGCGCCGTCAGGTCTCCCTTGGCCTGAAGGGCCGCGAGAAGTTGCTGATCGGTGGCGTCAAGCGTGCGGGACATGCGCGGTATACCCTCGTTTCATGCGAGATTGCCGCAAACTATCGGCAATATCCAGTCGGGAATGCGCGCTTCTGGCAGGGGTCTTGCGCTAAACTCAACCTGTCAGCCAAAGGAGCCTCCATGGGACCGTTTCCGCATTCCGCCCCGCGTGCCACGATCAGTGCGGCGAACCCCGCCGGGACCGATGGGTTCGAGTTCGTCGAATTCGCCCATCCTGATCCGCAAAGCCTGCGCGATCTCTTCACCCGCATGGGATTTGTGCTGACAGCAAGGCACAAGACCAAGGCGGTGGAGCTGTGGCAGCAGGGCGATATCACCTATGTGCTGAATGACGAACCGGGCAGCCATGGCCGCGATTTCGTGGACCTGCACGGGCCTTGCGCGCCATCCATGGCGTGGCGGGTGGTGGATGCTTCCCATGCCTTCGCGCACGCCGTGGCTTTGGGGGCTGTGCCGTTTACAGGGGCAAAGGCGGTCGAGTGGCCTGCCATCGTGGGCATCGGCGGCTCGCTGATTTATTTCACAGATGTCTATGGCCCGGATGCCAACCCCTATGCGGAGTTCGAGTTTGTGGCGGCGGCCAAGCCTGCGGGCGTGGGGTTCCATTACCTCGACCACCTGACGCACAATGTCCACAAGGGCAACATGGACATCTGGTTCGACTTTTATGAACGCCTGTTCGGCTTCAAGCAGATCCGGTTCTTTGACATTGAAGGCAAACACTCCGGCCTGCATTCGCGGGCACTGACCTCGGCCTGTGGGCGGATCCGGATTCCGATCAACGAGGATCGGGGCGAGACGGGGCAGATCGTGGAATACCTGCGGCGCTACAACGGCGAAGGCATCCAGCATATCGCGGTGGGAAGCGAGGATCTCTACGCCGCGACCGACGAGATCGCGGCGCGGGGGGTGAAGTTCATGCCCAAGCCGCCGATGGCCTATTATGAGGTGTCGAGGACCCGGGTGGTCGGCCACACTGAACCGATCGACCGACTGGCACAGCACGGCATCCTGATCGACGGCGAAGGCGTGCTGAACGGTGGCGAGACGCGGATTCTGCTGCAGGTCTTCTCGCGCACGGTGGTGGGGCCGATTTTCTTTGAATTCATCCAGCGCAAGGGCGACGATGGCTTCGGCGAGGGCAACTTCCGCGCCTTGTTCGAAAGCATCGAACAGGACCAGATCGAGCGGGGCGCGCTGAAGGCTTCCTGAAGGCGGGCCAAGGTAGGATGGGCCATTGGCCCATGTTCCGCGCAGCATGGGCCAATGGCCCATCCTACGGGGGCTTACCCGACAGCGCCTTCCCGGGTTGAACGGCGGGGCGCTGCCCCGAGCCCCGGAGTATTTGGCAAGGAGCAAAATACCGGTCCGACCAGGATCGTGGCGGGCGAAATTTGGCTTGACGCAGGGCGATCCTGTCGGTTTAGTGCGGGAATGCGCTGGCTGCCTTATCTTCTGACCCTATGCATCATCCTCTGCGCGGCTTTGGTCGAGTGGTGGAACGGGCGCGTGCTCATCTGCAAATGCGGTTATGTGAAGCTTTGGCATGGGGTTGTGTTCTCATCGGAGAACTCGCAGCACCTGACCGACTGGTATACGCCCTCTCATATCCTGCATGGCATTCTGTTCTTCGCTGTCCTGTGGCTGATGGCGCGGCGGGTGCCGGTGGCTTGGCGCTTGCTGATTGCCATGGGCGTTGAGGCCGGGTGGGAGATGCTGGAGAATTCCAGCTTCATCATCGAGCGCTATCGCGCGGTCACGATCTCGCTGGATTACTTCGGGGATTCGGTGGTCAATTCGGTCAGTGACATGGTGGCCATGGCTCTGGGCTTTGCCATCGCTTCGCGGGCGCCGGTCTGGGTTAGTCTCGCCTTGATCGTTGGGTTCGAGGCGCTGACGGTCTTCATGATCCGCGACGGGCTGGCGCTGAATATCCTGATGCTGGTGCATCCGCTGGAGCAGGTCCGGCAGTGGCAGGGCGCGCTTGGCCATTAGGCCTGCCGGACGCTGACATCCGCGGCAAGGGACCGGCTTGCGCAGCTTTCCGGTCCGGATCAGCCGGGTGAGGACGTCGCATAGCCCGCCCGCCGTTTCTGCCCGTGTCCGGTCGTGCGCTTTGCGCAACGCTTCTGAGGATATTCTGCGCCCCACACGCAAAGCGGTGCGATCGCGCCTATGATTCGCGCAAAGGTGGTAGAATGCGGGGCGGGTTGTTTGCGAACCCGCGCCGGTGCTGCAGTGGAGCGCGGGTCACGTGTCACGAACCTATCTGGCGTCCGACTTACC
>CANBRQ010000181.1 GCA_947371955.1 Paracoccaceae bacterium | reverse complement strand
GGCAGGGGGTTCGGGGGTGATGAGAGCCCGAAAAAGCCTCCATTGGAGGGTTTTCAGCGAAGAACGCCGCGCAAAGCCTTGCGCGGCTGGGGCCCCCCGCTTCCGGGTCCGCGGAGCGGCGGGCGCGGGGAACCCGCGCCGGCGTCAATCCTTGGCACCCTCCATCGGGCGCAACTCGTAGATCTCATGGATCAGCGCCGATTCCAGATCCCGGTCCAGCTGCTTGGCGCGTTCGACATAGGCCGGGTTGCGGTCGACCGGCAGTCCCGGCACCCACAATTGCGCCAGATCGCGCATCGCCGCGCGGTCCAGCCGGAAGAAGGCCTTCGACACATTCGAGGCTTCGTATTCCGAAAAACCCATATTCTCCAACACATAGCGTCCTGCGCGGACGGATGAGTCAAAGGTCTCGCGCACGATGTCATCGGCACCGGCCTGGAAAAGTTCATAGACATGAACCCGGTCGAAGGCCCGGGCGACGATGTGGATATCGGGCCGCCGCGCCCGCACGAATTTCACGATCTGTACGGCCTTGGCCGGTTCATCCACGGCGATCACCATGACCTGCGCATCCGCGAGCCCCGCCGCCTCCAGCAATTCCGGGCGGGCCGGGTCGCCGAAATAGCCCTTCACGCCAAACCGCCGCAACGTGTCGATCATGGGCATGTCGGAATCCAGAACCACGGTCGGAATGCCAGAGTTGCGCACCAGCCGGTTGACCACCTGACCAAAGCGCCCCATGCCGGCAATGATCACGGCACCCTTTTCGTCGATCACATCGGCGGGACGCTCGGGGTTCCGTGCGCTCAAACGGCGGGACAACGCCTCGTAGCCAAGGAACAACAAGGGCGTCAGCAGCATCGACAGCGAAATCACCAGTTGCGCCATCTGCCCCGCCACCACAGGCAAAGACCCCTCGCTGCGGGCGATCGAGATGATCAGGAAGCCGAACTCGCCGCCCTGTGCCAGCCCCAGCGCAAACAGCGTCCGGTCGCGCAGGCGCAGGCGGAACAGCGTGCCTATGCCGAACAGTACCACGGTCTTGACGGCAATCAGCCCCAGCACAAGTGCGAGCACAAGCAAAGGTTCGCGCAACAGCAGGGCGAAGTTGATGCCAACCCCAACCGTCATGAAGAACAGCCCCATCAGCAACCCTTTGAACGGCTGCAAATCGGCCTCCAACTGATGCCTGAACTCCGAGTTGGCCAGAACCACCCCGGCCACGAAGGTGCCAAGGGCTGGCGACAGACCCACCAGCATCATCAGGAAGGCAATTCCAAGGACCAGCAGCAGCGAGATGAAGGTCGACATTTCGGGCAAGCGGGCGGCGTGGACAAAGCGGAAGATCGGACGAGTCAGATAGTGGCCTGCCAGCACGATCAGCGCCACAATCGCCAACGTCAGCGCGGTCACCTGCCAGGCGGGCAGGTTGTGGATCAGCGTCAGGATCGGCTCTGCCACGCCCTCGCTGTGGCTGGTGTCCGGCACGGCGGGGTTGGTGACACCGAAGGTCTCGGCACTCAGGCCCGTCACCGTCGGCATCGCCAGCAGCGGCAAGACGGACAGGATCGGCACCACGGCCAAGTCTTGGGTCAAAAGCACCGCGAAGCTGGCCCGGCCCCCCGCCGTTCCCATCAGGTTCTTCTCTGCCAGCGTCTGCAGGACTATGGCGGTCGAGGACATGGCCCCGATCATCCCGGCGATCAGCGCCACCTGGGTCTGCGCGCCGAAGGCATATAGAATGCCACCCACGGCCCCCATCGTCAGCAAGACCTGCAAGCCGCCCATGCCCAGAAGCTTGGTCCGCATGTCCCACAGCGCCTTCGGCTCCAGCTCCAGCCCGATCAGGAACAGCATCAGCACCACGCCGAACTCGGCAAAATGCTGTAGATCGGTGGTGCCCGCGCCCGCAAGCCCCATGACCGGGCCCATCAGGATGCCTGCGGCAAGATAGCCCAGCACAGACCCAAGGCCAAGGCGCACGGACAAAGGCACGACCAACACGGCGGCACCAAGATAGATCGAGGCTTGCAGCAGAAAGCTTTCCATCCTGTTCCTTGAGGTCAATGGGGGCAGGTCCAATGGACAACGGCACAGCTGCCAAAATAGGGTGACGCTGGAATCACATCCGACACTCAACTTAGGAAGTCTTGACGACGGAATAAACCGCGTCTGTGCGGAAATCTGTGCGGTGGTGGCGCTTTGTTCAGCCGGTGGGCAGGGACAGGGTCACGATGCGCCCGCCCTTCTGGTACTGCACCGAGTTTTCCGTGATGGCCGCCACGCTGCCACCGTCGACCGTATCGCCAACCTTGATCTTCTTGATCGCGCCATTGCCCTGCCTCACCATGGCGAACCGGGTCGAGGGCGTGCCGAACACCGCCAGCAGCGACAGCTTGTTGATGTTGATCGCGCGCTTGGTGGTCGCTTGTTTGGCGACATTGGCATTGGTGGGCAGGTTCGGGGCAGGGGCCTCGACGTCAGGCTCGCTCTGCGCTTCGGGGGCGACGTTGGCGCTGGCGAGTTGTGTCTCGGGGGCAGGCTCGTTCAGCGCATCGGCCACCGCCTCGTCCACCGCCTTGTCCGCGATCTTGCTGGTTGTCTTGTCTGCTGTCCGGTCCAGTCCCGAGGGCCGCGCCACCGGCTTCAACGAGGACGACAGGGCAAAGCCATTCGCGGCCAGCGAGGCCGAGGCGGCCGTTGCATCCGCCCCGGTGTCTGGCGCAAGCGGCGATGCGGGCAGATCCCTTGGTCGCGCCGCCGGGTGCAGGGCGGCGAGGCGGGTGTCGTCCGGGGCGGCGGCGACAGCGCCCTGCTGGTCTAGTACGGGGGCGAGGTTGGCCGGTCTGTCCTTGGGGCGCTTGTCGGCGAGTGTGGGGTCCGGCACCAGTGCGGGTGCAGCAGGCTCTGCCGCAGAGGTGGCAAGGGCGGGCGCTATGGCTGCCTCTGTGCTGGGGGCAGGTGTTACAGGGGCGGCTGCGGTTGCGGCAGCGCTGGTGTCTGTAGCCGGGGCTGCAGGGGCGGTGGCAACGGGTGCCAATTCCGCCGGACGCGGCGGCGGTGCCAGCTTGGGCTTGCCCGCAATAAGCAGAACGCCCTCAGGCGTTAAGATACCTTCGGGCGTTGGGATGATCCTGCCGTCTGCGTCGAACTTGTACACCGTGCCGTAGGGGGGCGGCGCCGGTTCGGCGGCGGGGCTTGCATCGGCACCCGCCGCGACCGCAGGCAGCGCAGTTGGCCCGACCGGTTTGGGCGGTGTATCTGCCATCGCCACCACGATCTTATCTTGTGGCGAGGTGCTTGGCACGACCGCAGGCACCGCGACCGTCGAGACTTCGGTTTTGGGTGCAGGTTCCAAAGCCGGGGGCACAGCCACCTTGCCGGCATCCGGCATCGGTGCAGCACTGGCCAAAGCGTCCTGTGGTGCGGCCGCTGCAGTCGGCGCCGAGGCGGTTGAGGCGCCCGTCGTCAAGCTGGCGGTCTGGTCTGAGGTTTGCGGGGCGGCAGGCGTTGGTTCCGGATTGGCGGCCGCAACCGTCGCGGTGGCAGTACCCGTTGCCACCGGGGCTGGCTGAGGTGCCGTGACCTCTGCTGTCGTCGTCGGCGTCGTTGCTTGCGGGGGCGTTGAGTCCGGTGCGGCGGCGGGCGCGGGCAAGCTGGCCGTGGGCGAGGTCGTCTCGGGCACGCCGGCGCCCGTGCCGGTGGTGTCATTGGCGCCCATGAAGAAGCTTGACCAAGCCGCCACCGCTACAAGCAGCAGCAGCAAAGCTACTGTCAGGATCAGACCAAGGTAGCGCGGCTTGCCCTTCACCGGGGCTGCACGGCTGCCCAGTCCGGTCGGCGGCTTGACGGCTGCCCGGCGGGCGGCAGCCGCGGCCTGCTCTTCCGGCGTACCGGCTGTGGGCAGCGCCACGACGTTGCGCTCGCGCTTTGCGCCGATGATGCTGGCCGCGGTCACCGATGGGCTGATCGGTTTGGCAGCCTTGCCAGCCTGAGGCTTGACGGCAGCGCCGTTTTGCTTGGCCGGGAAGGGCAGCGTGTCACGCGCCGTCTCGCGCGGAATGTCGCGCGCCGAGGCGGGTGCCGGGCGGGCTGCATTCGGGCGTGGCACGGTCGGACGCTGTGCGGCGGGTGCCGGACCGACTTGCGGTACTTTGGGCCCAGCAGCGCCCGCCTGCTTGGCCGTACCCGCCGTTGCTGCCGCAATTGCAGCCGAACGGCGGTTGGCGAAGGCCGCGACAATCTCGGCAGCCGGTGGGGCTGGCAGGTCATCCTCGGGCCGTGCCGGGGCTTCAGAGACCACATCCATGGCCATCGGCGCCTCGGGCGCTTCGACCGGGACTTGGGCGACAGGCAAAGGCCGGTTCGGCCTTGGTGCCGGTGCACGCACCGGTTCGAAAACCGGCTCCGTAGGTGCAGGTTCTGGTGCCGCCACCCGTACAGGCGCAACCGGTTCCTGTGCGGCAGGCTCGGATATGGCTGCGGCCTCGACAACTGGCGCGGTCGGGGCCTCTTCAGGTGCCGACGCGGGCGCCTCCAACACGACTTCCGCCACGGACTCAGGTTGCTGCGGCAGCTCTTCGGCTACCGGTTCCGGAGCGGCCTCTTCCGGTGCTTCGGCCACGGGCTCGGGCAATGGCTCGGCCGCCTTGGCCTTGGTGTCTCCACGCTGGAAATCGCGGGCAATGATAGTGACCGGCTCCTGATCCCGCTCGACCTTTTCGCCTTCGGTCAGCAGGGTTGCGGCAAGGGCCGTCGGGCCGAAATAGGGCTCTCCAAGGAAGATGCCATTGTCGGGCACGCCCACAAAACTGACAGGGTTGAACCGGTGCTCGGTGGCGAAAGCCTCCGCCTCGGCCAAGGTTTCCTTGGCGATCACGGCGACGTTCAGATCAGGACCGTTGCCCCACCAGTCATAGACCAGATCCTCGACCGGATAGGGTGTGCGCCCTTCCAGCCCGGCCTTGATCTGGCGCTTGCGCTTGGGCGCATCCGGACCCGGCGCGTGGATCGGCGTGTACAGGATCTGATCATTCGGGATGATCAGCTTCGTCGTGATCCCGCGCGGCGACAGGCCAAGTGCGGTCGAGCGCATGTAGCCCAAAGCCTCGGCAAAATCCGGGGCGTCAAAGGCGGTTGACCCCACTTGGCTCCAGCCACGCGAGGTTCGGTGCAGCAAGGTGACGAGGCCGTCACGGAAGTCTAGGGCGAACGAAGGTTTCATGAGGAGCGTCTAGCACAGCCATCAGATCGCCGGGAAGTAACCCCGGTTTGGCGGTCTGCTTACAGCAGGATTCTGCCGAATGAAAGAAAAAGCCCGACCCCTTCCAAGGATCAGCTTGCGAGCGGCGTCATAGACAGCATTGTCGTGTCCAAGATGGAGGTTCCGATGCGAATTCTGACTGCCCTTGCCCTGTCCACTGCCCTGACGCTGCCTCTGGCGGCTTTCGCCGATACGGCGGGCACCATCACCGTAACCGGCAGCGCCACGATCAACGTGGTGCCCGACATGGCCACCGTGTCCTTGGGGGTTACCACGACCGGCGATACAGCAGGTGCGGCGATGGCCACCAACAACGAGGCGGTTTCTGCAGTGATCGCCCGGTTGATCGCCGCCAAAGTGGCGGACCGTGACATGCAAACCTCCAGCCTGTCGGTCAATCCGAACTGGGTGACCAATGCGGCGGGCACCGGGCAAGAGGTCAAGGGCTATATCGCCTCGAACCAGTTGACGGTGCAGGTTCGGTCGCTGGAGGCCACGGGCAGCATTCTGGATGCGGCGATTACCGACGGGGCCAATACCTTGAACGGCTTGACCTTTGGCCTGCAGGATCAGCGCCCGGTCGAGGATGAAGCGCGCAAGAAGGCCGTGGCCGACGCGCTGGCGCGGGCCAAGCTTTATGCAGAGGCTGCGGGGGAGAAGCTGGGGCCGATCGTGTCGATTTCGGAAGGCGGCGGGTATGTGCCGCCTGTGCCGATGATGACCAAGATGGCGGGCGATGCGGCGGTGCCGGTTGCTGCCGGTGAGGTGGGCGTTTCTGCCGCCGTCACCATCATCTGGCAACTGGTGCCGTAAGGAAGGTGCGTGCAAGCACGCACCCTACCGATATCTGGCGTTGGTGGGTGCATGCACCCACCCTTGTCCGTCAGGCAGTGGCCGCGGTCAGCGCCTGCTCCAGATCGCCAATGATGTCGCGTACATCCTCAATCCCGATCGAGAGACGCACCACGTTGGGCAAAGCGCCCGCGGCTTCGCGTTGTTCATCTGACAATTGGCGGTGGGTCGTCGAGGCGGAGTGGATCACCAAGCTGCGCGTGTCGCCAAGGTTGGCGACATGGGAAAACAGCTTCAGATTGTCGACGAATTTGACGCAGGCGTCATAGCCGCCCTTGATGGCGAAGGTGAACAGCGCCCCGGCCCCTCCCGGCACGATCATCTTCGCCAGATCGTGATAGGGCGAGGATTTCAGGCCCGGATAGGTCACGTAGTCCACCCGCGGGTCCTGCTCCAGGTATTCCGCCACGGCTTGGGCGTTCTGGACATGGCGTTCCATCCGCAGCGGCAGGGTTTCGATCCCCATCAAGGTGTAATGCGCGCCCTGCGGGTTCATCGTCATGCCAAGATCCCGCAGGCCCACGGCGATGGAGTGGAAAGTGAAGGCCATTCCACCCAAGGCTGCGTGGAAGTTCAGGCCGTGGTAGGCGGGCTCGGGGGCCGCCAGCGAGGGGAACTTGCCCGAAGCCGACCAGTCGAACTTGCCCGAATCAACCACGACGCCGCCGGTGACGGTCCCGTTGCCGGTCAGGTATTTGGTCGCCGAATGGACGACCAAGGTCGCTCCGTGTTCGATCGGGCGGCAGAGGTAGGGCGTGGCCGTGGTGTTGTCGACAATCAGCGGCAGGCCGGCGTGGTTGGCCACGCGAGCGATGGCGTCAAGGTCAGAGATGGCGCCGCCCGGGTTGCAGATCGTCTCACAGAACAGGGCGCGGGTGTTTTCGTCAATCGCGGCTTCAATCGCGTTCAGGTCATCGAAGTCCACCAGCTTGGCCGACCAGCCGAACTTGCGGATCGTGTTTGTGAATTGCTGGATTGTCCCACCGTACAGCTTGGTGGAGGCGACGACGTTGGTGCCCGGCTGCATCAGCGGGAACAGCGCCATGATCTGCGCCGCATGCCCTGAGGAGCAGCAGACAGCGCCCGCGCCGCCTTCCAGCGCGGCCACCCGGTTGGCCAACGCCGAGACGGTCGGGTTGGTCAGGCGGGAATAGATGTAACCCACTTCCTGCAGATTGAACAATTTCGCCGCGTGGTCGCTGTCGCGGAATACATAAGCGGTTGTCTGATAGATCGGGACCTGACGCGCGCCAGTGGCGGGATCGGGTTCGGTTCCGGCGTGGACGGCAAGGGTGTTGAAGCCGAGGGTCATTTTATCCTCCCTGAATGGATAGGCGGACGCTATGGCAGACGGAAGAGTCGGGCAACGGCTAAAGCGGGGGTGAGCGGAAAAACACGTTAAGACCGGTCGTCTTTAGGGCTGTCCATGACAACAAAGGTGGTGATGGCTTGCACCTGCGGCAGCACGCCCAGGATTTCGGTGTGCCAATGCTTGTAGTGCGACAGGTCCCGCGCCTCGACCCTGAGAAGGTATTCGACGGTGCCGGTGACGTTGTGGCACTCCCGAACCTCGGACGCGCGCGAGATTGCCCGCTCGAAGGCCTCTTGCGCCGCCTTGGTGTGGCTGTTCAGACCCACGGTGACATAGGCGACAAAGCCGATGCCGACTTTGGTGGCGTCGATCACGGCGCGGTAGCCCTTGATCACGCCAGACCGCTCCAGTTCCTGCACGCGACGCAGGCAAGCGGAAGCGGAGAGGCCGACCTTCTCGGCCAGATCGAGGTTGGAGATGCGCCCATTCTGCGTCAGAACGCGCAATATCCGGGCGTTAATGTCATCCAGCTTCGTCATTTGTTGCAAAGAATGCTTCCAAACCGGACGAATTGCAATCCTTCGCCCCGCAAGCTGGTGAAGAATTGCGCCATGACACATGACATCCTTCTTGCGCTGATCTCTTTCGCCTTCGTGACCTCGGTGACGCCGGGGCCGAACAACCTGATGCTGATGGCCTCGGGCGTGAACTTCGGCTTTCGCCGCACCGTGCCGCATATGCTGGGGGTCAGCCTTGGCCACGGGCTGATGGTGTTTCTGGTGGGCCTTGGCCTGTCGGGCGTGTTTCAGGCGGTGCCAGCCAGCAAGCTGGTGCTGAAGGTCGTTTCGGTTGCCTATATGCTGTGGCTTGCGTGGAAGATCGCCCATGCCGCAGCCCCGGGCGAGGGCAAGGTGGCGGCCCAGCCGATGACCTTCCTGCAGGCGGCGGCGTTTCAATGGGTGAATCCAAAGGCCTGGGCGATGGCACTGGGGGCGATCAGCAACTATGCGCAGGGCGGAATTTCGGCGGTGCTGGTCGTCTGCGTGGTTTTTGCCTGCATCAACCTGCCCTCGGTCTCGCTTTGGGCCTATGCCGGGGAAAGGTTGCGGGCCTTCCTGTCCAACCCGCGTCGCCTTGTGCAGTTCAACTGGATGATGGCGGCGTTGCTGGTGCTGTCGCTATGGCCGGTGCTGGAGATTTAAGGGATTTGGCTTGCAGGTGGCGGCAGCGGGAGGCCTAGCCGTGCGAGGCTTTGCGCGGCGGTCTTCACTGACCCCCCCCCAATGGCGGGTTTTCAGGGTGCTCATCATCCCTGCCCCCCCCCCGGGGGGGTAATTGAGCTTCAATG
>CANBRQ010000180.1 GCA_947371955.1 Paracoccaceae bacterium | reverse complement strand
AGGGGTGTGAAACCCCTCCGGCGTCGATGCAGCAAACCAGCACTACCGCTCGCGCCGCGCCATGAAGGCCAGCTTTTCGAACAGTTGCACGTCCTGCTCATTCTTCAACAGCGCGCCGTATAGCTTGGGCAGGTTCGTCCGGGCATCGCGCTTCAGATCCTCCGGTGCCAGATCCTCGGCCAGCAGCAGCTTCAGCCAATCCAGCACTTCCGAGGTCGAGGGCTTCTTCTTCAACCCCGGCGCTTCGCGGATCTCGAAGAACTGGGTCAGCGCCGCTGCCAGCAGGCTTTCCTTCAGGCCGGGGAAATGCAGGCGGACGATGGCGGCAAGGCCTTCGGGCGAGGGGAAGCGGATGAAGTGGAAGAAACAGCGGCGCAGGAAGGCATCGGGCAGTTCCTTTTCGTTGTTCGACGTGATGATGACCACCGGGCGGTGGGTGGCGCGGATGGTCTGGCCGGTCTCGTAGACATGGAACTCCATCCGGTCGAGTTCCTGCAGCAGATCATTGGGAAACTCGATGTCGGCCTTGTCGATCTCATCAATCAGCAGCACCACGCGGGCGGGGGCGGTGAAGGCGGTCCAAAGCTTGCCGGGCTTGATGTAGTTGGCCACATCGTGCACGCGGGCCTCGCCCAACTGGCCGTCGCGCAGGCGGGCGACGGCGTCGTATTCGTAGAGCCCCTGTTGCGCTTTGGTGGTGGATTTGACGTGCCACTCGATCAGGTCCATGTCGAGAGAGGCCGCCACTTGGCGCGCCAGTTCGGTTTTGCCGGTGCCGGGTTCGCCCTTGACCAGAAGCGGGCGGCCAAGGGCCACGGCGGCGTTGACGGCCAGGGCCAGATCCTCTGGCACCACATAACCAGCGGTTGTGGCGAATTTTACTGTCATCTCAAGCCTCTGCTGGACATTTTAACGAAACCCTAAAGCACGGGCGAATTTGTCGCAACGGCTAGTGACAAGCTGAAACCTTTCGGCTAGAGGAACCCCCAATCAGGACAGCCCGAAGGCCTGCCCCCTGCAGTCAGCCCGTCGGAGCCGCCTGGAATAGGAGAGTGCTGAGATGAAAGCCGAAATCTTCCTGCCCGAAGATTACCGCCCGGCCGAAGACGAGCCTTTCATGAATGATCGGCAGCTGGAATATTTCCGCCGCAAACTGATCGTCTGGAAGCAAGAGCTCTTGGACCAAAGCGCTGAGACGATCGACAATCTGCAGGACTCGGCGCGCTCGGTGCCCGATCTGGCCGACCGCGCGTCCGAGGAAACCGACCGCGCCCTGGAACTGCGCACCCGGGACCGGCAGCGCAAGCTGGTGGCCAAGATCGACTCGGCCCTGCGGCGGATCGAGAATGGCGAATATGGCTATTGCGAAGTCTCGGGTGAGCCGATCAGCCTGAAGCGGCTGGACGCGCGTCCGATTGCCACGATGACGCTGGAAGCCCAAGAAAAGCACGAGCGCCGCGAGAAAGTCCACCGCGACGAGTGACGCTTGCTGCGGTTGGGCCTCTTGCGGGTGTGATGGATTGCGAAAAGACTTGCACCGGGCCTGAGGGTCCGGTGTCTTCATTTCGGCGGAGGGCGCGCGGCGGCCCCGGCTGGGGGGTTTCACACCCCCCAGACCCCCCGTGGGATATTTGGGCCTGAATGAAGTCCGGCAAGACGGCCAGTTGGAAGGAGCCTGCCCATGAGTCTCATCGGTCAAAGGGTGACGGTGCTGGGGGCCGGAGTGGCGGGCCTGGCGGTGGCGCGGGCTTTGGCCCTGCGCGGGGCGCGCGTGACGGTCCTGGAGCAGGCGGATGCGGTGCGCGAGGTGGGGGCGGGGTTGCAGGTCTCTCCCAACGGGGCGGTGGTGCTGAGGGCTTTGGGCTTGGGGGCGGCGCTGGAGGTGGCCTCGGTCCGGGCGCGGGCTGTCGAGTTGTGTGACGGGCTTTCGGGGGAGGTTGTGACCCGGCTGGAGGTGGCGCGGCTGCGGCCCGAGCAGGGCTATCACTTCGTGCATCGGGCGGATTTGATTGGGATTTTGCTTCGGGGCGCGGAGGAGGCTGGCGTTGAGTTGCGGCTTTTGACGCGGGCGGCTTCGGTGTCCTTGGCGGGGGCGCGGCCTGTCTTGATGCTGGAGACGGGGCATGAGGAGGCGGGCCTGCTGATTGGGGCCGATGGGTTGCATTCGGTGGCACGAGCGGCGCTGAACGGCGCTGCGGCACCGTTCTTCACGAAGCAGGTCGCGTGGCGGGCGCTGATCCCCGGCGATGGCGGCGAGGCTGTGGCCGAGGTGCACATGGGGCCGGGGCGGCATCTGGTCAGCTATCCGCTGCGGGGGGGCGCCTTGCGCAACATCGTGGCGGTGGAGGAGCGGGGCGCCTGGGTGGAGGAGGGCTGGTCGCTGCGCGACGACCCGATGGATATGCGGGTGGCGTTTGAGCGGTTCTCTCCCCGGGTGCAGGGCTGGCTGGAACAGGTTCAGGATGTCTGGCTTTGGGGTCTGTTCCGGCATGAGGTGGCGCGGGTCTGGCAGAAGGCCTTACCCGAGGGCGGGGTGGCTATTCTCGGCGATGCCGCCCATCCGACGTTGCCGTTTCTGGCGCAGGGTGCCTGCATGGCGCTGGAGGATGCTTGGGTACTTGCCGCGTCCTTGGCGGGCAGCGACAGTTTGGCGGCGGGTCTGGCGGCTTATGAGGCCGCGCGGCGGGCGCGTTGTGTACGGATCGTGGCGGCGGCCAATGCCAATGCGCGGGCCTATCACCTGAGCGGCCCCTTGCGCGGGTTGGCGCATCTGGGGCTGAGGCTGGGCGGTGCGGTGGCGCCCAACCTCGCGCTATCGCGGTTTGACTGGCTTTATGGGGCCGATGTGACCAAGAGTTGACCCCGGTCAGAGGTGCCGCAGGATCTGCACGACCATGCCGAAAATGATCGCATCAAGCCAGCGCAGGCTCGGGGCGGGCATCGCCTTGGCCATGCTGTGGGCGGGGATCTTTTCTTGCGGGGCGAGTTGTGGGAAGCGGTGGGGCATGCGTCTCCTCCAAAGCATGGCCCGAGGATGACAGCCCAAGGTAAACGGGTCCTTAATATGAATCAAAGGCCCGGAATTTCTTCCGGGCCTTTGATTTGGCGCCCAAATCAGGCCTTGGCCAGATCGCGCAGCACATAATGCAGCACGCCGCCGTGTTCGACATATTCGATCTCGATTTCCGTATCGATGCGGCACTTGATCTGGATCGTCTTGGTGGTGCCATCGGCATAGGTGATGTGGCAGGGCACTTCGGACAGAGGCTTCAGATCGCCGTCCAGACCCTCGACGGCGACGACTTCATCGCCTTTCAGACCGAGCGACTTGCGGGTGGCACCCCCGGTGAACTCGAACGGGATGACGCCCATGCCGACGAGGTTGGAGCGGTGGATACGCTCGAACGACTCGGCAATGACCGCCTTGACGCCCAGCAGGGCTGTGCCCTTGGCCGCCCAGTCGCGCGATGAACCTGCGCCGTATTCGATGCCGCCGAAGATCACCAGGGGCGTACCCGCCGCCTGGTAAGCCATCGAGGCGTCGAAGATCGAGGTTTGTGCGCCGTCCGGACCGTTGGTGTAGCCGCCTTCCACGCCGTCCAGCATCTCGTTCTTGATGCGGATGTTGGCGAAGGTGCCGCGCATCATGACTTCGTGGTTGCCGCGGCGCGAGCCGTAGGAGTTGAACTCGCTGACCGGAACTTGCCGTTCCGCCAGATACTTGCCAGCCGGAGTTGAGGCTTTGAACGAACCTGCGGGCGAGATGTGGTCGGTGGTGATCATGTCGCCGAGGACGGCGAGGATGCGGGCACCCTCAATGTTCTTGATCACGCCGGGGGTCTGAGACATGCCGCGGAAGTAGGGCGGGTTCTGAATATAGGTCGAGGTCGGCGGCCAGTCGTAAACCTCGGAATCGGTGATCTTGACGGCTTGCCACTTGGCGTCGCCCTTGAAGACATCGGCGTATTTCTTCTGGAAGGCCGCGCGGGTCACGGTCGCTTCGACAAGGTCAGAGATTTCCTTGTTCGTGGGCCAGACGTCTTTCAGGTAGACCGGGCCATCGCTGCCTTGGCCAAGCGGTTCGGTGGTCAGGTCGATGTTCAGATCACCGGCCAGCGCATAAGCGACGACCAGGGGCGGTGAGGCCAGGTAGTTGGCGCGGACGTCGGGGGAAATCCGGCCCTCGAAGTTGCGGTTGCCGGAGAGGACGGCGGTGGCGACCAGATCGCCCTCGTTGATGGCGGCGGAGATGGCGGGGTCCAAGGGGCCCGAGTTTCCGATGCAGGTTGTGCAGCCGTAGCCCACAAGGTTGAAGCCCACGGCGTCAAGGTCTTCCTGCAGGTTGGCGGCTTCAAGATACTCGCTGACGACCTGAGAGCCGGGGGCGAGGGACGTCTTCACCCAAGGCTTGGCTTTCAGGCCCAGAGCACGGGCCTTGCGGGCGACGAGGCCCGCGCCGATCATCACGTAGGGGTTGGAGGTGTTGGTGCAGGAGGTGATGGACGCAATCACCACAGCACCGTCGCCCAGCATATAGTCCTTGCCTGCGACCTTGACGGATTTGCGGGCGTCCTTGGTCTCAACCAGCGTGTCGCCTTCCGAGGCCATGACTTTGGCGGCAGCGCTGGCATCCATGCCGCGATACTGCGCCACGGTCTTGTAGAAGCCGGACGCCGCATCTGTCAGGGGCGTGTAATCCTGCGGGCGCTTCGGGCCAGAGATGGCGGGGACGATGGTCCCCATGTCGAGATGCAGGGTCGAGGTGTAGATCGGCGCATAATCCGCGCCGCGCCACATGCCATTGGCCTTGGCATAGGCTTCCACCAGTGCGATGCGGCCCTCGTCGCGGCCCGTGTTGCGCAGGTAGCGGATGGTTTCGGCGTCGATCGGGAAGAAGCCGCAGGTCGCACCATATTCGGGGGCCATGTTGGCAATGGTGGCACGGTCTGCCAAAGGCAGGTGGTCCAGACCTTCTCCGTAGAATTCGACGAATTTGTTCACCACGCCATGCTTGCGCAGCATTTGAACGACCTTCAGGACGAGGTCGGTGGCGGTGGTGCCTTCCATCATCGTGCCGGTCAGCTTGAAGCCGACAACCTCGGGGATCAGCATGGACACCGGTTGACCCAGCATGGCGGCTTCAGCCTCGATGCCGCCGACGCCCCAGCCCAGAACGGCAAGGCCGTTGACCATGGTGGTGTGCGAGTCGGTGCCGACGAGGGTGTCAGGATAGGCCACTTCGACGCCGTTCTGGTCTTTGTCGGTCCAGACGGTCTGCGCCAGATATTCGAGGTTGACCTGATGGCAAATCCCGGTGCCCGGCGGCACGACGCGGAAGTTATTGAACGCTTTCTGACCCCATTTCAGGAAGACATACCGCTCCAGATTGCGTTCATATTCGCGGTCGACGTTGGCCTGGAAGGCGCGGGGGGTGCCGAATTCGTCGATCATCACCGAGTGGTCGATCACAAGGTCCACCGGGACCAAGGGATTGATTTTGGCCGCAGAACCGTGAAGCCCAAGGATGCCGTCGCGCATGGCGGCAAGGTCGACCACAGCCGGAACCCCGGTGAAATCCTGCATCAGGACCCGGGCCGGGCGGTAGGCAATCTCTCGCGGGTTCTTGCCGCCAAGGGTCGCCCATTCGGCGAAGGCCTTGATGTCATCCACGGTGACGGTCTTGCCGTCTTCGAACCGCAGCATGTTCTCCAGCACCACCTTCAGCGAGGCGGGCAGGTTGGAGAAATCCCCAAGCCCCGCAGCCTGTGCGGCGGGGATCGAGTAATAGGCGATGGTCGATCCGCCAGCCGTCAAGCTGGTGCGGGTCTTTGCGCTGTCATGTCCGACGGTGACGGTCATCAGGGCCTCCTATGGCGAGTTCGGGAGTCTTTTGCCGCATTGCGGCAGGGCGGGCAAGGAATCAATCTGGCTTGGGTTACATTGTATGCAATTGTATGCCGAAAATCCAGAGCCATCGCTGTGACAATTCCACCGCCTTTTCACGGTCGTCGGCAGGACAATCGCAAAACCTTGATTGGCGCTTGGCCTTGGTCTTCAATAGAGATTGCAGGGCAAAGGGGATATTTGCCATGAGAAGTCAGGTCATCAGCGCTGTCGCAGGCCTTTGGGTTGCGGCCGGGCAAGGGGCGTATGCGCAGGATCAGGGGACCGCTTCGGGGACCGTGGTCGAGCTTTACACCTCGCAAGGCTGCTCGTCCTGCCCGCCGGCAGATGAATACCTGCGCAAACTGGCCGAGGAACCGGGCGTGATCGCCCTCGCCTTGCACGTCGACTATTGGGATTACATCGGCTGGACCGACAAGTTCGGCGATGAAAAGTTCACCGCCCGGCAAAAGGCCTATGCCCATGCGGTCAAGTCCAACACGATCTACACGCCGCAGATGATTGTCGGTGGCGTCGATCAGGTCGAGGGTACGGACCCCGCGATGGTCGAAGCCGCCATCCGCCGCCATCAGCAGGCCAGCCCTATGGTCGCCTTGCAACTGATGCGGCACGGGACGGACCTGATGATCGCAGCGCAAGCCAATCCGCCGCTGGAGGCGCCGCTCAGGGTGCAACTGGTGCGTTATCACCCGATGGCCTCGGTCGCGATCCGCGATGGCGAGAATGCCGGCCGGGTGCTGGACTATGCCAATGTGGTCACAAGCTGGACTTTGCTGGGCCAATGGGACGGGCAGGCCGATTTGCACCTGACCGCCCCGGTCGAGGGTGAGGACCCGGTCGTCGTGATCCTGCAGGCGGAAGGCCCCGGCAAGATCTACGCGGCAGCGCAGGTCAAGTAACCGCGCTCAAGTGATACCCTTCCAGCGCCGGTGGACCCAGAACCACTGTTCGGGGTGCAGGCGGACCTGGGCCGCCAGACTGTCGTTCAGCGCCTGAGTCATGGTCCGCGCATCGGTATGCGGGATCGGCGCCTCGACCAGCAGGTCGAAATGCAACCCATCGGGCAGGCGGATGCCATAGACCGGCACCAAGAGGCAGTTGTATTTCAACGCCATCTCGGCCGCCGACAGCGAGGTCATCGCCGGTTGACCCAGAAAATCCAAGGCCGCGCCGGAGTCGAAATGCTGATCGATCAGCATCCCGACCATGCCGCCCTTCTTCAGATGCGTGACCAGTTCCGCCAGCCCCCTGCGGCCCCGGGCAAACAAAGGCTCAGAGATGGCGCGGATGGTGGCTGCGAAATGCACATCGAAATAGGGGTTGCTTTGCGGCCGGTAGAGGGCCGCCACATTCAGCCCCCGTGAGGACAGAACCGCCCGTGCGATGTCATGGTTGCCGAAATGGCCCGAAATCAGCATGACGCCGCGCCCCTCGGCCTGCGCCTGCAGGATCGGGTCAAGGCCCGCACCCAGCACCTTGGCACCCGAAACCAAAGCCTTGAATTCCTTCGGAGAGTAAAGCTCTGCCAGCGTCCGCCCGGCATTGTCGCAGACGGCTTTGGTGATTTGGCCCGCACGCGCGTCAGGAAGATCGGGCCAGATCAATGCCAGATTGCGCCGCACTCTTTGCCCATAGCCGCCAAGGGGTGCGATCAGCGCCCGCATCAGCCAGCCGCCAAAGGGCACACGCCAGCCATAGGGCAGGGCGCGCAACAGGCCGATCAGGCCGGTCAGGACCAGATTCTGCAGCCATGCCCCAAGCTGAAACTGTGGCGGGACGGGTTTCTTCACCGAAAGCCTTTACAGCGCCGGGCTTGCAGCCGCAGGCGCCATCCTTTCCTGCCGCCAGACATAAAGTCCCGCCATGGCGATCACAAGCGCACCCAGCAGGGTGAAATGATCCGGCCACGACCCGAAGGCCGCAATCGACCAGAAAATCGCGAACACCATGTCAAGGTAGCCAAACGGCGCCAGCACCGCCGCCTGCACGGTCGAATAGGCGCGGATGGTGAAAAGCTGCGCTATGGCGCCCAAACCGCCCAGCACGACAAAGAGGGGCAGGTCATTCAGTGGGATCGCCTGCCAAGAGAACGGCAGGATCGCCGAGGTGACAATCGAGCCAAACGCCGCGGCATAGAACATCGCGGCCCAGGGGCTTTCCTGTGATCCGACATGCCGCGTCAGCAGCATGTTGCCCGCATAAGAGGCGGCACAGATCAAGGGCAGGACCGCCGCCGCGCTGAAGACGCCCAGTCCGGGCCTTATGACGATCACGGCACCAATGGCCGCCACCGCAACGCCCACTATCCGCGCCGGGCTCATCTTCTCACCCAGAAAAAGCGCCGCCCCCAGCGTGATCAGGATCGGGTTTATATCGGCCAGCGCCGTGGCCTCGGCCAGACCGATGTAGTTCAGCGAGACGAAGAAGAAGGCCGTGGCCCCCAGCTGGGTGAGCGAGCGCAGGAAATGCCACCCCGGCAGCTTTGTCTTGACCGCCTGTTTCAGGCGCGGACCAAGATAGATCAGCACGAAGCCCAACTGCCCCACATTGCGCGCCCAGACCACCTCGATCGTTGGGTAGATCGCGACAAGATGCTTGGCCAATGCATCCATCGCCGTGAAGCAGAAGATCGCGAAGGCCAGAAAGAGAATGCCCTTGCTGGTGGCCGCGGCGGTCGTCTTGATCACGGGAGGGCGTCCTTCGGCAGGTTCGGGCTGGCAGACCCGGATGATGAGCCGCAAGCTAGAAGCCGGACCGGGCCGGTGCAAGGGCTGGCGCGGCAGTCTTTACCCGATGGTCAGGATTTGTGGTGCAAGAAGGACAGAGCGAACCTGCCACTCGGGTCGGGCAAAGCGCGCAAATTGTCGGGAGGGC
>CANBRQ010000179.1 GCA_947371955.1 Paracoccaceae bacterium | reverse complement strand
GCCCTTGATGAACTGGACCACGGCGCAGGGCATCTCATGCGCGACACAGCGCAGGATCATGCCGAAGCCGGAGGACGACTTGCCCTTGCCGGTCCCGGTATGCACAAGGATCAGCCCCTTGTCGCCCGCCTTGCCCGCCATGATCTTGTCGCGCGCGGCCTTCTTCTTGGCCATCTTGGCGTTGTGGCGGGCATCGGGATCTACGGAAGGATCAACCGCGGTTTCAGGGCTGGTGTCGGAATCGGTGGATGACATGGCGGCTGGTGTCCTTGACGTTAGGGCCCCATCCTGCCAGAGGTGATGCGACGTTGGTGCCCGTTTTGAGAGTAATACTCTTACGACAGGCTAAAAGGGAATGCGACAGGCGAAAGCCAAGGCGCAGCCGCCCCCGCGACCGTGACCGAAGAGGTCGTCCATACCACTGGGAAACCGGGAAGGGGGGCGACCCGGGGGCAACCCCAGCTTCGCAAGCCGGGAGACCTGCCAGCGCAGACGACTTTGACGGACGGGGTGTGCCGTGGCGAGTTGGGGGTTTACCCCCTTTTCGCGGCATTTCCCCCATAAGGATGGACATGGCCGCAAGACTTCACATCTGCATGACCTGCAAGGCGGGGCTTCCGGTTGAGGAAGGCGAGGCCTGCATGGGCGCGCGGCTTTGGGCCGCCATCAGCGCTTTGCCCGCGCCCGAGGGCGTGACCGTCCTGCCGATCGACTGCCTGTCGGCCTGCAACACCGGCGCCTCGGTCGCCTTGTCCAAGCCCGGCGCCTGGGGCTATGTCTATGGCCGCATGACAGATGAGAACGCCGCCGATATTCTTGCGGGTGCCGCCGCCTATGCCAAAACGACGGACGGTCTGGTGCCGTGGCGCGAACGCCCGGTGATCTTCCGCAAACAATCCCTTGCCCGCATTCCCCCGATGGAGGTTTAAATGACTGATCTGGCGAAAATCCCCGTGACCGTGATCACCGGCTTTCTGGGCGCAGGCAAAACCACGCTGATCCGCCATCTTATGGCCAATCCGCAGGGCAAGCGGCTGGCGGTGCTGGTCAACGAGTTCGGCACCGTGGGGGTCGATGGCGACATCCTGAAAAGCTGTGCCGATGAGAATTGCCCGGTGGAGAACATTGTGGAACTGGCCAATGGCTGCATCTGCTGCACCGTGGCGGATGAGTTCATTCCGACCATTGAGGCTTTGCTGGCCCTGCCGCACCGGCCCGATCACATCCTGATTGAAACCTCGGGTCTGGCGCTGCCCAAGCCCTTGCTGAAGGCGTTTGACTGGCCGGGCATCCGCAGCCTGATCACCGTCGATGGCGTGATCACCCTTGCCGATGCCGAAGCCGTGGCCTCCGGCCATTTCGCGGGGGAGCTGACCGAGGCGCAGATCGCTGCCGGGGAACACGACACGCCTTTGGGTGAGGTGTTCGAAGACCAGATCGCCTGCGCCGACATCGTGCTGCTGACCAAGGCCGATCTGGCCGGAGAGGCCGGCATTGCCGCCGCCCGCGCCGTCATTGTCGCCGAAGCCGCCGAGAAGGGCCGCACGCTGCCGATCCTGACCATGTCGGAAGGCGTGATTGACCCCCGCGTGATCCTTGGCCTGAAGGCTGCCGCCGAGGATGATCTGGCCGGTCGCCCCAGCCACCATGACGGCGACGAGCCGCACGAGCATGACGATTTCAACTCGGTCGTCGTGGATCTGGCCGAAGTGGAGTCGGTCGATGCGCTGACGGCGGCGATTGTCCGGCTGGCGCGCGAACAGAAGATTTTGCGCGTGAAGGGCTATGTTGCCGTAAAGGGCAAGCCGATGCGCCTGCTGGTGCAGGCGGTGGGCGAGCGGGTGCGCAGCCAGTATGACCGGCCTTGGGGTACCATGGCGCGGACATCGCATCTGGTGGTGATTGCCGAACGCGGCGATATCGAGGAAGCCGCCATCCGTCAGGTACTGGGCGCATAAATGCACGTTGTCTTCCGCGAAAGTCATGGTCTGGACGAGACGGCGGTGCCGTACGATCCCGGTCAGGACCCGGCGGATTTGTTGGTGCTGTCCTTCTCGGACAGCGATCTGGGCGCCTTTGCTGCGGGCTGGAAGCGGAGCATGGGCAAATTGCCCATCCTACGCCTGTGCAACCTTGTCGCGCTGAAACATCCGGTCTCGGTCGACACCTATATCGAAAAGACCGCCACGGGCGCCAAGGCCATTCTGGTGCGCTTGATCGGCGGAGAGGCCTATTGGGCCTATGGTCTGGCCTCATTGGCGGACCTTGCGCGCAAGAAGGGGATTGCGCTGGCCGTGCTGCCCGCCGATGGGCGTCAGGATGACCGGCTGGATGAGATTTCGACTTTGCCGGTCTCGACCCTGCGCCGGCTGCAGGCATTGTGCGATGCGGGCGGAGCGGTGGCGGCCCAAGCGGCTTTGGCGCAACTGTCCTTGGCAGCGGGGCTTTATGCAGGACCCGTGCTGGGCGACAAGCGGGTGCCGGATGCCGGGTTTTACCAACCGGGGCAGGGGGTTGTAGCGGACTTTTCACCCGGGGCGGTGGTGGTGGTCTTTTACCGGTCCTACCTCACTGCAGCCGATACCGCGCCGATTGATGCGCTGATCCTTGCCCTGCAAGAGGCGGGATTGCCCGCCTTTGGCCTTTTTGCCCCGTCCTTGAAGGGCCCCGCTGCCGATTGGGTCGCCAAGGCACTGCGCGACGCCCAACCCATTGCCGTAATCAACGCCACTGCCTTCTCGGCCAAGGGTCCCGACGGCACCTCGCCCCTCGATGTCGGTTGCCCGGTGTTTCAGGTGGCTTTGTCGACCGCCCGGCGCAAGGACTGGGCCACCTCGGTCCGGGGCCTGTCGCCCTCTGACCTCGCCATGCATGTCGTGCTGCCAGAGGTGGACGGGCGGCTTCTGGCCGGCGTGGTCAGCTTCAAATCTCCGGGCAAGCGCGACCCTGATCTGCAATTCTCGCGCTTCGCGCATCGGGCCGACGCGGATCGGATCGCCGCCGTCGTCCAGAAGGTCAAGGCTTGGCGCCAGCTTGCCACCTCGCCAGTGGCCCACCGCAAACTGGCCGTGATCCTGTCCACCTATCCGGGCCGCGCCCATCAGATGGCCCATGCCGTCGGCCTCGATGCCCTTGCCTCGACCGAGGCGCTGCTGTCCGACCTTGCAGCCGCAGGCTATGCCACCCGCGCCAGCGCCCTTCCGGCCGATGTGCTTCAGCACGAGGCCGCCCTGTGGCCAGTTTCCGAATACCTGAACGCTCTCAATACCCTGCCCGACGATCTTCGCACCGCTCTTCAAGTCTGGGGCCCGCCCGAAGACGACCCTTCGGTCAAAGACAACGCTTTCCATTTCCCCTGCACCACTCGGCACAATACCCTGATCGCCCTGCAACCAGAGCGTGGCCGCGTCACCCAGCGCGACGCCGAATACCATGACCTTTCCGCCACCCCGCGCCATGCCTATGTGGCCTTCTATCTCTGGCTGCGCGCCCAAGGCATCCACGCCATGATCCACATGGGCGCGCATGGCACGCTGGAGTGGCTGCCCGGCAAATCGGTCGCTCTCTCCGCCACCTGCTGGCCCGAGGCTCTGATCGGCCCCTTGCCGGTGATCTACCCTTTCATCGTCAATGACCCCGGCGAGGCCGCTCAGGCCAAGCGCCGCATCGGGGCCGTCACCCTTGGCCACATGCCCCCGCCGCTCGCGGAAGCGGGAATCCCCGAAGCTCTTTCCCGTCTCGAACGCCTGCTGGATGAATATTCCACCGCCGATGGCATCGACCCCGCCCGCCGCGACCGCCTGATCCGGGCCATCCGCGAGGAGGCGCAGGCGCAGGGCGTTGAAGCTGACCTTGCCATCCCGCCCAACGCCTCCCCCGCCGAGGCCATCACCCGCATTGACCGCTTCGTCTGCGACATCAAGGAAAGCCAGTACTGCGAGGGCCTGCACATCTACGGCCGAGGCCCGCAGGGCGAGGCCGAACGCCTTGGGCTTCTCACGGCCCTTGACGGCAAGCGCGTCAGCCCCGGCCCCGCAGGCTCCCCCAACCGGGGCCGTTCGGATGTGCTGCCCACTGGCCGCAACCTCTATTCCGTCGACCCCCGCGCCGTGCCCTCGCGCGCCGCCCATGCTCAAGGCGTCAAGCTGGCCGAGGAACTGATCCGCCGCCACCTGCAGGACAATGGCGATTACCCCAAGGGCCTTGTGGTTGACCTGTGGGGCTCTGCCACCATGCGCACCGCCGGGGAAGACTTCGCCATGGCCCTGCACCTTGCAGGCCTGGCCCCCCTGTGGGATGACAATTCCGCCCGCGTCTCGGGCGTGGAAATCACCCCGCTTGCCCTGCTGAACCGCCCCCGGATCGACGTCACCCTGCGCGTCTCGGGCCTGTTCCGCGACATCTTCCCCGGCCTTGCGCAACTCTTCGAGACCGGCGCCGCAGCGCTTGGCCAGCGCGAGGAAGCGCCCGAGGATAACCCCTACATCACCGCCACCCCGCGCGTCTTCGCCCCCGAACCGGGCCGCTATGGCCTTGGCATGGGCACCGATGACTTCTCGGATGAGGCCCGCACGGCTGCCGGAGAAGCCTGGCTGCAAGCGTCAAGCTGGGCCATCGGCATCGACGGCGAAAGCCGCGAGGATCGTGCCGCCCTTGAAGCGCGCCTGCACGGGGCCGACAGCTTCATCCACTCTCAGGACCTCGCCGAGACAGATGTACTGGTCGCCCAAGACTATGCCGCCCACGAGGCCGGGTTCGCCGCCGCAATGGCCAGGCTTGGGGCCAAGAAGCCCACCCTTTACCATCTGGATGCCACCCGCCCCGACACCCCGCACGCCCGCACTCTTGGCGAAGAAATCGCCCGCGTCGTCCGCGCGCGGGCTGCCAACCCGGCTTGGGCCGATGGCATGATGCGCCATGGCTTCCGGGGGGCTGCCGAGATCGCAGCCACGCTCGACCATATGGCCGCCTTCGCCCATCTGGCCGAAGTTGTTCCGCCCCATCTGTTCGACCTTTACCATGATGCCACACTTGGCCGCGACGATTTGCGGGATTTCCTGGGCCGTGAAAATCCGCAAGCACTGGCCGCGATGCAGGACACGTTCCTGCGTCTGCGCGAGGCGGGCCTTTGGCTGACCCGGCGCAACTCCATCGCCATGGAACTGGAGGCGCGACATGGCTGAACATTCCATAAAAGGCTGGTGCCCCGGCGCCCTGCGGCCCATGGAATCCGGCGACGGTCTGGTGCTGCGGATCCGGCCGCGCATGGCACATTTGACCGCAGCCCAGCTGAAGGGCATCGCCGAGGCCGCGCTAACCCATGGCAACGGCATCATCGAACTGACCGCGCGGGCGAATCTGCAATTGCGCGGCGTCACATCGCAAAGCCACGCGCCCCTGATTGCCGCCCTTGACGCCCTTGGACTGATCGACCCCGACGCCCAGACGGAAAGCCACCGCAACGTCGTGCTGAACCCGTTCTGGAGCGGTGAGGAGACCGAGACCCTTGCCGCGACGCTGTATGCAGCGCTGCTGCAGGGCCCTGATCTGCCCGGCAAATTCGGCTTTGCGCTGGACACCGGGGCAGAGCGGGTGCTGGCCGATACCTCGGCAGACATCCGGATCGAACGTGCGAAGTCGGGCGGTTTGATCCTGCGGGCCGATGGTGCCATGGGCGGGCAGGTGGTGACGGTCAAGGACGCGGTGCCGCAGGCGATGCGGATGGCCGAATGGTTCGTGGCCTCCGGCGGCGTCAAAGAGGGCAGGGGCCGGATGGCAGCCCATCCCAAGACCGACATGCCGTTTGATACCGCGCAGACGCCTACCCTCAACACCACCAGAGCTCCCGGCGCGGTGCCGGAGGGCGCCTTGGTCGGCCTTGAATTCGGCATCCTGCGGGCCGAGGTGCTGGCCGAGATTGCCGGCTTGGCGGCGTCCGTCCGCGTCACACCATGGCGCATGCTTCTGTTGCAAGGGGTGCAACTCCCAACCCATCTCGCGCTCATCACCGAGACCCAAGACCCCCGCCTGCGCGTGCTGGCCTGCAGCGGAGCCCCCGGTTGCCCGCAAGCCCTGCAGGAGACGCGGAGCCTTGCGCGCCGTCTGGCCGCCGATGTCCCGAAGGGCAAGCTGCTGCATGTCTCGGGCTGTGGCAAGGGCTGCGCGCATCCCGGTGCTGCGGACCTGACGCTGTCGGCCACGCGGCACGGCTTCATGATCCTGCCTCATGCCAAGGCGGGCGGGCTGGGGCCTGTGCTGGCAGCCCAGGACATCACCTCTGAAACCCTTCGCAAGGCCTTGTAAATGCCGTATCTTTACGAAACCAACGGGGCTGCGATCTATCTGCAAAGCTTCGCCATGATCCGGGCCGAAGCCGACCTGCGCTGCTTCTCGCCCGAGGAAGAGGTGGTCGTCGTCCGCATGATCCACGCGGCGGGCATGGTCGGGCTTGAGAAGTTCGTCCGCTTCACCCCCGGCATGGCGAATGCCGCAAGGGCGGCGCTGGAGGCCGGAGCGCCGATCCTGTGTGACGCGCGCATGGTGTCCGAAGGCATCACCCGGACAAGGCTACCCGCCAAAAACGACGTGATCTGCACACTGAACGATCCGCGCGTGCCCGGCATGGCGGCGGAGATGTCGAACACAAGGTCCGCGGCGGCTTTGGAACTGTGGCGGCCGTATCTTGCGTGCGCCGTGGTGGCGATTGGCAACGCGCCGACCGCTTTGTTCCATCTTCTCAATATGCTGGAGGACGAATCTTGCCCACGCCCTGCCGCCATCATCGGCTGCCCGGTGGGGTTTGTCGGCGCTGCGGAAAGCAAGGCGGCGCTGATCGCGGCGGCTCCGGTGCCTGCGGTGGTCGTGGAAGGGCGCTTGGGAGGGTCAGCGATTACAGTGGCTGCGGTGAATGCCTTGGCGAGCCGGAAGGAGTAGCATGGGTCAGTTCAAAGGGAAGATCATCTGCACCGGCCTCGGCCCCGGAGACCCCGACCTGATGAGCCTGCGGGCGCATCGGGCGGTGACTTCGGCAACTCAAGTCGCCTATTTCCGCAAGGCGGGCCGGGCGGGGCAGGCGCGGCGCATCGTGAACGGGTTGTTGCGGGCGGATGCTGTCGAGCATGCGATGGAATACCCCGTCACCACCGAACTGCCCTTCGACGGGCCGGACTACAACGACGCGCTCGCGCATTTCTATGACGATTGGGCGGCGCGGTTGAAGGCGGTGGCGCAGACTTCGGACGTGGTGGTGCTGTGCGAGGGCGATCCCTTCTTCTATGGCTCTTTCATGCATCTTTACAGCCGTTTGGCTGGTGTTGTTGAGATGGAGATCATCCCCGGCATCACCGGCATGTCAGGCTGTTGGACGGCCACCGGCACCCCCATCACCTGGGGCGATGATGTGATGACCGTGCTGATGGGCACGCTGCCGGAAGAGGACCTGACCCGTTTCATGGGGCAGGCCGATGCGCTGGTGGTGATGAAAACCGGCCGCAACCTGCCCAAGATTAGGCGCGCGCTGGACGCCTCGGGCCGGCTTGACGCCGCTTGGCTGGTTGAGGCCGGCACCATGCCCAACCAGCGCATCCAACGGCTGGCCGAGGCCGATGCCGCCGATTGCCCCTACTTCGCCATCGTGCTGGTCCATGGCCACGGCCGCCGCCCCGAGGTGCCGGAATGACGGGGCGGCTGGACATCGTTGGCCTTGGACCGGGCGCCGAAGCCATGGTGACGCCCGAGGTGACGGCGGCGCTGGAGCAGGCGACGGATGTGGTGGGCTACATCCCCTACGTCGCCCGAATTGCGGCCCGTCCGGGGTTGACCCTGCACCCGTCCGACAACCGGGTGGAACTGGACCGCGCGCGGCATGCTTTGGAAATGGCCTTGCAGGGTCAAAGGGTTGTGGTCGTGTCTTCAGGTGATCCTGGCGTCTTCGCCATGGCCTCGGCAGTGTTCGAGGCGTTGGAGGGATGGCCGGAAGCGCAGGCACTGCCGATCTCGGTTCTGCCCGGCATCACCGCGATGCTTGCGGCGGCGGCGGCCTTGGGCGCCCCTTTGGGGCATGACTTTGCCTGCATCAACCTATCGGACAACCTCAAGCCTTGGGCGCTGATTGAACGGCGGCTCAGGCTGGCGGCAGAGGCGGATCTGGCGATGGCCTTCTACAATCCCCGTTCGGCCAGCAGGCCGCAGGGGTTTGAGAAGACGCTGGAGGTTTTGCGGGCAAGCTGCGGGGATAATAGGCTTATTTCCTTTGCTCGCGCAGTGTCTACACCCGAGCAGGCTTTGCTGACCGTGACTTTGGGTGAGGCCAGGCCAGAGATGGCAGATATGCGGACGGTGGTGATCCTTGGCAATTCGGCCACGCGGCGGGTGGGGAATTTCGTTTACACGCCTCGGTTTGCGGGATGAAGCCAAGCAAGAACCTCAGCCACGGTTTCGACCTTGGGCCGGTTCGGCACAAAGGGCCGGTCAATCAGGATCACCGGCAAGTCCAGCGAACGGGCGGCGTCCAGCTTGGCGCGGGCGCCCGATCCTCCAGCGTTTTTGGCGACGATGTGCGTGATGTGGTGGGATCGGAGCAGAGCAAGGTCGCCCTCAAGGCTGAAGGGGCCGCGCGATATGATCGCGCAGGCCTTTGGCAGCGGCAGGCATGCGGGCGTATCGACAAGGCGCAAAAGGTAATGATGCTGGGGTTTTACGGCAAATACCTCAAGGTTCTGGCGACCGATGGCGAGGAAGACTTTGGCGGGGTCATCCGGCAGCGCCTCAACAGCGTTTATC
>CANBRQ010000178.1 GCA_947371955.1 Paracoccaceae bacterium | reverse complement strand
GGGTGCTTTTCTTGCCGTTTGAGATGGCGATGCCCGGCATGGCGCATTTTGTGATCGAAGCGCCGTGGCGGCTGTGGGGTCATATTCTGGGCGGGCCGCTGGCGCTGGCCTTGGCGACGGTGCAGTTGTCGACCGGTCTGCGGGGGCGGTTTCCGGTCCTGCATCGCTGGTCGGGGCGGCTTTACGGGGTGGCGGTTCTGACGGCGGGGATGGCGGGATTGACGCTGGCGCCGACGTCTATCGCCTCGGAATTTGCGCGGGCGGGCTTCATGACCTTGGCCGTTGTCTGGATGGGCGCCACGGCGCGGGGCATATGGCTTGCGGTTCAGGGAGATCTGGACCGCCACCGGTGGTGGATGGAACGCTCCATCGCGCTGACCTTTTCCGCCGTGACCCTGCGGCTGATCATGATGCCGCTCATGGCGTCGGGCTGGACGCCGTCGGAGACCTATGACGTCACCGCATGGGGGTCCTGGACGCTGAACCTTGTGGTGCTGGAACTGTGGCAGCGCGGGGTGTTCAAACGCAAAACGGCACCCGAAGGTGCCGTTTAAGCCAGCGACTGGAGCGGGCGAAGGGATTCGAACCCTCGACCCTAACCTTGGCAAGGTTATGCTCTACCCCTGAGCTACGCCCGCACTCCGTCGATGGCCGGGTATCTAGGCAAGGGCGCGTTGGGCTGCAAGAGGGAAAGTGATGGGATGGGGGATTTTCATCGAGATTGTGCGCGGCTGGCAGGTGGGCGAGTGCAGGTCAACCAACCTTCAAAGACCCAATGCTGCACCGCGTCAATTGGGTTTGCAGGGGCAGTAACTTCGGTGTGAGGGCAGCGCTTTCAAGGCTGGCGGCTCTGGAATATCTGAACGGAATCAATATGGTGCGCCGGGAAGGCAATGACCTTCTATTGGGTTCACGATGAGCCCTTTTCTTGGAGAATGACGATGAAATACACCGTTCTGGCGGCTGCTGCCCTGTTTGCTCTGACCTCGGTTTCCGCGATTGCCGCGACCGAAATCAAGGACACCGATGGCAATGGCACTTACTCGCTGGAAGAGCTGACCGCAGCTTTCCCGGCCCTGACCGCTGACGTGTTCAAGGCAGCTGACACCAACGCTGACGGCCAACTGTCGGCCGACGAGCTGGCTGCTGCGCAAAAAGCTGGCACCATCCCGGCTTGATCTGACGATCAGACTAGAAGGGCCGTCGTGGGGAAACCACGGCGGCCTTTTTCGTTTTGGGGCGGGGGAGAGTCGGGGCACGCCCCGACCTACACTTTGGGTCTTGCGGCGAATCGTCTGTTTTTCCTTGGTTAACGTGGAAAATCGGGGCGTTGGGACTGTCGGTTTGGTGTCGGACTTCCGTCGGGCATCCGTATGGCATCTGTACCGACATCCGGGACGGTGGTCGCGGGATTAACGCAACGCCCGCTGGAGCCGTCCGCCCATGAAAAACGCGCCCGCAGGGGGCGCGTTTTGGGTAGGATGGGCCATGGGCCCATGCTTGGCGAAGATGGGCCCATGGCCCATCCTACCTTGTCCCTGGGGTCATTCGAACTCGACCAGCAGGTCCTTCGCTTCGATCTGGCTGCCTGCGTGGACATAGACCGCCTTCACGGTGCCGGCCCGTTCGGCATGGATGCCGGTTTCCATCTTCATCGCCTCGATCGTCAGCATCAGATCGCCCGCGTTGACCTTTTGGCCGGCCGTCACGCCAATCGATGCAATCGAGCCGGGCATTGGGGCGCCAACATGGGCCGGGTTGCCCTCTTGCGCCTTGGGCTTGGCCGCCGTCTTGCCCTTGATCGCGCGGTTCGGCACGCGGATCACGCGGGGCTGGCCGTTGAGTTCGAAGAACACGCGCACGTCGCCCTCCTCGGTGGTCTCGCCCACCGCTTGCAGGCGGATTTCCAGGGTCTTGCCGGGGTCAATCTCGGCGCTGATCTCTTCGCCCGCCTCCATGCCGTAGAAGAAGGTCTTGGTCGGCAGCACGCGCACCGGGCCATAGGCGCGGTGACGGGCGAGGTAGTCGAGGAAGACCTTCGGATACATCAGGTAGCCGTTGATGTCCTCGTCATCCAGCTTGTAGCCGTCGAGGTCGCGTTCCAGCTTGGCGCGGGTCGCTTCGACATCGACCGGGGGCAGCGAGGCGCCGGGGCGGGTGGTCAGGGGGGCTTCGCCTTTCAGGACTTTCTTCTGGATGCCTTCGGGCCAGCCGCCATGCGGTTGGCCGATGTTGCCCTTCAGCATGTCGACGACCGATTCGGGGAAGGAGACGTCCACGGCGGGGTCTTCGACCTGTTTGCGGTTCAGGCCCTGCGCCACCATCATCAGGGCCATGTCGCCGACCACCTTGGACGAAGGGGTCACCTTGACGATGTCGCCGAACATCTGGTTGGCATCGGCATAGGCTTGGGCGACCTCGTGCCAGCGTTCTTCGAGGCCCAAGCTGCGGGCCTGTGCCTTCAGGTTGGTGAACTGGCCGCCGGGCATTTCATGCAGGTAGACTTCGGACGCCGGGGCGGGCAGGCCGGATTCGAAGGCGGCATATTGGCCGCGCACCGCCTCCCAGTAGTTGGAGATTTCGCGGATGGCCGCGATATCAAGGCCGGTGTCGCGGTCGGTGTGGCGCAGGGCTTCCACGATGGAGCCGAGGCAGGGTTGTGATGTGCCGCCACTGAAGGCGTCCATCGCGGCGTCGACCGCGTCAACGCCCGCGTCGCAGGCGGCGAGGATGGTGGCTGCGGCGGCGCCGGACGTGTCATGGGTGTGGAAGTGGACGGGGAGGCCGACTTCCTGTTTCAGGGTTTTCACCAGTTGGCGGGCGGCGGCGGGCTTAAGGAGGCCGGCCATGTCTTTGAGGCCCAAGACGTGGGCACCTGCGGCTTTGAGCTGCTTGGCGAGGTCGACGTAGTATTTCAGGTTGTACTTGGCCCGGTTGGGGTCGAGCATGTCGCCGGTGTAGCAGAGCGTGCCTTCGCAGACCTTGTTGGCCTCCAAGACTGCGTCCATTGCGACGCGCATGTTTTCGACCCAGTTGAGGGAGTCGAAGACGCGGAAGACATCGACGCCGGATTTGGCGGCTTGGGCGACGAAGCCTTGCACGACGTTGTCAGGGTAGTTGGTGTAGCCGACGCCGTTGGAGGCGCGCAGCAGCATCTGGGTCATCAGGTTCGGCATATGCTCGCGCAGGTCGCGCAGGCGTTGCCATGGGCATTCTTGCAGGAAGCGGTAGGCGACGTCGAAGGTGGCGCCGCCCCAGCATTCGACCGAGAACAATTGGCTGAGGTTGGCGGCGTAGGCGGGGGCGACCTTGATCATGTCGAAGGAGCGCATGCGGGTGGCCAGCAAAGATTGGTGGCCGTCACGCATGGTGGTGTCGGTGATCAGGACCTTCTTCTGCTTCAGCATCCAGTCCGCAACCGCCTGCGGGCCTTTTTGTTCCAGCAGGTTGCGGGTGCCCATCAGGGCCTCGGCGCCGACGCGCGGTTTGGGGGCGCGGGCTTTGCGGGCCTCGGCGTGGGGTTTGTTGCGGCCGGCGGTTTCGGGGTGACCGTTCACCGTGATGTCGGCGATGTAGGTCAGGATCTTCGTGGCGCGGTCCTGGCGTTTCTTGAAGGTGAAAAGCTCGGGCGTCGTGTCGATGAATTTTGTGGTGTAGGAGTAGTCGAGGAAGGTCGGGTGTTTGAGGAGGTTGATGACGAACTCGATATTGGTCGAGACGCCGCGGATGCGGAATTCGGACAGGGCGCGGTCCATGCGGGTGATGGCGGCTTGCGGGGTTTGGGCCCAGGCGGTGACCTTCACGAGGAGGGAGTCGTAGTAGCGGGTGATGACGGAGCCTGCGTAGGCGGTGCCACCGTCTAGGCGGATGCCGTTGCCGGTTGCCGAACGGTAGGCGGTCAGGCGGCCGTAGTCGGGGATGAAGTTGTTCTGCGGGTCTTCGGTCGTCACGCGGCATTGCAGGGCGTGGCCGTTGAGGCGGACCTCGGCTTGGCTTGGCACACCGGTGGCTTTGGCGAGGGTCTTGCCTTCGGCGATCAGGATTTGCGCTTGAACGATGTCGATGCCGGTGACCTGTTCGGTGACGGTGTGTTCGACCTGAACGCGGGGGTTGACCTCGATGAAGTAGAACTTGTCGGTGTTCATATCCATCAGGAATTCGACGGTGCCGGCGCATTCGTAGCCGACATGGGCGCAGATGCGGCGGCCAAGGTCGCAGACTTCGGCGCGTTGCGCCTCGGTCAGGTAGGGGGCGGGGGCGCGCTCGACGACCTTCTGGTTGCGGCGCTGAACGGTGCAATCGCGTTCGTAGAGGTGATAGATCTCGCCGTGCTTGTCGCCGAGGATCTGCACTTCCACGTGGCGGGCGCGGAGGATCATCTTTTCCAGATAGCCCTCGTCGTTGCCGAAGGCGGCGGCGGCCTCGCGGCGACCCTCCAGAACCTTGGCTTCGAGTTCCTCGGGGTTGTTGATCGGGCGCATGCCGCGACCGCCGCCGCCCCATGAGGCTTTGAGCATCAAGGGGTAGCCGACGGTGGCGGCTTCGGCCTTGATGGCGGTGAAGTCGTTGCCCAGCACTTCGGTGGCGGGGATCACCGGCACGCCTGCGGCCATGGCCACCCGGCGGGCAGAGGCTTTGTCGCCCAAGGCACGCATGGTTTCAGCTTTGGGGCCGATGAAGGTGATGCCGTTTTGGTCGCAGGCATCCACGAGGTCGGGGTTTTCCGATAGGAGGCCATAGCCGGGGTGGATGGCGTCGGCGCCGGAGTCTTTGGCGACGCGGATGATCTCGGCAATGGATAGGTAGGCACCAACGGGCGACAGGCCTTCGCCGATGAGGTAAGCCTCGTCAGCCTTGAAGCGGTGGAGCGAGAGTTTGTCTTCCTCGGCATAGACGGCGACCGTCTTCTTGCCCAACTCGTTGGCGGCGCGCATCACGCGGATGGCGATCTCGCCGCGGTTGGCGATCAGGATTTTCTTGAATTCGGTCATGTCAGCCCCTTGGTCCCTGCGGGGGATTGTCGCAGGTTTAAAGCTGCATCCTAGGAGCGCTGCGGTGCGGCGCAAGGGGGGCTTGGCGGCTTTCGCGCAAGATTTCCGCAGTGCCGCCGCAGATGCCTGCCGATTGGGCTGGAAATATGCGGTTTCATGGCGGGTTCAGAGCAAGCGCAGACCCTGTGCGGAGTCTGTTCCCGCCGGAAACACCCTTCCTCGGCAGGTTCGCACCCGGCGGCCTTGGGGGCCGCCGAGCCTTGGGTCACTCGGCCTTGGGGACCATTCGGTTGACCAGCGGGATTTCCTGCAGGATGAAGGCGAAGGCCAAGGCGATCACGCCGCCTGCCGCCGCGATCCAGTAGATCGGGTGGATGGCGTTGATGACGGCGGCGGCAACGGTGGCCTGCATTTCGGTCGAGAGGGCGGCCATCGTCTTTGGCCCAAGCTGGGCCGCCCCGCCGGGCAGGGCCGAGGCATCACCAAGGCCGGCCATCAGGCGGGCTGAGAAGAGCGCGCCGAAGAAGGCCACACCCAGTGCCCCGCCGCATTGGCGCAGCAGGATCCCTGCGGCAGTGGCGGTGCCCAGCGTTTGGCGCGGCACGGCGTTCTGGACGGCGGTGGTCACCACCGGGAAGATGCAGCCCATGCCAAGGCCCACCATGACCAGCACGATGCTGAACGGCCAGATCCCGGTGTCGCGCTGCAACTGGGTCAGGGCCAGCATGCCAACCGACAGAAGGCTTGCGCCAATGATCGGCAGGATCTTGTACTTGCCGGTCTTGCCCATGTAGCGGCCCGCAAGGGTCGAGGCGGTGACGATGCCCATGGTCAGGGGGATCAGTTGCAGGCCCGATCCGGTCGGCGACGCCCCTTTGGCGATTTGCAGGTAAAGCGGCAGGAAGGTGATGGCACCGAACAGGGCAGCGCCTACCACGAAGCCAAGGATCGATGTGACCCGGAACACATTCATGCCAAACAGCCACATCGGCAGGATCGGCTCTGCCGCCTTGCGCTCGATCAGCACGAAGGCAATCAGCGAGACGATCGTCAGCGCCGCCAGACCGACTGCGCTGGAGGAGGTCCAGTCAAAACTGCGCCCGCCAAGGCTGGTCAGCAGCGTCAGCGCGCCGAGGCCGAGGGTCAGGGTTAGGGCGCCCCACCAGTCAATCTGGTGATCAGTGCGCGAGGGGCGGGCCTTGAAACTGAAGGCAAAGCCGACAAGGGCGATCAGGCCAAGCGGGATGTTGATGAAGAAAATCCAGTGCCAGTTGGCATTCTCGGACAGCCAGCCACCGGCCAAGGGGCCAAGGACCGAAGAGGTCGAGAAGACGGCGGCGAAGACGCCTTGGATCTTGCCACGTTCACGCGGGGGCACCACGTCGCCCACCACCGACAGAGCCAGCACGAAGAGGCCACCACCGCCGAGGCCCTGAATGGCGCGGGAGATGATCAGGAAGGTCATGGACGTGGCAATCCCGCACAGAAGCGAGCCTGCGATGAAGATCGCCACGCAGGCGAAGACCGTGATGCGGCGGCCGTACAGGTCGCCCAGTTTGCCGTAGAGGGGGGCGACGATGGTGGACGTCAGGATATAGGCCGTCACCACCCAGGACAGGTGGTCCAGACCGCCAAGGTCCGACACAATCGTCGGCAAAGCAGTCGAGACTATGCTTTGGTCCAAGGCTGCCAGCAACAGCAATAGGCCGATGGACAGGATGACCAGCCGCAGCGATCCGGTCTCGTGGGGGGCGTCGTTCGGTCGGGCTCCGGAAGGGGCTTGGCTCATGGGTCTCTCCTGTTCGCAGAATTCATGGTTAGGGGAGGTGCCGTTATATGTCAACAGCACATGATTGCTGAGGTCACATACTTGACAGAAGCACGCAACCGTCTTTAGTCAAGATCATGAGCCAGAAACCAACCGATACATTGCCGCAGCGCCCGCATGAACGGGTGAAAGCCTCGCTGGAAGCGGCGGGCTTTGCCGAGGATGCGGCGATTGCCCTGCTGTCGCTGGATGCCGACCATTTCCACTATGTCCGCCGGGTGATGAAGGGCGATGTGCCGCAAAGCCTGATGGAGGAACTGGGCGCGGGGCTGGAGGCGACGCAGTTTCACGCTTTGTCGGCGATTTTGCGGATCAAGGGCGGCTATGGTCGCCCCGCGCAGGAGGCGACGGTGGGTTTGCTGGCCGATGAGATGGCGCTGGACCCGTCACGCGCCAGCCGGATTGCGGCGGATCTGGTGGAGCGGGGCTTGTTGACCCGTGCCGTCAGTCAGGAAGACGGCCGCCGGTCGGTTCTGGTGCCGACCGAGGCGGCCTGGGGGCTGATGGACGGGTTCATGCGGGCGAAATGGGCGCGGACGATGAAGCTGTTCTCGACCTGGTCCGAGAAGGACATCGTGACGTTTGCCCGTTTGTTTGGCCGCTATACCGATGGCATGAGCGAGCAATATCCGACCCGGTGAGCTTGCGCCTGTGGCTGTGCTGCGGGAAGCTTCGGGCAAACGGGGGGATATGATGAAACTTGGCATTCTGGGGGCGACGGGCTGGGTCGGGCAGGCCTTGGGTCTGCGGCTGATCGCGCAAGGCTGGGCGGAGAGTGATCTGGTGCTGTCCAATCGACGGGCCAGCCGTGCGGCCTATGGGGCAGGGGTCGTCTGGGGCGATGCGGCGGCGGTGTCTGCGGCAGAGGTGATCCTGATCACCGTGCGGCCCGAGGATTTCCCGGTTCCAGGCTTTGATCCGGGTGACCGCTTGGTGATCTCCTTCATGACGATGTGGACGCTGGAGAAGCTGCGCAGGCTTTACCCTGCGGCGCGGATCGTGCGGGCGATGCCGAATGGCGCGGCCCCGGTCGGGCGGTCTTATACGCCTTGGGTCGGGGAGGTTGGGGCCGAGGATGCGGCGCTGGTGGGGCGGGTATTGGCGTCGATTGGCGGGCAGGACCGGGTCGCGGATGAGGATCAACTGGATTATCTGGCGGCATTGTCCGGCTCGGGCTCGGCCTATCCGGCCTTGATGGCGCAGGCGATGCTGCGCGATGCCTTGGCGTGGGGCTTGCCTGACAGGGTGGCAAGGGCTGCGGTGGAGGCGGTGATCTGCGGCTCGGCCCCGTTTCTGGAGGGCAAGATGGGCGAGGTCGGCGCGATCCTTGATGTCTATCGCGGCTACAAGGGGGTGACGGCTGCGGGTCTGGATGCCGCAGAGCCGGGACTTTCGCGGGCGATTTCAGACGCTTTGGCGGCGGCCACGGCGAAGGCCAAGGCCTTGGGGCAATAGGCTATCTTGCGGTGGGCGGGCGGATTTGTACCCTTCTTTGTGGCCCCGGAGGAACAGAATAAGAACAGCGCTTCCCATCCTGCCCCAGTCGGGTTAGGCTGGCGCGCATGAGCGAGTCTGCCCCCTCGGAAGTTATTCCCCCCGACGCGATACCTTTATCGCGCCGCGCGCTTGCCGCACGGCCTGCGCCCTATCTGGACGACTTGAACCCTGCACAGCGCGAAGCGGTTGAGGCTTTGGACGGGCCGGTGCTGATGCTGGCGGGCGCTGGCACGGGCAAGACCAAGGCGCTGATTGCGCGGATCGTGCATTTGCTGGCGATGGGCAAGGCAAGGCCGAATGAGGTCTTGTCTGTAACCTTCACCAACAAGGCCGCGCGCGAGATGAAGCTGCGGGTGGGGCGCATCCTGGGCGAGACGGCGGAGGGGATGGCCTGGATGGGCACCTTCCACTCGCTGTCGGTCAAGATCCTGCGGCGGCACGCGGAACTGGTGGGGCTTAAGTCGAACTTCACCATTCTGGA
>CANBRQ010000177.1 GCA_947371955.1 Paracoccaceae bacterium | reverse complement strand
AAGCCCTTGTCGGCGATGTGGAAGCGCAGTTGATCAGGATCGCGCCGCACCTCAACCTCGATCTGGCCAGAGTAGCGGGCATAGGCATGTTCGACGACATTGTTCAGCGCCTCTGCCAGCACGAGTTCCGTTGTGCCAAGGCAGTCCGCGCTGAGGTCGTGCACAAGCGGGCAGAGCATCAGGTCGCGCAAGCCTTTCCGGACATCCAGCATCGTCGCATCAATGACGATGCGGGCGCCATCGGGCGGGTCCAGCGAAAGCATCCCTACCATGGTCGTGTCAGCCTGCACGCCGCATCGCTTCGGGCAGGGATTTGTGGATGATGAAGACGGAATCCATGCGGGTCAGACGGAAGACTTTCTCGACGGTGGGGGTCAGGCCCGAAAGCTCCAACCGGCGGATCGGGCCAAGGGCCTTCATCACGGCGACCACGGCGCCAAGACCGGAACTGTCGAGAAATCCGACACTTGACATGTCCAGCACGACCCTTGTGCTGGGCGTTGCAACGATCTCGCGCATGCGCTCCTTGAACTGGATGGCACTGGCGGCGTCAATCCGGTCATCCATCACGCGGATCAAGATGATCTCACCCTGATGTTCGGTTTCGAGGTTCATAGGACCACTCCCTGCTGCTGCTTCGGGCAGGGTAGTGCAAAGGTGTTACTGATCGGTAAGCGCGCCGGAAGGTCCTGCCGTCAATTCATCTGGAACTGCAGCGGATAGCGGCCATCCTTGAAGTCACCGAACAGGTCGGGCAGATCTGGGTGGCTTACGGGTTCGCCCGTCTCGTCCGGGACGAGGTTTTGTTCTGACACATAGGCCACATAGTAGCTTTGATCATTCTCGGCCAGCAGATGATAGAAGGGCTGGTCCTTGGAGGGGCGGGCCTCTTCTGGAATATTCTCGTACCATTCCTCGGTGTTGGAGAACATTGCATCCACGTCGAAGACCACTCCGCGGAAGGGGTGCTTGCGATGGCGCAGCACTTGCCCGATGTGGTACTTGGCCGCCGTTCTGAGCATCATGTCGAACTCCCCATTTCGGGTTTCTAATCCCGCAGAACGGCGCTGTAAACCAATCTGCCCGGCGTCAGCGGAAACAATCTTTTGACTTTGTTCCACCGTTGGGCGGTTTTCGGCCCGAGTTGCCGCGATCACAGGTAAAGAATTCACGCGGCACGCCTGCGCTTGCCCATTGGAACTGCGACGTTTTTCCCCTATCCTTCGCCAAAACAAAACGAACGCATGAGGGGCGAATGAGCAGAACTCTCCGTGCGGCGATCCTGTTGCTGTTTCTGGCCTCTTGTGGGGGCGGCAACTTTTCAGCGCCGCGCCATATGGATGACGCTTGTTCCGTCATCCAGCAACGCCCGCAGTATCTGGCGGCGATGAAAGCGACCCAGCGCAAGTGGGGCGTACCGATTTCCGTGCAAATGGCTGTTTTATATCAGGAATCCAAGTTCATCGGCAATGCCCGCACGCCGCATCAATATGCGCTGGGCGTGATCCCGATGGGCCGCCAAAGCTCGGCCTACGGCTACGCGCAGGCGCTGGACAGCACTTGGGACGACTACCGCAAAGAGCAGAACCGCATGGGCGCGCGGCGTGACAACATCCGCGATGCGACCGATTTCATGGGCTGGTATATTGACGGCACGACGCAGCGGCTGGGCCTATCGAAGGGGGATGCTGAAAACCAGTATCTGGCCTACCACGAGGGCCGCAACGGATTTTCAAATAAGAGTTATAAATCAAAGGGTTGGCTGATTGACGTGGCATCCCGCGTCGGCACGCGGGCGTCGATGTACCATACCCAGCTTGCCACCTGCCTGCGTTAGTTCTTCACGCGGCGCTTGGTTTCAAGGTCAATCGAAAACAGGCTGGAGGGATAGGTTCCCCCCGGCTGCAACGCCTCCAGCAGGACCGAGGTCTGGTTGCCGATGTCGTCGGTGATGATCCATTGGGTCAGGGCGACCGGGTCTTCGCTGAAGATCAGTTCGATGGTGCCGTAGTCCGGGTGTTTGGGGTCTTGCGCCAGAACGTGGGTGGCGCCTTCAAACTCGCCGTGATCCACGACCATCTTGGCGGCCGAAAGGTTGACGTTGGCGCCCAGGATCAGGTTCAGAGGGGTGCGGGCCAGGGGGTACTGCTCGGGCGGCTGGTTCGATTTGGCGTCGAAGATCGCGACCATCTGGCCCGAGGCCAGCACAAGGTTCTTGTCCGGCGGGTCATATTCGAAGCGCGCGCGACCAGGGCGCTGCAGGATGATGCGGCCCTTGGCAGTGCTGCCATCGGCATTGGTTTGGGTAAATCGCGCCTCGACCGAGGTCAAGCTGTTGATATAGCTGGACAGTTGGTCAAGGGGAACCTCTGCCGCTTGGGCTGTCAGGCCAAGGCAGAGGGTGAGCGGGGCGAAGACTGCGGCGCGGATCAGGGTCATGACATCAATATAGGCGCGGATCGGGCGGCTTGCATCCCCCTTGGGGTTCACGAGATGGCGACGGGCAAGCCTGCGCCGGTGGGCAAAGATCGGCGAGGGCTGGTCTTTCGGCTTGGGTTGGGTCGCGGGCCGGGATAGGTTGCAGCATGCCGCCATTTCAGGAGACAGCATTTGCCCGTAATCACCCGTCGTACAACGATTTTCGGTCTTCTGGCCCTGCTTGCCGCCCCGGCTTTGGCTGATGATTTTCCGGCTGTGGCCAACAGCGGCTATGACGACTGGGTGGCACGGTTCCGCGCCCGCGCCTTGAAGCGGGGGATTGGGGCGAAGGTATTTGATGCGGCGTTTCGGCATGCGGGGTTCCTGCCGGGGGTGATCGAGAAAGATCGCTCTCAGGCGGAATCCATATACGGCATGGAAGATTACCTGGCGATTACCGCGTCGGACGAGCGGGTGGCTGCGGGTCGCAAGGTGCTGTCCTCCAAGGCGCGGCTCTTGGGGCAGGTCGAGGCGCGCTATGGGGTCGAGGCGCGGGTGGTGGCGGCGATCTGGGGGGTGGAGAGTTTCTACGGCACCAAGCGGGGAAATGTCCCTGTGATTTCAGCGCTTTCCACCTTGGCCTATGAAGGGCGGCGAGCCTCGTTCTTCGAGGGGCAGTTGATGGCGGCGCTGAAGATTCTGGCGCATGGCGATGTGGCGCCTGATCAGATGACGGGCGGTTGGGCCGGGGCGATGGGGCATACGCAGTTCATTCCGACCACCTATTTGTCTTATGCCGTGGACTTCAATGGCGACAGCAGGCGGGATGTCTGGAGCGACGATCCGGGCGACGCCTTGGGCAGCGCGGCACATTATCTTGCGTCTGCCGGATGGGTGAAGGGCCAGCCCTGGGGGGTGGAGGTGCACGTGAGCAAGGCCGCCGGAAAATCCGCAGGCAAGATCAGGACGGTGGCGGAGTGGCGCAAGCTGGGGGTCGTGCTGGGATCAGGGGAGGCGGTGCCGGATCATGGCAGGGCACGGCTGGTGACCTCGTCTGGTCCCGGATTCTTGTTGTTTCACAATGGGTTGGTTCTGGGGGCCTATAATGCCTCGAACCGGTATATCGTGGGGGTGGGGCATTTGTCGGACAGGATTGTCGGCAAGGGCGATCTGGCGGGGGGATTTCCGCCGGATTCCAATGGGTTGACGCAGGCGGACCGGGTGTTTCTGCAACAGCGGCTGACGCGGTTGGGCTATGATCCGGGCTCGACCGACGGGGTGTTCGGGCCAAAGACGGCGGCGGCGATTGCGGGATTTCAGGCCTCCAAGGGGTTGAAGGCGACGGGCGTGGCCTCGCCGGATTTGCTGGGCTTGCTGCGCTGACACGGCGTCGGGTTTGTGTACCGCAGGCGTATGGCATGCGTATGGCATCTGTACCGACATGCGGGCCGCTGGGTTAAGGAAGCGTTGACGGTTTTGCCCGGTTCCGAGGTCGCAGGCGCGGACCTTTCAAGTGCACGACCTCTGGTAGGGTGGGGTTAAACCCCACCCTACGGGCCGGCGGTCCGCTTGGCCGGGCCGGGTGGTTGTGCTAGGCAGACATCATGAAGATGCTGCGATCCAGAGTGCTGGGCCTGTTGCTGAGGGTTTTCGTCTGCTTCGGACTCGCATCCTCGGCCCTAGCGCACCGCATGCCAGATGCGGCAGGGCGCGCCCTGCAGGTCTTGCAGGCGGCCGGGATTCCGGTGGCGGCACTCTGCGGCCACCCCAACGACAAGGCCCCTTGTCCGGACGCGTTCTGCTCGGTCTGTCCGGGTGGGACGGCCGCGCTGGGTGTTGGCCCGCTGACGCTGATGCCGGTTCTGCTGGCGCGGCGCTTGGTCGTGGTCTTGCCCGAGGGCGAGACGCCGGTGGGGATGCGCCTGCTGCTGGGGCATTGGAGCCGGGGGCCGCCGCCTGTTCTGAACTGACGACCCGTGGCGCGCCTTTGCGCCTTTCCTGTCAAGTCCCGTTCAGAACGACCGGCATCGACCGGTCAGGAGATCCTCATGAAACTTACCTTTGTCCTTGCGCTTGCGCTGATGCTGCAGGCTGGCGCTGTCTTTGCTCATGCCGGTCTGGTCAAGGAGACGCCGGCTGACGGCGCCTCGGTTGCCGCGCCACCTGCCCTGACGCTGACCTTTACCGAAACCGTGACGCTGGCCTTTACCGGCATCACACTGAAGGCCGATGGCGCGGAGGTGGCCATCGGGGTGGCGGCCCTGAGCAAGGATGGGTTGACCTTGACCGTGCCCACGCGCGGTTCCTTGGGCGCTGGGGTCTATAGGGTGGAGTGGCACGCGCTGTCGGAGGATGGCCACAGATCGCAAGGCACTTACAGCTTTAGCGTCAAGTAGGCCGTGGAGACCGCGCTGATCCTGTGCCGCTTCCTGCAGTTCGCGCTGGCGATGCTGCTGTGGGGGGCGGCTGTGCTGCGGGCGGGGGCGTTTCCGGCGGATCTGCTGCAGGCGTCCTCGGCCTTGGCTGTGCGGTTGGGGCGGTTTGCGGCGGGGGTGAATCTGCTGGCTGCGCTGGCTTGGCTGGCGGTCGAGGCGGCTTTGGCGGGCGGCGGGCCGTGGGATGCGGTCAATCCCGATGTGCTGGCGGCTTTGCTGACCGGCTCGCGCTTTGGGCAGGTCTGGGTTCTGCATCTGGCTTTGGCGGTGGTGCTGCTGGGGGTGAGTTTGGCGGACAGGCCAAGGGGATTGGCGCTGTCGGCGGGGCTGAACCTTGGGTCACTGGGGCTGACCGGGCATGCGGTCCTGCCCGGCGGCTGGATTGGTCTGGTGCATCAGGGACTGTCGGTGCTGCATCTGCTGGCGGCGGGGTTCTGGCTGGGCGGGTTGGCGGTGGTCTTGCCGTTTCTGACATCGGGGCGGTTGACCGAGGCGGGTGCGCCGGTGCTGCGGTATTTCTCGCGCTGGGGGCATCTGGCGGTGGCGCTGGTCTTGGCCACGGGTGTGGCGAAGGCTGCGCTGATCCTGACCGCGCGCGGTGGGTTTGATCCGGCGGCGGGGTATCTGGGCTTTCTGCTGGTGAAGTCTGTAGCGGTGCTGGTCATGGTGGGGCTGGCTTTGCGCAACCGGTACCGCCATGTGCCCCGGCTTTCGGGCAGTGAGCGGGAGGTGGCGCTGGACGCGTTGCGGCGTGGCACGCTGGGCGAGATCGGGCTGGCGGTTGCGGTTCTGGCGCTGGTCAGCGTCTTAGCCACTTGGTCACCCTTCGCCGCGACCTAGCGTTGCACGGGGATATGTCTGGCCAGAAATAGCGCTTGCATCCGATGGGTTTCCCGCATGATATGTTCGCTGAAACATATCGTCTCGGAGGATGCCATGACGTTTCTGACCCGCCGCGCCACGCTGATCGCGCTTGCCCTGTCCACCGCTTTGGCTGTGCCCGGATTTGCCTCGGCGGCCGAGATCACGGTGTTTGCGGCGTCGAGCCTGAAGACCGCGCTGGATGCGATTGCGGGGGATTGGGAGAAGGCGACGGGCAACAGGGTTGTGATCTCCTATGACAGTTCGGCCAAGCTGGCCAAGCAGATCCAGGAGGGCGCACCGGCGGATCTGTTCATCTCGGCGTCCAAGCAGTGGATGGATACGCTGGCGGATGCCAAGTTGATCAAGGCCGAGAGCCGGAAGACGATTCTGGGCAACACGCTTATTCTGGTGGCGGCGGACAAGGCGGCAGCCAAGGTCGAAATTGCCAAGGGCTTTGATCTGGCCGGGCTGGTGGGCGACAGCAAGCTGGCGATGGGCTTGGTGGAGTCGGTGCCGGCGGGGCAGTACGGCAAAGAGGCGCTGACCCATCTGGGTGTCTGGGATGCCGTGTCGCCATCGGTGGCGCAGGCGGACAATGTGCGGGCGGCGCTGAAGTTGGTGGAGACGGGTGAGGCGGCTTACGGGATCGTCTACGGCTCTGATGCGGTGTCGGATGACAAGGTTGCGGTGGTGGGGACCTTCCCGGAGGACAGCCACAAGCTGATCGTTTATCCTGCTGCCGTGACGGCCTCCAGCACGGTGCCGGAAGCGCAGGCGTTTCTGGATGACTTGTCATCCGACGCGGCTGGGGCGATCTTTGCGGCGCAGGGCTTTATCGTCCTGAAATAGGAGCCTGATGCCCGATTGGTTTACCCCTGATGAATGGAGCGCGGTGGCTTTGTCGCTGCGCGTCTCGGTTTGGGCCACGGGGTTGAGCCTGCCATTGGGGATTTACGTGGCCTTTGTGCTGGCGCGGCGGGAGTTCTGGGGCAAGCAGGTGCTGAACGGGCTGGTGCATCTGCCGTTGATCCTGCCGCCCGTGGTGACGGGGTATCTGCTGCTGCTGACCTTCGGGCGGAAGGGCTTTGTCGGGCAGTATCTGGATATGGTGGGCATTGTGCTGGCGTTCAAATGGACGGGTGCTGTGCTGGCGGCGGCTGTCATGGCCTTTCCGCTAATGGTGCGGGCGATCAGGCTTTCCATCGAGGCGGTGGACCCCAGGTTGGAGGAGGCGGCCAGCACACTTGGGGCCTCACCTCTGTGGGTATTTCTGACGGTGTCCTTGCCGCTGATACTGCCAGGGATCATCGCGGGGGCGGTGCTGGCTTTTGCGAAAGCGATGGGAGAGTTTGGCGCGACCATTACCTTTGTGTCGAACATTCCGGGACAGACGCAGACCTTGCCCTCGGCGATTTATTCGTTTCTGCAGGTGCCGGGGGGGGACCCTCAGGCGTTCCGGCTGGTGCTGGTGTCGGTCTTTGTCGCCATGGCGGCGTTGGTTCTGTCGGAATGGGTGAGCCGCGCCATCGCGCGCAGGGTGTCGGGGACATGACGCTGATGGTGGAGGTGCAGCACCGGTTCGCGGGCTTCGCGCTGGAGGCGGCGTTCGAGGTGCCCTCGGGCGTGACGGCGTTGTTCGGGCCGTCAGGGTCGGGGAAATCGACGATCGTGAAGGCGGTGGCGGGGTTGTTGCGGCCGGACCGGGGGCGGATCGTCAATGGGGCGCAGGTGCTGCTGGACACGGCGACGGGCATCAACCTGCCGCCGCAGAAGCGGCGTGTGGGCTATGTGTTTCAGGATGCACGGCTGTTTCCCCATCTGACTGTGCGGCAGAACCTGCTTTATGGGCACTGGTTTGCACCGAAGGGCGCAGAGGTGTCGTTCGACCGCGTGGTGGAGATGCTGGATTTGGGGCCCGTGTTGGCGCGGCGGCCGGGCACCTTGTCAGGGGGGGAGCGGCAGCGGGTGGCGATTGGTCGGGCGTTGTTGGCCAACCCGCAGATCTTGCTGATGGACGAACCCTTGGCTGCGCTGGACGATGCGCGCAAGGCCGAGATCCTGCCCTATATCGAACAGTTGCGCGACAGCACGAAGGTGCCGATCCTGTATGTCAGCCATTCGGTGTCCGAAATTGCGCGGCTGGCGGGGGCGGTGGTCTTGCTGCAAGGGGGCCGCGTGCTGCGCAAGGGCACGGTGGGCGAAGTGTTTTCCGACCCCTCGGTGGTGAATGCGATGGGGGTGCGCGAGGCGGGTTCGGTCATTGCGGCGCGGATTGCGGCGCAGGATGACGATGGGCTGACGCGGCTGGAGACCTCTGCCGGGCCGATCTGGCTGCCACGGGTGCAAGGCGCGTTGGGCGCGCCGGTGCGGGTTCGGATTGCGGCGCAGGACATCATCCTGTCACGCCAGCGGCCCGCGGGGCTGTCTGCGCTGAACATCCTGCCCGCCACGATCTCGGCCCTGCGGATGGGCGAGGGGCCGGGGGCCATCGTGCAACTGCGGGTCGGCGAGGATCTGGTGCTGGCCCGGGTGACCCGCCGGTCGGTCGGGGCGCTGGATCTGCATGTGGGCACGCAGGTTTTTGTCGTGCTGAAATCGGTCTCGGTGGCGCCGGGCGATGTGGGCACGCCGGCTGGTACTCTGAGTTGAACCGGGCCGCAAAGGCGCAAGCGATGCGCTGCGGCGAGGCGGCTGGGACGAGGCTGCTGACCGCAAAGCGTCCCAAGTCCGCAGCGGTGGGCAGCGGGCCGGAAGGTGTTCAGGTGATCCTAGACGCCTCGGTCGGGGTGATCGTCTATGACATTGACGGCAATATCCTGTCGATGATCTTGAGCGCCAAGACCGCGCTGGAGGATTATGCCGAGGAACTGTTTGGATGCCATCCGGCTTGGCGGCCCGCACTGACTGTTTGGCGCTGCGGTCGACGCTGCCTGTTTCGTCAGCGGCTTGCTGCGCTATCCCCGGACGGGCGCGCGGGCGTATCGGGATGATCCGCACCGGTCTTGCAGGTTAAGGCCGGTCAGGCGGGGAAGGGCGGGTTTACCGGCTGGAAGGTCGACAGGTCTTGCGCTTTGACCCTGTGCAGGA
>CANBRQ010000176.1 GCA_947371955.1 Paracoccaceae bacterium | reverse complement strand
GGGCCGCACGTTTTCGGCCCGGGATGTCCTTTCCGGAGCGGTGATCGTGCCCGAAAACGCCGTAATCCTTGTCGGGTCCAGCCTGCCGCAGCGCGGCGGCCTGCGTCCGACAGCGGCAAGCCCGGTGACGCCATCGGTTCAGATCATGGCCGACGCCGTGACCGCCCTGCAGGCCGCGAACGTGCCGCTGCGCCCCCTCTGGGCCGCAATGGCCGAGGCCGCCTTCGTGGCCTTCACCGGGTTGTTGGGTCTTGCCCTGTTGTTGCAGATCAGCCCGTCGCGTGCAGCCCTGATCGTCGGGGCCGTCTCGATCCTTTGGGCCGCAGCCGCCTTCGCCGCTCTCCGGGCCGGCGGCTTGCTGATCGACCCCTTGCTGCCTGCCGGGGCCGTTGCCTTGGTGATGCTGCAGGCAGTCACGGGCCGTGCCGCCGATGCGGCAAGGGCCGAGCGCGTGCTGCGGGCCCGCATGGGCCAGCTTCTGCCACCCGCCCTTGTCACCCGCATTGCCGCCCAGCCCCACCTGATGCGGCTAGAAGGTGACGCCCGCGAGGTGACGGCCTTCTTCACCGACATCGAGGGCTTCAGCGTCGCCACAGCCGAGATGGGCGCACGCGAGATGGTGGCAGCCCTTGACGCCTATTTCACTCTGACCTGCGGCATCGTTCTGCGGCATGGCGGGATGATCGACAAGCTGGTGGGCGATTCCATCCATGCCCTGTTCAACGCCCCTCTCGACCAGCCGGGGCACGAGGCATTGGCACTGGCCTGCGCCAAAGAGATCATTGCCGCGACCGAGCGTTTCCGCACCGAGCGCGGCGGCTTTGGCCGCACCCGGATCGGGCTGGAATGCGGCCCCGCCGTGCTGGGCGACGTGGGCTTTGGCACCCGCATCGACTATACGGCGCATGGCCCCGCCGTGAACCTCGCCGCCCGCCTGCAAGAAGCCAACAAGCTTTTCGGAACGCAAATCTGCATCGGCCCCACGCTGGCCGCACGGCTTGAAGGCCTGACGCCCTTGGGCGAAACCGAGATCCGCAGCTTTGGCCTGACGAAGCTTTACACCGTTACGGTGTAAGGCCGACACTGGCAAAGGCCGCCGCGATGCGGGGCGCTTTCCAGTGTGCGACGGCACTCGGCGCAGCGCCCGGTGCGGCAATATCCACCCCGTCGCCCGGTCCCAACCGACGTGTTGCGCCGCCCGCCGTCACGTCGACAGAACCCCGCGCGACGAAGACCCCATAGACCCCCTTGCTTGGCCCAGCGAAAAAGCGCGTCCCCCTCACCCCGATCTGCGCAAAGGCGTTCTGCACAGTCAGGTCCAGCTTCGGCAGGTCCTCGGCCCGGTCAAACACCACCGGCCCGCCAATGGTGATCACCCCACCCAGATCGGCGGTGAACCGGTCCAGCACCAAACGCGCCTCGGGGCCAAGGTTGATGAGGGTTGCGGTGAAAAGCTCCAGCACCGCAGTCGAGCTTGCCCCGACGGTGACCGTATCCCCCTCCATCAGCGGATCGGCGGGATGCAGGTCCATCACAGCGCTGACCCGGGCGAGGCTGGCCTTGCCCGCGAGGCTGACAGTTGTGCCGATGGCAGAACTATCGCTCCACAACGGGCGCGGGAGCAGCACCAAAGCCGGCGCGGCCAGGAAAAGACGACGACTTGCAGACATGATGCCCCGGGGGAAAAGGTCTTTGCCAATACCGAAAGGATAAGGTTTGACCTGCCCCTTGGGAAGAGGATTCGGCCCTTGGCCCAGATAGGCGCACCTGCACAGACTTGAGGCAGGCCACCCGACATGGCCCGATGCGGCGCGGTTTGAACATGGCCCGCGATTGACAGGGCAGCCGGACGCGACAGATTGTGGTGTTAGAATGTGCCGGGCGTTCGAAAAACCGGATGATGAAACGGGCAACCCCGGCAAAGATGGATTTCGGACGATGCTGCAAGACCATGACCGTTACGACTATGTTCCGATCACCCGGCGGGCCGACTATTCCTGGCCCGAGGGCAAACGGCTTGCGGTCTACATCGGCTTGAACCTGGAACATTTCGCGTTTGGCGAGGGGCTTGGCGCGGAACTGGCCCCCGGCGGGCCGCATCCCGATGTTCTGAACCACGCCTGGCGCGACTATGGCAACCGCGTCGGCGCCTGGCGGATGCTGGACCTGTTCGACCAGTTGGACATGCCGGTCAGCGTGCTGGCCAACAGCGCCATGTATGACCATGCCCCCGACCTGATGGCCGCCTTCCGGGCGCGCGGCGACGAGGTGCTGGGCCACGGCCGCACGAATTCCGAACGCCAAAGCACGCTTGACCCCGCCGCCGAGGCCGCGCTGATTGCCGAGGCGACCTCGGTCATCACACAAGCCGAAGGGCTGGCACCGCAGGGCTGGCTTTCGCCCTGGATCGCTGAAAGCCATGTGACGCCCGATCTGCTGGCCGAGGCGGGCTATGGCTATACGCTCAACTGGTGCATGGATGACCAGCCAGTCTGGATGCGGACAAGGGCGGGGCGGCTCCTGGCGATCCCCTATCCGCAAGAGGTCAACGACATCCCGTCGATCGTGGCGCGCAAGGACGGGGCGCAGGCCTTTGCGGACATGATCATCGACAACTTTGATGAGATGCTGGCGCAATCGGCCCAGCAACCTTTGGTCATGGGCATTGCGCTGCACCCCTATCTGGTCGGCCAGCCCTACCGCCTGCGCGCCCTGCGCCGGGCTTTGACCCATGTGGCCGCCCACCGCGACCAGATCTGGCTGACCCGCGCGGGTGCCATCCATGCCTATTGCAGGGATGAGATTGCCGATCTGATCGTGTGACGGCACGCCCTAAGCGAAGGTCAGGTCTATCGTCCCAAGCGGCCCGAATTCGGCGTGAAGCCGCGAGCCGGCACGTACCTCAACTGATCGCACCGGCGCGCCGGTGATCACGATATCCCCGGCCTTCAGATGCCCGCCAAGCCCCTTCAACGCCGCCAGTTTTCCCGCCAGAAACGCCAGTGGCGCGGCAGGATGGCCCATCACGTCACAGGCTGGGGCGGATTGGGCCAGCCCGTCCACCTCCATCGACAGCGTCAGCGCGGCGAAATCCACCTCGCCCGGCGCCAAGGAACGCGAGCCAAGGATCACCCACCCTGCCCCCGCATTGTCAGCCAGCGAGTCATTGGCCCGGGCCTTCATCGCGCCAACCCGGCTATCAATCACCTCTACCGCCGCCCAAATCCGCGCGGTGGCGGCCAGAACGTCCGCCACGCTCAGACCCTGCCCCTCCAGCGGGCGGGACAGTTCGAAAGCCAGTTCCGGCTCGGCCCTTGTGTTGGACAACTGGCTGATGCGGACAGGTTCAGATTCCGGCGTAAACATCGAGTCCAGAAGGATGCCGAAATCGGGACCGGTCATGCCATACATCTGCTGCATGGCCAGCGCGGTGAAGCCGATCTTGTGCCCTTTGGGCTTGCCTCCCGCCGCGATCAAGTGATCCACCAGCTTGCGGCGCACGACGTAGGCATCGTCGAAATCATAATCCAGCGTGTTTGACGGAGGGTCGATGCCCTGACCCACGCGGATGGCCTGAAACAGCCGATCCGCAAGGGCCTGTTGCTGCAGGTCTGTCAGCTTCATCGAGAGTGCCCGAGCGTAATGGCAAAGCCCAGTATCCGCCATTCCGTAAGCTTACCAAGCATCCTGATCCTGCCCCCTCGCGATGACTTGCGTGAAAGGATGCGAGGTATTTTCGGCTTGTCAACAATATTTCGTTTTACACGCTATTTTCGATATTCTTGCTTTCATCGCATTTGTGGGCAAAGCTTGGTCTCGGGCAGGCCAGCCCAACCCCACAGGAGACGACCTTGGACGCCGCCGGAACCCGCACCGAACAGGTCTACCGCCGCCTTCGGGCCGATATTCTGGAGGGAAAGATGTCTCCGGGCATGGCCTTGCCTTTTGCCAGACTGCGCGATGACTATGCCGCCTCGATGGGGGTGCTGCGCGAAGCGCTGATGCGGTTGACGGCCGAGGGCCTGACGGTGAACCAGCCGCAACCGGGCTTCAAGGTCGTCTCGCTGTCGTTGGACGACCTGAAGGACCTGACCGAAACGCGCTGTCAGATCGAAAGCCTTGTCCTGCGGGATGCGGTCAAGCAGGGCGATCTGGAGTGGGAAACCCGCGTCGTCTCGGCCCACCACCGGATGGAACGGACGCCCAAGTTCGATGGGCAAACCGTGGCCCCAGCCTGGGCCCAGGCGCATCAGGCCTTTCATGAGGCGCTGCTATCGGGGGCGCAAAGCCTGCGGATGCGGGCCATCGCCGCCAATCTGCGCGCGGCAGCCGAGGTTTATCGGCAATGGTCGATCCCCTTCGAAGTGGTCAAACGCGACGTTTCGGCCGAACATCGGGCCATTCTGGACCTTGCCCTGAACCGCCAAGCCGATGCCGCCGCCGAGGCTTTGGTAAGCCATCTGTCCGCCACCCGTGATCTGATCCTGCAGGGCATCGCCGCCCCCCAGCAATAGGAGCCGATATGACCTTCCGCATGCCCGCCGAATGGGAACGCCATGAACGCACGCTGATGTGCTGGCCCTGTCGGGAGTATTCCTGGGGTCACACGCTGGATCAGGGCCGTCGGGAATTCGCTGCGGTCGCCAATGCGATAGCGGCGTTCGAGCCGGTAACGATGGTGGCCAAATCGGCGGAACAGGCCGCGCAGGCCCGGGGCATGCTGGCCGGCAACGTCGATGTCGTGGTGCGCCCGATCGATGGATCATGGCTGCGCGACAACGGCCCCCTGTTCGTGACCGATGGCCAGACCCGTCGCGCCCGCCATTTCCGCTTCAACGCCTGGGGCGAGCGTCATGCCAACCGCGACCGCGATGCGCGGTTGGGCCGTACCTTGGCCGAGGATCTGGGCGACGAGGTCGATTTCATCGACGTGGTTCTGGAAGGCGGCGCCGTGACCACCGATGGCGCGGGCACGATGGTGGTGCCCGAGGGCTGCCTGATGCATGAAAACCGCAACTGGTATCTGACCCGCGATCAGGTCGAGGCGCAGATTGCCCAGGCTTTGGGCCTCAACCGCATCGTCTGGCTGGCGCAGGGTCTGGCGCAAGACCTGACTCGTGACCCGTCACGGATGTATTACGGCACCGACGGTCATGCCGACCTGTTCCTGTCTTTCATCGGCCCGAACCGCGCCCTGATGCTAAAAGTCCCCGAGGATGACCCGAACGCCCCCCACCTCGCAGTCTCGCGCGCGACGCTTACGGCGGCGGGGATCGAGGTCGTCGACTTCCCCTACATGTCCGGCTTCATGGACGAGGGGAACTGGATCATCGCGCCTTACATGAACTTCTATTTCTGCAACGGCGGCCTGATCGTGCCCGTCGCGGGCGAAGAGACCGACAAGGACGCCGAGGCGCTGGCCTTTCTGGGCAAGCTGTTCCCTGACCGGCAGGTCGCAGGCGTCACCTTGCGGGCCGGGCCGCGACAAGGCGGGGCCGTCCATTGCATGACGATGCAGGTCCCGGTTCGGCCATAGCCGCGCCATAGGGTTGAGATCGTCGCGGGGATTTGGCAACGATCAGTCCGCGCCGAACTCCACCCGATCCACGGATTTGACCAGCCAGTCGAACAGCGCCGCAAGGTTGCGCTTGTGGGTCTTGCTGTGCATGTGGACCAGGCAATACGGATGCCCCAGATCAAGCGTCATGGGCGACAGAGCAACCAGTCGCCCCGCAGCCAGATCTGTTGCCGCCAGCATCCGCTGCCCCAACGCCACTCCCAGACCTGCCACGGCCATGTCAACGGCAAGGCCGGACCGGCTGGTCTGAAACCCGCCCAAACCGGGCATGTCCAGTCGCGCGGTTTGATACCAGTTGGCCCAGGTCGGGTTCGACCCAAAACTCGGGCCCCAACTGGTGACAAGCAGGTCTTCTGCGGGCACGGCAGCCAAACCGACCTGTGCAACTTCAGGATTTGCCTGCAGATAGTGCGGGCTGCACATCGGCTGAACGACATCCCGCGCCAGAACCTGCAGGCGCAAGTCAGGGTAATGGCTGCTGCCATAGCACAGCCGCAGATCGACGTTATGGCGGGCGAAGTCGATCGGATCAGGCTCGACGCGCAGATCGAAGCGAAACTCCGGCTGGGCGCGGGAATAGGCGACCAGACGGGGCAACAGCCATTTCTCGGCCACCGATTCAATTGAACTGATCACCAGACGCGACCGTGGCCGGTCCGACCTCAGGTCCAGCGTGGTTTCCGAGATTTGTTGCAACGCCCCTGCAGTGCCCAGCAGGATCGCATGGCCGGCATCGGTCAGGGCGACACGATTGTTCATCCGCTGGAACAGATCCTTGCCAAAGTAATCCTCCAGCTTGCGGATATGCTGGCTGATCGCTGCGGCAGAGACGCCCAGTTCCTCAGCCGCCGCCACGAAACTGCCGGTGCGGGCGGCAGCCTCGAAGGCGCGCAGGGCGTTCAGGGGCGGCAGGGTCAGGGGCATGGCGCTTGCCTTAGGTTTGCTACAACGACCCTGCCGAGATGCGCCATGATTGTAAAGCCAAAGCACGGATCCCAGCGTTCTGACTTAGTAAAACTATGCCAGGTTAAGTTTTTTTGTTCTTGCCGAAAGCTCATGCTCCGATCAGCATTCCTCAAGACAAAAGGAGCCCTCATGCGCGACATTCTTGATCTTGACCGCTATCCGCTCGACAAACCCGGCAGCCCGGAATGGACCGACCTTGTGGCGCGCTGCAGGGCCGAACTGGCCTCGGGCGGCATGTTCAACCTTGAAGGCCTGATGCGGCCTGATGCGATCACCCGCGCGATGTCGGAAGTGGCCCCGATCATGGAGCGGCTGTCCTTCCTGCACAAACGCAGCCACAATATCTACTTCCGCAAAGACGTGCCCGGTCTTGCGGCCGATCACCCGGCGCTGAAGACCGTCGACACGATCAACCACACGGTCTGCGGCGATCAGCTGGAACAGACGATGATCGACTGGATCTACAGCTGGCCGCAGATGGCAGTGTTTCTGGCGGCTTGCATGGACAAGACCAGCCTTTTCACTATGACCGACCCCTTGGCGCGGATGAACATCATGCGCTATGGCGATGGCGAGGCGCTGAACTGGCACTTCGACCGCTCCGAATTCACAACCACGCTGCTGCTGCAGGAACCCTCGGGCGGCGGCGAGTTCCTGTACCGGACCGACCTGCGCACCGAAAGCGACCCCAACTACGACGGCGTGGCAGCGGTGCTGGAGGGGCGCGACAATACGGTGCAGTCCCATATCCTCAGGGCTGGCACGCTCAACGTCTTCAAGGGCAAGAACACGCTGCACAAGGTCACCACCTGCACAGGCGCGCAATCGCGCTTCATTGCGGTGTTTTCCTACTACGAACGCCCCGGCGTCCGCTTCACCAAGGAAGAGCAGATCGGCTTTTACGGCCGCGCGGCCTGAGGAAAGGACACTACATGGCAGAGACCTCTTTTGCCCGGCTTGGCGCAGCCCTGAAAGAGTGCGAGGGCGTGGACCCAAGCCAGGCCTGGTCAATGCCATCCACCTATTACACCGACCCTTCCGTTCTGGCGCTGGAGCGGGAAAGGCTGTTTGGCACCGAATGGATCTGTCTGGGCCGGGCCGATGAACTCCCCGCGCCCGGCGACTTCATGACCTTCCAGTTGTGCGACGAACCTCTGGTGGCGATCCGGGACGATGACGGCCGGATACGGGTTCTGTCGAATGTCTGCCGCCATCGGGGTGCCATCATCGCCTCGGGGAAGGGTCATGTCCAGCGGCTGGTCTGCCCTTACCACCACTGGTCCTATGAACGCTCCGGCGTCCTTGCCGCAGCGCCACGCATGGAGCCGCACAAGGGCTTTGACCAGACATCCTGCCGCCTGCCCGAATTTCCTTGCGAGGAATGGCACGGCTTCGTCTTCACCAACCTCAGTGCCAATTCACCCCCGCTGGCCCCGCGCCTTCAAGGGCTGGATGCGCTGATCCGTAACTACCACATGGCGGACATGGCCACCCGCTATGTGGTCGAGGAGATCTGGCCGGTGAACTGGAAATGCTTCATCGAAAACTTCATGGAAGCCTACCACCTTTCACCGCTGCACAAGACCACGTTGCACCCGATGAACCCGACCAAGCTTTGCACGCATTTCCCGCCCGGTGACGGCTGGTTCGGTTACAACGCCGGCTTCTCGCCCGATCTGCCGCGCAGTTACAAGGGTCACCCGGACCTGACCGACGCCGAGGCGATGAACTGCGTGATGCTGGCCATCCCCCCCGGTCTCGTCTCCGGCTGCAGCGGCGACTATTCCAGCTTCATCTGCATCCAGCCCGAGGCGGTGGACCGGGTGCGCGTCAAGATGGGCCTGATGTTCTACGGGCCCACTTGGGCGCAGGCGGATGTCGACTATGCGGTGGACCTGTTCCACCAGTACATGGCCGAAGACAAAGAGGTGCTGACCGCCATGGTACGTGGCCTGAACTCGAAACACTATGACCGTGGTCCGCTGGCGCAGCCCGATTTCGAAGGGGCGACGCTGGATCTTGCCCGCTACTACAGTCGCCGGATGAGCGGCGCTTTGCTGGGTGCCCGGGCGTGACCAAGACCCGCTCCACCACCCCTGTGCTGACCTGTCAGACAAAAGCCGCGAAAGCAGCCGGTTTCTTCGCAAGAATCCTTGACAGCGCGCAACCTGCGTTAACCGAATAAGACCAAGCCAGACGCCGGAGAACCGGCGCAGTCCCCCAACAGGAGAGAACCGCATGACAATCAATTACAAGCTGTTAGACATTCTGCGCCGTGGCCGCAGCCCCCATGAAAACCACCTGATCGACGGCGTGATCCGTGGTGCCGTCAGCCGGCGCGAGTTCCTGC
>CANBRQ010000175.1 GCA_947371955.1 Paracoccaceae bacterium | reverse complement strand
AAGCCCCTGATCGATTCCGCCCAGGAAGGACCGCTGCACGACCGAGGAAAACAGCGGCGTGAAGAGCGAGGCGATGATCAACCCGATGGCGAAGACCAAGGCGAAGGCGGTGATGATCGACAATTCGCAATTGTCGCCGATCACCTTGTTGATGACAGGGATTTCCTTGACCAGTGGTTGGGCCGCACCCGCGAACATATAGGCGAGCACCGCCGCCCCGATCCATCCGGCAATCGCCAGGATCTCGCGCACGAAGCCGCGCGAATAGGCAAGGATCGCCGACAGGACGATCACACCGGCCACGACGCCATCCACGAGGGTAAAACCGTTCATTCTTCTCTCCCGCGCCTCATCCTGCGCCAAACATCTCGCCCACGAAGGCCGTCAGGTCAGGCATCTCACGCAGCCTGATACCTGACGACTGTGTATACTTTGACAGTCGCGGCGCAATGGCTTGGGTAAAACCAAGTTTCGAGGCTTCTTTCAACCGGTTTTCCGTCTGACCCACCGGACGCAGCGCGCCCGACAGGCTGATCTCGCCGAAAAGCACCATGTCTGGCGGAATTGCCACATCCTCGCGGGCGGAAAGAATAGCTCCCGCGATCGCCAGATCGGCGGCGGGTTCGTTGACGCGAAGGCCACCGGCAACGTTCAGGAACACGTCCAGCCCTGCGAATGAGATGCCGACCCGCGCCTCCAGCACGGCCAGAATCGTCGAAAGCCTGCCGCCGTCGATGCCCACCACGGTGCGTCTGGGCGTGCCCAGTGTCGACGGTGCCACCAGCGCCTGAATCTCCGTCAGCACGGGCCTTGTCCCTTCAATGCCTGCGAAGACCGCCGAGCCGGGCGTGGCTTTCTCGCGGTCTGACAGGAACAGGGCGGAAGGGTTGGACACCTCGGCCAGACCCGCCCCGGTCATCTCGAACACGCCGATCTCATCGGCCGGACCAAAGCGGTTCTTCACGGCGCGCAGGATGCGGAACTGATGGCCGCGCTCGCCTTCAAAGTACAGAACGGTGTCGACCATGTGCTCTACCACCCGCGGCCCGGCGATCTGGCCATCCTTGGTGACGTGGCCCACCAGAATGACCGAAACACCGCGCTTCTTGGCGAAGGTCACCAGTTCATGTGCCGCCGCGCGGACCTGAGACACTGATCCCGGGGCGGATTCGATGGAATCGAGCCACATGGTCTGAATCGAATCGATCACCGCCAAAGCGGGGCGTTCTCGGTCCAGCGTGGTCAGAATGTCGCGCAGGTTCGTCTCGGCCCCCAGTTGCACATGGGCATCCTGCAGCCCCAGCCGTTGCGCCCGCATTTGCACCTGTGCCGCCGCCTCCTCGCCCGAGACATACATGCACTTCAGTCCCGCCCGCGCAAAGGCCGCCACCGCCTGCAACAAGAGTGTCGACTTGCCGATCCCGGGATCACCGCCCACCAGAATGGCCGAGGCCGCGACGAGCCCGCCGCCCAGAACCCGGTCCAGTTCCGCCATGCCCGAGGCGGCGCGAGGCGGCGCCTCGGCTTGCGTGGCCAGATCGGTCAGCGGGATGGTACGCCCCTTGGCGACCGGGCCCTTGGGGCCCGCGGACAAGGGCGATTCCTCGACCAACGTGTTCCACGCCATGCAGGCGTCGCACTGGCCGTTCCACTTCTTGTGGCTTGCGCCACAGGCCGTGCAGGTGAAGGTATGGGAAGCTTTGCTCATGCCGCCTTCATGCCAGAGCCACAGGCAGGGACGCAAGGCGCGCTCTGGCAGCTTTTGGATTTGCCGACTGCAGGGGCTTCGCGCAGAGTGCCGGACCTATGCCAGCCTCGATAGTGCTATTCGCTGCCCGCATTTACCATTCCGAAGGCGTGTTTTCTGAAATGCAGCAAAAAGCCGGCAATTGTATTGAACAATTCCCCTGATATTCTGGCTGCAGAAGGCCCGCGCATTTGCCAATTCTGATGGAGATTTCGGATGACGGATATCATCTTGGGCGTCACGACCGATTACAGCGCCCAGAACATCAACAAGGTGCATCACCTGACCTATACCAATATCGCGCGCGGTCCGGGGGTGACGGCGACCTTTCTGGCATCGCAGCTTTATTACGACAGCTTCCCGGATGCGGGTCTTGTGGTCACCGGCAGCGCTGGACGCAATCATCTGGTGGTCGAGGCGGACCCGACCTTTGCCAACGACCTCAGCCTCTATTCCTTCACCAAATGGACGGCGTTGGACAGCGTGACCCTGAACGGCCACGACGCCGCAGAGAACCTGAAGGGCGCGCTGGTGGCGACAGTCATTAACGGCGGCGCAGGCAATGACACCGTGACGGGCATGTCAGGCAATGACACGATCTTTGGCGGCGATGGCAATGACCGGATGTCCTCGAAGGGCGGCGTGGTGGATGCGGGGGCGGGCGACGACCAGATCACGGCGCTTGGCGGAACAATCGACGGCGGCACAGGCTCAGACCGCTTCGTTCAGTATTTTCAGGGCTTTACTGGCGCACTTTCGCTGAACCTGCAGGACGGCGGCGGCGGGCGCGACATTGGCAATGCCACTGGGCTGACCCTGAAGGGGATCGAGCAGGTGTCGATCTTCGCTTCGGCCTTCGATGATGTGGCGACGGGCGGCAATCTGCGCGACATGCTGTGGGGGCTGGAGGGCAACGATTCCCTCAAGGGTATGGGCGGCAACGATTATCTGTCCGGCGGCAGCGGCGACGATACGCTGGTGGGCGGCGCGGGGGCCGATGCCTTGATCGGCGGGGATGGCGCGGACCGTATGATGGGCGGTGCAGGGGTGGATCGGTTCGTACTCGAAACAGCGTCGGACTCGCCCAATGCAAGCCCCGACCTGATCGTCGATTTCGCGCAGGGTCAGGACAAGATCGATCTCAGCATCGTTGCCGACAGCGTGGCCAACAGTGGCCACGGGCCGTTGCGCTTCATCGGCGGCGCGGATTTCATGGTGCGGTTTGACGGGGCGAACTTCCAGTATGTCTACGAGGTGCGCGTCGAAAAGACCGCCGGGGAAACCCTTGTCGAGATCGGCTATGGCACGCTGGATGGTGGCACCGTCGTCTCGACCATCCATCTGACCGGACTTTTCAATCTGACGGGCAACGATTTCATTCTGTAACCCGGGCCTCGGCCGCCGACAGGGCGATCGAGGCGAGGATGCAGAAGGTGAAAAGCCACAGCCCCCATGCCACCTCGACCGTGGCATGGCCGATGCCTTTGGCAAGCACGACGTAAAGGGCCGCAAGGAAGACATCCGCCATGGCAAACCGTCCCAGCAGGTGCAGCGCCGGCATGGTGCGGCGCGACAGAAGGCCGAATTGCAGCAGCGCCAGCCCCAGCGTCTTGGCAAAGGGGGCGAAGACCGCAAGGAAGGTCACCAGCAGCGCCAGACCCGCATCGCTGTCCCACAGGGATTGCAGGCCAGAGACGACCGAGATTTCCGTCATCCCGAAGATCGGCAGCAGGGCAGCCCGCATCAGGGGCGCAAACCACGCGACGGGGTAAAGGATCAGCAGGCAGAGATTGAGGTAGGGCAAGCTGCGGCGCATGGGTCCAAGATGGGCATGGCCGCCGCAAGGTCAAGCCTGTTTGCGCCGCTTCACTTGCCCGGCTTGTTCAGGCTGACGACATTGGCCGGGGTGACATCCTCGTGGTCAAAGTCATAGCCCAGCGTCGGCAGGATCTCTTTCAGGTCAGCGTCCAGACGGCGGATCTGCTGATGGGCAGCGCGCTCTTCCGCCTCGACATCGGCCAACCAGCGGCGCAGTTCGTCACAGGTCCGGCGGGCGGCGCTGATGCGGTCGGTCAGGGCATGCGCCTCTTCCTGCCGCTGTTTCAGGAACAGCCGTGCGCGGCCGACCTTGTCATCAGAATAGGTCCGGGCGAGGTCACGTGATAGAAAGCTCATCTCGGCCGCCAACTGCAAAAGTTCCGGTTCCAGCGCGCCAAGGTCGGGGTGCTGGCGCAGATGGTCAAAGCGGGCGCGCATCGATTCGAACTCGGCCGACAGGGCAAAGACCCCGGTGCGGTCGGCGGCATGGGCGAGGCGGTAGGCGCGGGCGACATCCTCCATCCCCACGGCGAAAGAGCGGTGGCTGCGCTCCAGCCGGGCCACGCGCAGATGGGCGGGCAGGTAGAACACCAGCGCCAGCATCAGCCCCGTCAGCGCCAGTTGCGCCCACATGCCGGCAAACGGCACCGGCGTGCTGTCATAGGACAGACCCAGTTCCGGCCAGGGCAACAGCCCCAGGGCCGCTGCCGCACTCGCCGCCGTCAGGCCCGTCGCTGACAAAAGGATCAAGATTTGTACAATCTGTCCGAACCAGCCCTGAAGCTGGCGCAAAGTCTCTTTCAAACTCACTGGCATGGCACTCTCCCGAATGTGTCAAATTCAAGGTAAATTTTCGGGTTTTGCAATGATTTTCGAGCCTTGGCTCTGGAAGCTGATGAAAAACCTGAGGATTAACCTTTATTGTTTCGAGGGATGAAACAAAGGTCAACCAGAGCGGGAAATTGGACGCTAAAACGTTCAGCGGACGGATTCGATAGGGCCCTCGGCGCGACCGTGGATGAACTGTTGCAGGTAAGGGTCTGATGCGGCGTCCATATCGGCCACGGGGCCGGTCCAGCGGATCAGACCGTCATGCAGCATCGCCACCCGGTCGGCAATGGCGCGGACCGAGGTCATGTCATGGGTGATCGTCATGGCGGTGACACCCATCTCGACCACGATCTCGCGGATCAGGGTGTTGATGACGCCGGACATGATCGGGTCAAGGCCGGTGGTCGGTTCGTCAAAGAAGATCACCTCGGGCTCCGCTGCAAACGCCCGGGCAAGCCCCACGCGCTTCTGCATGCCGCCAGACAGTTCGGCGGGAAAAAGGTCGGCGACAGTGGGCTTCAGGCCGACACGGCGCAGTTTTTCAATCGCCACCTGCCGGGCCTGATCCTTGGTCATGGGCTTTGCGCCACGCACCAGCCGGAAGGCGACATTCTCCCAGACCTTCAGCGAGTCAAACAGCGCCCCACCCTGAAACAACATGCCGAAACGGGCGAGGAAGGCATCGCGGTCGCCCCGCGTGACGTCCTGCCCCTCCAGCGTGATGGTGCCCTGATCAGGGTGGACCAGCCCGAGGATGCATTTCAGCAGCACCGACTTGCCGGTGCCTGACCCGCCGATGATCACCATGCTTTCGCCCTTGGGGATCACAAGGTCCAAGCCCCGCAAGACATGGTTGTTGCCAAAGCCTTTGTGAACATCCGTCAGGGTGATCATGATGAGAAGAACATCCCCGTCAGGATGTAGTTGGCGGCCAGGATCAGCACCGAGGCCGCCACCACCGCCGACTTGGTCGCAGCCCCCACACCCTGCGCGCCACGGCCAGAGTTCATGCCCGCATAGCAGCCCATGAGTGCCACGATGAAACCAAAGACCGCGCCTTTGACCAGACCGGAGCCGACATCCCAGAACTCCAGAAAGTCGGTGGTGTTCTTCAGGTAGGTCGAGGAGTTGAAGCCGAGCTTGGTGATCCCGACCAGCCAGCCGCCGGAAATCCCGATGCTGTCGCCCACCGCCACCAGAACCGGCACGGCCAACGTGGCGGCCAGCACGCGCGGCACGGTCAGGTATTTCATCGGATGGGTCGACAGCGTCACCAGGGCGTCGATCTGCTCGGTCACCTTCATGGTGCCGATTTCGGCGGCGATGCTGGAGGCGACACGTGCCGCCACCATAAGGCCCCCAAGCACAGGCCCCAGTTCGCGCGCCATGCCGATGGCGACGATCTGCGGCACGACAGCCTCAGCACTGAAGCGCGACCCGCCAGAGTAGATTTGCAAGGCCAGTGCGCCGCCGGTGAAGAAGGCGGTCAGGCCCACCACCGGCAGGGAAAACCAGCCGATCTGCATCAGCGCTGCACCAAATTCGCGCCAGTAGAAGGGCGGGGTCAGCAGGTGGCGCAAGGTGTCCAAGGCAAACAGAACCACTCGGCCAAAGGCGGCCAGCACCGCCAGCACCGGTCGCCCGATGCGCGCCAATACCCCGCCGATCATCCGCGAGGACCTCCGAAATAGCGGCGGTCAAGGCGCGGGGCGAGGCGGGTCAACAGTTCGTACCCGATGGTTCCGGCAACATCGGCCAACTGGTCCAGGGTCTGGTTCGGCCCGATCAGGTCCAGCCTTTCGGGCGCATGGCCCAGATGGCTGACATCGACGGTGATCAGGTCCATCGAAACGCGGCCGACCAGCGGGCAGGGCACATCGCCCGCCCACAGCGTCGCCCGGTTCGACAGGCTGCGGATGATGCCATCGGCATAGCCGCCCTGCACGGTGGCAATCAGGCTCAGCTGCTGGGCAACCCAAGTACAGGAATAGCCCACGGCCTCTCCAGCCGCGACCAGCCGGGTCTGCACGACGGGTAGCGACAGGCGCACCACGGGGGCAGCGCCTTCATAAGGACGGCCACCGTAAAGGCCGATGCCGGGACGCGTCAGATCAAAGTGATAGGCCGGGCCAAGGAGAATGCCGCCGGTGGCCGCAAAGCTGCGGGCGATGCCCGTGCCATCGGTCATGGCGTGGAAATTGGCCAGCTGGACCTCGTTCAGCGCGTGGTCGGGGTCATCGGCGCAGGCCAGATGAGACATCAGCAGTTCGGGTCCGGCCTCCAGCACGAAGGGGGCAGCCGCCTCCCATTCCGCCTCTTCCATGCCAAGGCGGTTCATGCCGGTGTCAAGCTGGATGCCGAAGGCGTGGCCGGGCAGGGATTCCAGATGCCGTGTCACCTGATCCAGCGAGTTCAGCATCGGCGTCAGGTCATGGTCGCGGATCAGCGGCGTATCGCCCGCCATATGGCCGGACAGGACGTTGATCTGCGGCCCGGGCCCCAGCGCCTTGCGGACCAGTACGCCCTCTTCCGCCGCAGCCACGAAGAACCGCCGCGCCCCGGCATGGGCCAAGGCCCGCACCACGGGGCCCACGCCCAGTCCATAGCCGTCCGCCTTCACCACGCCAGCGGTCTGAACGCCAGACGCCGAGGCACGGTCCAGCGCGCGCCAGTTGGCGGTCAATGCGTCAAGGTCAATGGTCAAGGATGCAACAGCCATGCGGCGGTTTTGACAGGCGCGCGCGTGGGGTCAAGAGGGAAAAGAGCCCCTGCGACTTCAGCCACAATGGCAACCCCGCCCTCCTGCGTGTAGCTTGGGCAAAAAGGAGTGCAGGATGCAGGATCAGCAGCACGATCACGCTCATGACGATCACGTTCAGGGCAGGGCGCCTCTCGCAGGCCATGCCCCGGGGCACGATCACGCGGCCCATAAAGCATCCGGGCATGACCACGCCGCCGAGTCGGGCCACAGCCACCAACACGGCGCGCCGGAAGGTGTGGACCTGTGGCTGACGCTGCTGACTGTGCTCGGTCTGGCCGTGGCCGGCTTTTCCCGCTTCGTGATGCCGCTGCCGCCGATGGTCGACACGGTCGCGCTGACGGTGGCCTATCTGGCGGGCGGCGTACCAGCCGGCATTCAGGCCCTGCGCGAGCTGTTCGGCAAGTTCCGGCTGGATATCGACATGCTGATGGTGGTGGCGGCCTTGGCTGCCGCCTCGGTCGGCGCCGTGCTGGAGGGCGCCGTGCTGCTGGCCCTCTTCTCACTCTCCGGCACGCTGGAGCATCGGGCGATGGGCAAGGCCCGCCGCGCGGTCGAGGCGCTGATGGCGCTGCGTCCGGAAACCGCGTTGCGTCTGGGCCCGGGCGGGGTGGAAGAAGTTGCCGTCCGCGACCTTGCCCCCGGTGACCGTGTGGTGCTGCGCCCCGGCGCGCGGGTGCCGGTGGACGGCATTCTGGCCGAGGGTCTGGGCGAGATCGACGAAAGCACGATCACCGGGGAATCGGTGCCGGTGCCCAAGGAGCCCGGCTCCAAACTGCACGAAGCCACCGTGAACCTGAACGCCGTCCTGACGATGGAGGTCTCGCGCACGCTCGAACAATCCACCGTCGCCCGGATGATCAAGCTGGTGACCGAGGCGCAGGGCATGAAGGCCCCCTCGGAACGCTTCAGCGACTGGTTCGGTCAGCGCTATACGGTGGCGGTGCTGGCAGGCTCGATTGCAGCCTTTCTGGTGATGCTGGCCTTGGGCATCCCGCAGGCGCAGGCGCTTTATCAGGCGGCAACACTGCTGGTGGCGGCCTCGCCCTGCGCCGTGGTGATCTCGGTGCCCGCCGCCATCCTGTCGGCCCTGTCGGCGGCAGCGCGCGGTGGCGTGCTGTTCAAGGGCGGTGCCGCTTTGGAACGTCTGGCCGAGGTCAAGACCTTCGCCTTCGACAAGACCGGCACTCTGACAACCGGCCGCGCCGAGGTGACCGACGTGGTGGCGCTGAATGGCGAAGAGGCCGGTTTCCTGTCCCTTCTCGCCGGGATCGAGGCGCATTCCGAACACCCGATCGCCGGGGCGATCCGGCGCGAGATGACCAAGCGTGGCCTGACGGCTATCACGGTCAGTGATGTGATCACCTCACCCTCCGAGGGTATCACCGGCACTGATGCGCAGGGCGCGCTCTGGGCCGGCAATCCGCGCATGGTGGCGCGGATGGGCGCGGCGCTGGATCACATCAGCCTGACCGAGATGACCTCGGGCAGCCATACCGTCGTCTACCTCGGCCGTGGCGCACAGCTTCTGGGTGCCATTGCGGTGGCCGACCAGCCCCGCGCGACTTCGCAGGCGGGCATTGCCGCACTGCGCCGCGACGGGGTCGATCAGATCGTGATGATGACCGGCGACCGCCGCCCGGTGGCGCTGCGCATTGCCGCGACCTTGGGCATCACCGAGGCCGAAGTCCATGCCGACATGCTGCCGCAAGACAAGGTGGCGTTGGTCGACGCGTTGTCCCGCACCACCAAGGTCGCGTTCGTCGGCGACGGCGTGAACGAT
>CANBRQ010000174.1 GCA_947371955.1 Paracoccaceae bacterium | reverse complement strand
AGTCTCACTTTGGGCGCATGATCCCGATCCGCGACCACAACCCCTCCGGCATCCGGCCCCGCATCACGCAGGCGCTGATCGCGGTGAATATCGCGGTCTTCGCCTACACCCACCTGATCCTGCAAGGGGCCACGCAGGATATATTCCTGTTCAACTGGAGCTTCATCCCCTTCCGCCTGCACTTCGGCGCACGGCCGGAGACGCTGATCACCGCCATGTTCCTGCACGGCGGCTGGTTCCACCTTGGCGGCAACATGCTGTTCCTCTGGACCTTCGGTGACAATGTCGAGGCGCGGCTCGGAAAGCTCGGCTACCTCGCCTTCTACCTGACCTGCGGCGTGGCGGCGGCGCTGGCGCAATACCTGCACGACCCCTATGCCCGCACCACGGTGCTGGGCGCCTCAGGCGCCATCGCGGGCCTGCTGGGAGCCTATCTCAGGTTCTACCCCAAGGCCCGGATCGACGTCTTTTTCTTCTTCGTGATCTTCTGGAAAACCATCCCGATCCCGGCTTGGGTCGTCCTCGGCTTCTGGATCGCCATGCAGACCTACTCGGGCCTCACGGACCCCATGCTGCAAGATGGCGTCGCCTATTGGGAACACATCGGCGGTTTCGCCACCGGCTTCCTGATTGCACTCCTGTTCAAACGCCCGCCTCAATCAGACCTGACTGAACCCGGCCTCAGCCGCAGCGCCATCCCGCCCGTTTCCCGCCGCCCCTGATCGCCTTCATTCAGGCCCAAATATCCCGCAGGGGGTCTGGGGGGCGCGAAGCCCCCCAGCCGGGTCCGCTGAGCGCCGTCCCGAAAGGCTGCCGCGCTCAGGTGTTCCGGATCGCCTTGCAGAAGGGCGCAAACAGCCCGTCATTGCCGCAGATGATCGAGCCTGAATCGAGGATATCATCCCCCTCGCGCACCGCTTCGGCAAAGCCACCCGCCTCGCGCACCAGCAAGAGACCCGCCGCCATGTCCCACGGCTGCAATTCGCGTTCCCAATAGCCATCAAAGCGCCCGGTGGCGACATAGGCGAAGTCCAGTGAAGCCGCACCCCAGCGCCGCACACCGGCGCAGGCGGGCATCAACCGGGCCAGATCGGCCACGGTTGCGGGCAGGGTCCGCTTGGCACCAAACGGCACGCCCGTGGCAAAAAGCCCCTCGTTCATCTGCCGCCGACCCGAGACGCGCACACGCCGCTCGTTCATCCAGGCGCCTGCACCCTTCTCGGCCCAGTACATCTCGTCCTTGGCGGCATCGAAGACCACGGCCGAGACGATCTCGCCCTTGTGCTCCAAGGCAATCGACACGGCCCAATGCGGCAACCCGTGCAGGAAGTTCGTCGTGCCGTCCAACGGATCAACGATCCAGCGCCGCGTCGGGTCGGCCCCCGGAGTAGAGCCGGTTTCCTCGCCCAGCCAGCCATAGGTCGGCCGGCCCTCCATCAGATCTTCCTTGATCAACCGTTCGGCCTCGCGGTCGGCTTTGGTCACGAAATCCCCCGGGCCCTTGGCGGAGACCTGCAGGTTTTCCACCTCGCGGAAGTCTTTGACCAAGGCGCGGCCCGCCTTGCGGGCGGCTTTGATCATCAGGTTCAGGTTGGCACTGCCTTGCATGGGGCACTCCGGAAGGGGGATGGCTGGAACGGTGAGCGGATACACGTCCGCGCCCTTGAAGGAAAGGCCCAAAGCCCGGCGTTTCCGCCGCACCCCCCTGTCGCGGGCGCCGCGATTGGATCAATTGTGGAAATTCTGTGTCAACAAGATGGCAATCTTGGCAACTCAGGCGCGCGCGACTAGGCTTGGCCCACCTGATCGAGGCGTCGCATGCTTGGCCGCTCCACCTATCCCAAAGCCCAGATCGCCGCCTGTCGCGCCGAGATGGCAGAGCTTTGCGCCATATGGCGCGCCATCGCCGCGCGCTCCGAACCCAAGGCCCGGTCCGAGGCCGAGGCTCAGGTCTTCAATCAAATGGCCGTGGCGCTGGAGGGTTGGTTCGTCCACCGCCTGCGTGGGCTGGAAGGCAAGGACGGCAACCCGCTGAACGAGGTCCGCCTGCTGGCACTGGGCGTCACCACCAACGGCGGCTACTTCCCCTCCGACGCCACGATCACATGGCGGCCCGAGGCCTCGGTGACCGGCTACCGCGCGGGCGACCGTATCGCCCTGTCAGAGGCGGTCTTCTTGCGCCTGACCACCGCCTATCTCGACGCCATCACCGCGAAATTCGCCGAGGCCTGACCGCGTTAACCTTTGCCCCCGCGCGTTGCGTTAACCATGGGTCGCGGGACGGTCTGTCGGTACAGATGCCATACGCAAAACAGACGGATATCCGACGGATAACATACGGGCCGAACCCCCTGAATCCCCGCCATTAACCCCGTATCCACAGGTGATTCGCCCCAGACCAGCGCAATCCCTAACACCGCTTTAACCTTTGCCCCGGATCATGGGCCAACGGCCCATCCTACCCCAATTCACCGGCAAAGAAGGCCTCCGGATCGTCGACCTCAATGAGGCGCTTCTTCTCGATCAACCAGAACCGAGAGCCCACATTCCTCACGAAACTGCGGTCATGGCTGACCAGCAGGCAGGTTGCCCCTTGCGTCAACAATTCCGTCTCCAAAGCCTCCTGTCCCTCGATGTCCAGATGGTTGGTCGGCTCATCGAGCAGGTAGAAATTCGGCTTGGCCAAGCGCAACAGCAGCATCGCCAACCTCGCCTTCTGCCCCCCGGACAAAGGCGCCAGCGCCTTGGTCTGCATCTCGGCCCGGATGCCCGCATCCGCCAGCATCCCCCGCGCCGGACCATCCCCGGTCTTGTAGGCGGTGACCAGATCAAACGGCGTGGCCTTGGCTGGCAACAGCGCAAGCCCTTGATCCGAATGGCCTAACACCAAAGAGGCCGCGCCCTTGATCGCCTCATGCCCGCCCGTGATGGCAGCCAGAACCGCCCGCACCATCTGCGTCTTGCCCGCCCCGTTGCGGCCCAGAAGCACAACTCGGTCGCCCTTTTCAATCCACTTCTGCCCGGTCTTGAACAGCAACCGCCCATCGGGTGCGGTCACACTGGCATCGTTCAGCGTCACCAAAGCCTTGGCATGGGTCCCCGAATTCGCCAGCCGGATTTCCCCGGCCGAGACCTCCTTGAACGCCGCCTTGGCCTGCGCTTCGATCTTCTCGGCCCGGTCCTTCAACTGCTTGGTCTTCATGACCAGCAAATCCGAGCCATTGTTGAGCCCGATATTCTTCAACTTCGCCGCCTGCCGCCGCAGTTGATCGGCCTTGGCCAGATCATTGTCAAACTGCCGCCCCTGCGCCGCATCCGCCTCGACCAGCGCGGCTCGCGCCCGGGAATAGGGCAGGGCAAAAGCCCGGCTCACCATATCCCGCAGAAACAGGCTCCGTGACGTCACCGCATCCAGAAACGCCCGGTCATGGCTGGCGGCAATCACCGCAACATCCCGAGGTAAGCCCTTGAGAAACCTTTGCAAAATCCCAATTCGCGACAGATCCAGATGGTTGGTCGGCTCATCCAGCAGCAAGATATCCGGCTCCACCACGGCAGCCCGCGCCAGCAGCGCCGTCCTCTGCCAGCCGCCCGAAAGCCCTGCCACGGTCTGATCGCGCACCTCTTCCGGCACCTCCAGATCGTCAAGCGCCACATCGACCCGCCAAGTGTCCTCGTCCGCCAAGCCCTGCCCAACCGCTTCCCGCAGCGTCAGCCCCAGCAAGGCCTCCGGCACATCCTGCTCCACCAGCCGCAGCGTACAGCCCCGCGCCCGCGTCACATCCCCGCCCGAGGCCTCCAGCACCCCCGCCAGACAGCGCAGCAGCGAGGATTTCCCCCGCCCGTTGGCCGCAATCAGCCCCAGCCGATCCGCCGGCTCCAGCGAAAAAGAAAGGTCTGAAAACAAAGGGATACCCAGCGACAACGACAGGGATTTGACGGCAAGCAGGCTCATGACAGGCTCCGGAATTCAACAAAAGCGCAAACGCGCATCGGGGCGGATCATCGAACCATCAAGGACCACGCCGCCCTGCTACACCAGCAGGGCAGAGACAGGGCCGGGGCGAAGGGGCTTCACAAACCGAGTTTTCATCCCCCCAAAATCGCGCCAGATCGGCTCAAGGTCAAGCCTCTTCCCCATTCACCCGGCCCAAATATCCCCGCCGGAGGCCCTTGATTTTTCGCAGAAAAATCGAAACACGCTCAACCGCGCTGCAACTTAACGGGCTCGCTGCGCCCCAGCCGCAGGAAATGTGCCATGAAAGGCCGGGCCGCATCCTCCTCCCGCGTCGCCGCATAAAGCCGCTTGGAGATCACCCCCGGCCCCAAGGGCCGCGTCACATAGTCGGCATGGCTTTTCACATCGCGGATCACCCAATCGGGCAGCACCGCCACGCCCCGATCAGACCCCACCAGCATCAGGATCACCGCCGTCAGTTCCACCGCCCTTTGCGCACGTGGCTCCACACGCGCTTCGGTCAGAAGCTCGGTGAAAATGTCCAGCTTGTCGCGCCCCACCGGATAGGTGATCAGCACCTGATCGCGGAAATCTTCCGCCTCTATCATGGACTTGGCGGCCAAGGGGTTCTTCGATGAGGCTATGAACGTCGGCGCATAATCGAACAAAGGATGGAAGGTGATCCCCGGCAAAGGCTCGGGGTTGGATGAGATCACAAGATCAACCTCCTCCCGCAGCAGGGCGGGAAAGCTGTCAAACGCCAATCCGGCGCGGATGTCGACGTCGACCTCGGGCCAGGCGTGGCGGAAGAGTTCCAGCACCGGAAAAAGCCAGTCAAAACAAGCATGACACTGGATCGCGATGTGCAGCCGCCCCGTCTTGCCCGATTGCAGCGCCCGGAATTCCTCCTCCAAAGCCGCGATCTCGGGCAAGATCCGTTCGGCCACCCGCAGCATCCGCGTGCCCGCCGCCGACAGGCGCATCGGCTTTGACCGCCGCACGAACAGTTCCATCCCCACCTGATCCTCCAGCCCCGCCACCTGATGCGACAGGGCGGATTGCGTGGTGTTCAGGATCTCGGCCGCCTTGGCCAGCCCGCCCGCCTGCTGGATGGCGCGAAGCGTGCGGAAGTGGCGCAGTTCCAGAAACATGCGATGAACCTCATAATCATCGTGAAAACTATGAATTGGATTCACACTCACGCATCTGAGACAAGAGGGCAAGACTTAAGGAGTGCCCAGATGTCCAAACCCCGCGTGTCCTTCGAATTCTTCCCGCCGCAAACGCTCGATGCCTCGTTCCGGCTGTGGGAGACGGTGCAGGCGCTGGCGCCCTTGGCCCCGGATTTCGTGTCGGTCACCTATGGCGCGGGCGGAACCACCCGCAAGCTGACCCATGACGCGGTGGAGGCGATCCAGCGCAATTACGGGCTGAACGTGGCGGCGCACCTGACCTGTGTCGATGCCACCCGCGCCGAGACCATGGCGATTGTCGAAAGCTATGCGGCGATTGGCGTCAAGGAAATCGTGGCCCTGCGCGGCGATGCGCCCAAGGGAGCCGAGCGTTTCACTGCCCATCCCGACGGCTTCGCTTCGGTGCTGGAGCTGATTGAAGCCCTTGCCAACACTGGGAAATTCAAGATCCGGGTCGGCGCCTATCCCGAACGCCACCCCGATGCCGCCGACGACAAGGCCGACATCCGCTGGCTGAAGCGCAAGCTGGATGCGGGCGCCTCCAGTGCCATCACCCAGTTCTTTTTCGAGGCGGAAACCTTCCTGCGCTTCCGCGACCTTTGCGTGAAAGAGGGCATCACCGCCCCGATCGTCCCCGGCATCCTGCCGATCCAATCCTGGGCCGGTGCCAAGCGCTTTGCCGCCCGCTGCGGCACGCGAGTACCGCCGCGTCTGGACGAGGCCTTTGCCTTCGCCGCCCGCGACGGCCGCGAGGATCTGCTGGCATTGACGCAATGCACCACGCTCTGCGACCGTCTTCTGACAGAAGGCGTCGAGGACCTGCATTTCTACACGCTGAACCGCCCGCACCTGACCCGTGAGGTCGTGCGTGCTTTGGGGCTGGTGCCGGAAGTGGCGCTGGAAAAGGTGGCCTGAGGGTTCTTTGGCCACCACCCTCTTCCTGTTGAGCGCGCCTTGCGTTCAAGCGACCTGATCGGTCCGGACCTGTCCGGGCCGGTCCTTTTGTTTGTTGTGGGGCAGGGGCAGCATCCGCTAGTCTGGCACGGCGAGACAAGGGGAATGACGTGACCAAGCCCATCTATATCCTGAACGGCCCGAACCTGAGCCTCTTGGGCCAGCGCCAGCCCGAGATCTACGGACGTGAGACCCTGGCCGATGTGGCCCAGGCCTGCGCCGATTTGGCCGAAGAATTGCGTTTGCCGATCAAAGCTTTGCAATCCAACCACGAGGGCGCCTTGGTTGACTGGATTCAAGAAGCGCGGCTGCAGGGCGCGGCCATCATCATCAACCCCGGCGCCTATTCGCATACTTCGGTGGCCATTCTGGACGCCTTGAACGCCTTCGAAGGCCCGGTGATCGAGGTCCATATCTCTAACATCCACAAGCGCGAGGCGTTCCGGCACCATTCCTATGTTTCCTTGCGGGCCGATGGAGTCATCGCGGGTTGCGGGACAGAAGGCTATCTGCTGGCGCTGCGGCGCGTTGCGTCCTTGCTTGCCAAACGGTGAGCACGTTGCAGCCTGAGCCTCCGGCGGGAGTATTTGGCAAGGAGCAAATGCAGGGGTTTGGCTGGCATCCGCGGGCGCGGGTCTTTGACGGGGCGGGGCGTGAGGTGCCCCGCGGAATGCCGGGGCAGGGGGTCTTTGCCGACCGGCCGGCAGGCGCGGCGCTGGCGGCGCTGGGCGGTGGCGCGTTCCGCATCGGCGGCGAGGGGCCTGCACCAGAGTCGGGGCCGTGGTTCGAGACGCTGACTGGCGGGTCCGGCGGGGGGGCGCGGCGCATAAGGCGCAGTCAGGCGAGCTGGATTGCCAGCTTTTCCGTTAACGCGCGGCTTTTCGGCATCGGGCCGGGGCTGCGGGTGGCGGTTCTGGGGCGTCTGGTGCACTCGCTGGCGCTTTATGGCGCGGTGGAAGCGCTCTATCTGGGCGCGGACCTGCATCTGCTTGAGGAGTTGCGGCCAGACCGTCAGCGGGCGGCCCTTGCGGCGCGGCGGGTGGGGCTGATTTACGCCACGCCGGCGCAGTTGCGGCTGCTGGTGGAGGCGGGGGGGACTGCGCTGCCCGAACTGGCGCTTGTGCTGGTCGGCGGCTCCAAGCTGGACCCTGCCTTGCGGACGGCGCTTGGGGCGATGGCCCCCGCTTGCCGCGTGCGGGAGTTTTATGGCGCGGCGGAGGCCAGTTTCATCACTCTGGCCGGGCCCGAGACGCCGCCGGACTCGGTGGGTACGCCCTATCCGGGGGTGGAGTTGCGGGTGGAAGAGGGCGAGGTCTGGGTGAAAAGCCCCTATCTTTTCGACGGTTACGCCAGCGACCCCGGATCGGCGCGCTGGCAGGACGGCTGGCTGTCGGTGGGGGACCGGGCCGAGATGCGGGATGGTCAGCTTTTCCTGTCCGGTCGGACCGGGCGCATGGTCAAAGTCGCCGATCAGGCGGTTTACCCCGAAGAGATCGAAGGCTTCCTTCTGACCCAGCCCGGCGTCACCCGGGCAGCGGTTCTGCCGCGCCCCGATCCACTGCGCGGGGTGCATCTGGTGGCCTTTGTCATGGGAGGCCGAACTCAGGAGGATGCCCTGCTGGCCGCCCTGCGCGCCCGCTTTGGCGCCCTGAAGGCGCCCAAGGCGCTGATCTGGCGGCAGGATTGGCCGATGCTGCCCTCGGGCAAGACCGACCTTGGGGCCTTGGCATGACATGGATCGTGGCAGCCCGCCGCACCGCGGTGGCCCCCTCGGGCGGGGCGTTCAGGCGGCTGATGCCGCATGAACTGGCGGCCCCGGTGCTGCTTGCCTGTCTGGCAGATGCGGGCTTGGGGCCGCAGGATGTGGACGAGGTGATCCTTGCCAATGCGCTGGGCGGTGGCGGCAATCCGGCGCGGTTGGCGGCTTTGGCGGCAGGCCTGCCAGAGCGCGTGGCGGGGCTGACCATCGACCGGCAATGCGTGGGCGGGCTGGATGCCATCCTGCTGGCCAAGGCGCTGGTCGAAAGCGGTGCGGCGCGGATCGTGCTGGCGGGCGGGGCCGAAAGCCACTCGCGCCGGCCGATCCGCATGGCGACCGATCCGGACGGTGGACCCGCACGCGTCTATGACCGCCCCGCCTTCACGCCCTTTGCCGATCGTGATCCTGATATGCACCAAGCCGCCGCCGACCTTGCCCAGCGTCTGGGGATCAGCCGCGCCCGCATGGATGCCTGGGCCATGGCAAGCCATGCCAAGGCATTGCAATATCAACAGGAAATGGTGGCAGAGATCGTGCCCTTGGCCCGGCTTACTTATGACGCATTCACCCGCGACCTGACCTCGGCCCTTGCCGCGCGGGCCCGCAGTCTGACCGGAGACATCACCGCCGCCAATGCCGCCGTCGCTGCCGATGCTGCCGGTTTTGTGGTGGTTTCTGCTGATCCGATAGGCCCGACCCCCCTGCGGCTCCTCGCCGGAGCGACGCGGGGGGCGGCGCCTGATGAGCCGGGTTCAGCGCCGCTCCGCGCCATGGCCGAGGTGCTGCGGCTTTCGGGCGCCGCTCCACATGCTCTGTCGATGGCAGAGGTGATGGAGGCCTATGCCGCTCAGGCCATCGCCTGTGTCGAGGGTGCCGGGCTGGACCCGCGTATCGTCAACCTTCACGGTGGTGCCCTTGCGCGAGGCCATCCGATCGGCGCCTCGGGGGCAATCCTTGCGGTGCGGTTGTTTCATGGTCTGGGCCAAGGCCGGGGGCTGGCCGCCATTGCGGCCGCCGGTGGAATTGGGACAGCCTTGCTGGTGGAGCGTTCGATTTAAGACAAGGCCTTATGGTCAGCCC
>CANBRQ010000173.1 GCA_947371955.1 Paracoccaceae bacterium | reverse complement strand
CCGACGAAGCGGTTCAGCCGCCCCGCCTCCTGGCCGATGGTCTGCAACAGGTCGGCGCTTTGTTCGGCGGCCAGACCGGCGCCCCGGTTCTGCAGCGTGGTCACCGAGCCCAGAATGGCTGCCAAGGGCGTGCGCAGATCATGGCTCAGCGAGGCCAAAAGCGCATCGCGGATGTTTTCATTCTCCTGCAGGGCGGCGGCCTTGACCGCCTCGCGCACCAGAAGGGCGCGGTCCAGCGCCAAGGCGGCCTGTTCTACGGTCGCGGCAAGCTGCGTCTCATCCTCGGGCAACAGCGGCCCGCGGGGTGCAAAGCCCAGCACGCCCACAACCCTGCCCGGGGTCTTCAGCGGCAGAAACCGAAAGCGGACGTTCGGCAGGGTCCCGGTTTGCCAGCCTGCCGGTTCGGCCTTTTCCAGCGCCCAGCGGGCGGCGGTGATTTCGGCAGGGTCGGTCAACTCATCGGGCGGCCAGGCGGCACGGGCGGTCAGGTCTGGGCCTTCGGGAACCAGAAGGATCGCGCTGACCTCCAGCAGGGCATGGACCTGCGAGACGGTGGCCCACAGCACATCCTCTTCGGTCGAGGCGACGGCGAGTTTGCGGGAAAACCCGGCCTGAGCCTCGATGGCCCGTGTCTGGGCCAAGGCCGCTTTGGCCTGGGCGCGGATGCGGCCGGTCAGCGATCCTGTCAGGATCGCCACCGCCAGAAAGATCAATAGGGCGAAAAGCTCGTGCGGTCTGGCGACGGACAGGGTGTGAACCGGTTGAAGGAAGAAAAAGTTATAGGCAAGAAATCCCATGGCCGCCGCCAGAATGGCCGACCGCGTTCCGCGCAGGGCAGAAGACAGCAGGACGCCGACCAGAAAAACCATCGAAAGGTTGGGCAGTTCCATCACGGCGACAAGGCCCGTGCCCACCGCAACGCCAAGGCCGGTGGCAAGGGCTGCAAGCCCTAGGTCACCGACAAGGCCCGGCCCCGTCAGGCCCAAGCCCAGCTTGACCAAAGCCGCGCCGCGCCCGGGTGGGTCTTTCAGCGGCACGACCATGACGGGAATATCCTCGGCCAGCGCCAGCAGTGCAGCGGCGAGAGAGCGGCCGCGCCGCCTTTGGCCCAGCACGATCTGGGTGACATTCTCACGCCGGGCCAGACGCAACAGATCAGCCGCGAAATCCATGCTGGTCATCCGCCGCGTCTCGGCCCCAAGGCTTTCGGCCAGCGACAGGCTATCCGTGACGCCCCCCGTGGGCTCGCCCGGTCTGGCGAGCGATACGGCGATCCAGACCGCGTTCAACGACGTGGCCAGCCGCGCCGCCAGCCGCACCAGCCTTTCGCCCGCCCCGTCCGGTCCGATGCATACCATCAACCGCTCGGATGTGCCCCAAGGCCCCTCGATGGCTTTTTGCCGCAGGATTTGCGTCATCTGATCCTCGACACGGTCAGCCGTGCGGCGCAGCGCCAATTCGCGCAGGGCGGTCAGATTCCCTGGGGTGAAGAAGTTCTCGGTCGCCCGAGTGGCGGTTTGCGCAAGATAAATCTTGCCCGCCTTCAGCCGGGCGATCAGCTCGTCAGGCGGGATGTCGACCAGCACCAGATCTTGTGCGGTCCGCAGGATGGCATCTGGCACCGTCTCGCGCACCTGAACCCCGGTGATCTGCGCCACCACATCGGCAAGGCTTTCCAGATGCTGGATATTCAGCGCAGTCCAGACGTCAATCCCGGCGTCAAGCAGTTCCTGCACATCCTGCCAGCGTTTGGGGTGGCGGCTGCCTTCGGCATTGGAATGGGCCAACTCGTCGACGATCAGAAGCACAGGCCGGCGGGCCAGTGCTGCATCAAGGTCGAACTCCTCAAGCGTCTGGCCACGATAGGCAATCTGGCGGCGCGGGATCAGGTCAAGGCCCGCAGTCAGGGCCTCGGTCTCTTTGCGCCCGTGCGTTTCGATCAGGCCAAGGACCGGGGCCTGACCTTCAGATTTCAGGCGCTGCGCGGCGGCGAGCATGGCATAGGTCTTGCCCACCCCCGGCGCGGCACCGAGGAAGATCTTCAGACGACCCGGCCTGTCGCGCTTGGTCAGGGCCAAAAGCGCGTCAGGATCGGGGCGTCTTGGGGTCAGGTCAGGGGCTGCCATGGGCTATTCTGGTCAGTTCGCCATCGGCTTGTCGAGGGCGAGGTTCAGGGCCAGCACATTCACCCGCGGCTCGCCGATCAGACCCCAAAGACGGGGTTTGGTCTGCGCCGCAACTACGTCACGGACCGTTTCTTCGGGCAGACTGCGCGCCTTGGCCACGCGGGCGACCTGACCGAGGGCGTTCTGGGGCGAGATATCAGGGTCCAGCCCCGAGGCCGAGGTGGTGACGGCATCGGCGGCCACGCCGGGCGTGACATCGGCCTTGACCCGATCGATCAGCTTCTGGCTCAGCGGCCCCAGGTTCGACCCGCCCGAAGCCATGGCGTCATAGCCGCTTGCCGAGGGGCGTGGGTGAAAATGTTCCGGCTTGCTGAAGGCCTGCCCGATCAAGGAGGAGCCAATCAGGTGGTCTCCGATGTGTACTGGGCTGCCCTCCGCCTGATGCGGAAAGACCAGGCCCGCGACCCCGGTCAAAGCCAGCGGATAGGCCAGTCCCAGCAGCAGGGTGAACAGCGCCAACAGGACGAAAGCGGGGCGAAGATGGGGGATCATGTCAGGCTCCTTCAAGCGAGATGCAGGGTGGTGACGACAAGGTCGATCACCTTGATGCCGATGAAGGGCAGGACCAACCCGCCCAACCCGTAGACAAGCAGGTTCCGGCGCAACAAAGCGGCAGCGCCCACCAAGCGATAAGGCACACCGCGCAGGGCAAGGGGGATCAGCGCCACGATGATCAGCGCATTGAAGATCACCGCCGACAGGATCGCCGATTGCGGCGAGCCAAGGCCCATCACATTCAGGACCTGCATCTGCGGATAGGTCACCACAAACAGCGCGGGCAGGATGGCGAAATACTTGGCCACGTCATTGGCAATGGAAAAGGTCGTCAGGGACCCCCGCGTCATCAGAAGCTGTTTGCCGATCTCGACGATCTCGATCAGTTTCGTGGGGCTGGAGTCCAGATCAACCATGTTGCCCGCCTCACGCGCGGCTTGGGTGCCCGTCTGCATCGCCACCCCCACGTCGGCCTGCGCCAAGGCCGGGGCGTCGTTGGTGCCGTCGCCGCACATGGCGATCAGACGGCCGCCCACCTGCTCGCGGCGGATATAGGCCAGTTTGTCCTCTGGCGTTGCCTCGGCGATGAAGTCATCCACTCCCGCCTCTGATGCGATGGCGGCGGCGGTCACCGGGTTGTCACCGGTTACCATGACGGTGCGGATCCCCATGGCGCGCAGGGCGGCAAAGCGTTCGCGGATTGCCGGCTTGATCACGTCCTTCAGATGGATCACCCCCAGAAGCCGCGTCCCATCGGCCACAGCCAGCGGCGTTCCACCCGTCCGTGCCACACGGTCCACCGCCTGCCGGAACTCGGGCGGCGCGGTGACGCCAGCAAAGCGCAGGACGGAGTCCACCGCCCCCTTGCGGACCTGCCGCCCGTCGATGTCCAGACCCGACAGCCGCGTCTGCGCGGCAAAGGGCACCAGCACCGCGCCGATCAGGGTAGGTTCCCGCAGGCCGAAATCGGCCTTGGCCAAGGCGACGATCGACCGCCCCTCGGGCGTCTCGTCGCCCATGCTGGCCAGAAGGCTGGCGCTGGCCAGGTCTGACGCGCTGACCCCGATCAGGGGCAAGAACTCGGTCGCCATGCGGTTGCCGAAAGTTATCGTCCCGGTCTTGTCCAGCAAGAGGGTGTCGACATCCCCTGCGGCCTCCACCGCCCGGCCAGAGGTGGCGATAACGTTGAAACGGATCAGCCGGTCCATCCCCGCGATGCCGATGGCCGACAGAAGCCCGCCGATGGTGGTGGGGATCAGGGTCACAAGCAAGGCCACCAGCACGACGACCGAAACCGCGGTGCCGGAATAACCCGCCAACCCCCACAGCGTCACAACCGCAATCAGGAAGATCAGCGTCATGCCTGAAAGGAGCACCGACAGCGCCAGTTCATTCGGGGTCTTCTGCCGCTCGGCCCCCTCCACCAGCGCGATCATGCGGTCGATGAACGTGGACCCGGCCGCCGCCGTTATCCGCACCCGGATCGTATCGGACAGAACGGTTGTGCCGCCGGTGACGGCCGACCGGTCGCCACCCGCCTCGCGGATCACCGGAGCGCTTTCGCCGGTGATCGCCGCCTCGTTGATCGAGGCCACGCCTTGGATGATCTCGCCATCCAGCGGGATCACGTCGCCGGTTTCCACCAGAACCACATTTCCGGCTTCCAGCGTCTGGGCGTTGACCCTTGCATAGAGCCCATCCTGCGTGTCGGGATGCAAGAGAAGCTTGGCCTGCACGTCAGATCGTGCCTGACGCAGGCTTGCGGCCTGCGCCTTGCCACGCCCCTCGGCCACCGCCTCGGCAAAGGTGGCGAAGAGAACGGTGAACCAAAGCCAGGCCGCAATCTGGCCTGAAAACGCATCGGGTGCGCGCAGCCACAGGAAGGTGGTCAGCGCGGCGCCCACTTCGGTCACGAAAATGACGGGGTTGCGCATCAGGCTGCGCGGATCAAGTTTCCAGACCGCATCACGGGCCGCAGCCCAAAGGATTGCCCGGTCGAACAAGGCAGGAGAGTTCAGCATTTCGGTCTCCGTCAAAAGGTTGCGGAGGCGTGCATCAGCACGTGTTCCACGATGGGCCCCAAGGCAAGGGCCGGGAAGAATTGCAGGCCGCCTAGGATCAGGATCACGCCGACCAGCAGGCCCACGAACAGCAACGAGGTGGTGGGAAAGGTGCCAGAGGACTCCGCCACGCGGGTCTTGGCCGCCAGCGATCCGGCCATGGCCAGAACCGGCAGGACATAGGCAAAGCGGCCCAGCATCATGGCGATGCCCAGTGTGGTGTTGAACCACGGCGTGTTGGCGTTCAGCCCGGCAAAAGCCGACCCGTTGTTTCCCGCCGCCGAGGAATAGGCGTAAAGAAGCTCGCTCAGCCCATGCGGACCCTGGTTGTTCAAGCTGGCCAAAGCGGCGGGCAGCATGGCTGCAACAGAGGTGAACCCCAGGATGACCAGCGGCAGGATCAGCACGGCAAGAACGGCCAAGCGGATTTCGCGCGCCTCGATCTTCTTGCCCAGGAATTCCGGCGTGCGGCCGACCATCAGGCCGGCCACAAAGACCGCCAGCACGCAAAAGACCACCATGCCGTAAAGACCCGATCCGACGCCGCCCGGCAGAACCTCGCCCAACTGGATCAGCAGCAAAGGTACAAGGCCACCCAAAGGTGTCAGGCTGTCATGCATCACATCGACCGCCCCGCAGGAAAGCCCCGTCGTGACCGCCACAAACAGGGCCGACATGGCCTGACCGAAGCGGACCTCCTTGCCCTCCATATTGCCCAAGGCCGGATCGACACCCAAAGCGGTCAGCAGAGGATTTCCCGAAGTCTCGGCCCAGTAGACCAGCGCCACGCCGCCCAGCATCACGATCGCCATGGCCGACAGAAGCGCCCAGCCTTGCCGTTCAGAGCCCACCATGCGGCCAAAGGTGATTGGAAGGGCGGCGGAAATCGCCAGCATCGCCCAGATCGCCAGCATGTTCGACAGTGCCGAGGGGTTTTCAAACGGATGGGCGGAATTGGCATTGAAATAGCCGCCGCCATTGGTGCCCAGTTGCTTGATCGCCTCTTGGCTGGCCAAGGGACCCAAAGGGATGACCTGCCTTGCGCCCTCTAGCGTCGTGGCGTCCAGTGAACCCGTCAGCGTTTGCGGCACGCCCAAGGCAACGAAGGCCAACGCAAGCACGATGGACAGCGGTAGAAGGACGTAAAGTGTACACCGCGTCAGATCAACCCAGAAGTTGCCGAGGCCCATCTCTCCCGACCTTGCAAAGGCCCGCGTCACCGCCATGGCCAGCGCAATCCCTGTCGCAGCCGACAGGAAGTTATGCACCGCAAGCCCGGCCATTTGGGCAAAGGGGCTCATGGTGATCTCGCCGGAATAGGCCTGCCAGTTTGTGTTGGTCAGAAAGCTGACCGCGGTGTTGAAGGCAAGATCGGGCGCTACGCCGGGCAATTCCGCCGGGTTGAAGGGCAAGACGCCCTGCAGCCGCAGGATCGCATAAAGCGAAGCAAAACCGGCGCCGCTGAAGACCAGCATCGCCATGGCATAGGCGGCCCAGCCCTGCTCGCGCGCGGGATCGATGCCGGCCGCACGGTAGAACCCGTGCTCGACGGGCGAGAGGATGGGGTGCAGAAAGGTCCGCTGTCCGGTGAACAGCGCCGCCATGAACCGCCCCAGGGGCAGCACGACGGCCAGAACCAAAGCCAATGTGACCGCAATTTGCAGCCAGCCGTTGATAGACATGAGAAAACTCCGGCGCCGGTCAGAACTTTTCGGGCGCGATGAGGGTGATGATCAGATAGACGCCAAGGGCCAGCGCCACGATCAGGCCGAGGATCACTTCGAACATGCGTGCCTCATGCCTTTGCCAACAGCGCGACATAGGCCGCCATGAGGCCGATCAGCCCCAAGCCAAGCCCGCAAAACCAGATATCCAGCATCGAATGCCTCCTTTGGATGGTTCAAAGGTCGCATGCGGCCGCGTTGCGTTTCGATAGGGAAGGCAAGGGGCTGACATAAGGAAGTTGCAAAGATCGTCAGACCCGCGACGCCGCCGTCGTCGCCCGCGCACGGCATCAAAATCAGTCATTCGCCGATGTCCGCTTTTCGGCGGGAGTGGGTTCTTGTCAATTGCGGCCTTGTGCACCGCATTGGGTTTGAAGTCGTCGCTTTGCCCGACCAACCGCGTGTGGGCTGTATGGCGCAGGATGACCAGAGCCACCACGTGGGGGTGAGCCGCGCGATACGCGCAAGCCAGCCGCATTGCGACAGATTTGCACCGAATCGTGAGTGCAAAACGGCTGGTCTTGAAAGAACCTCTCCGCCGCCTCCACGCGTGAGATACTTTGACAACGGACGCGTATGATGTCCCCATTCAGTTCGATTGGGTAACAGGCTAAAAACCGACATTGATCGGCTGGCCGAACACCTCTGCAGATGGATTTGTGATGACATGAAGGCAAGGACCCAACTGGCAGCCCACAGCATCCTTGGTGGCACCGCCTCTGGCCCGATCATGGCCACCACTGAGGCGCTCAGTTTCTGGGGCGGCATTGACCCGGCCACGGGTTGCATCATCGACGTGCACCACCCGCTGCATGGGTCTTGCGTCACCGGAGCCATCCTGATGATGCCCTCGACGCGCGGGTCCTGCACCGGGTCTGGCGTGATCTTGGACCTCGCCCTGACCGGTCGCGCGCCCGTAGCCTTGATCTTCTGCGAGGATGAGGATGTCGTCACCCTTGGCGCGCTGATCGCGGCCGAGATGTTTGGCAAGAGCCTGCCAGTGCTGCGCCTGAACCCGCAGGCTTTTGCTGCCTTAGCCGCAGCCCCTTCGGCCCAGATCACCGAGGGTGCAATCACGGCTCCCGGCCTGTTGATCCCGGTCGGCCCACCGGCCACCTCTGCCATTGAACTGACGCCGGAAGACCGCGCCGTCTTGGCAGGCGACAAGGGTGAAGCGGCGAAGCAGGCCATGCGGATCATCTGCGCCATGGCAGCCAATCAAGGAGCCGCCCGGCTGACCCATGTGACGCAGGGCCATATCGACGGGTGCATCTATGCCAGCCCGGCCAATCTGACCTTTGCCGAGAAGATGGCCGATCTGGGGGCGCAGGTCTGCGTGCCGACAACGATGAACGCGATTTCGGTCGACCGGTCAAACTGGCAGCGCCAGGGTGTGCCGCCTTCGTTTGGCGAGCCTGCGGCGCGGCTAGCGGATGCCTATGTGCAGATGGGCTGCAAGCCCAGCTTCACCTGCTCGCCCTACCTTCTGGACAGCGCCCCGTCGGAGGGCGAAAACATCGCCTGGGCAGAATCCAACGCTGTCATCTTCGCCAACACCGTTCTGGGCGCGCGCACGGCCAAGCATCCGGACTTTCTGGACCTTTGCATCGCGCTGACCGGGCGGGCTCCTCTGGCAGGCGTCTATCTGGACGGGCCGCGCAAGGCACGCCGGATCATCGACGTGGACCTGCCGCAAGGCATCGACGACGGGTTCTGGCCGTTGATCGGCTATCTGGCGGGCAAGGCGGCCCCCGATTGCATCCCGCTGTTGCGCGGCCTGGCCCCGGCGGCGCCGACACGAGACGACCTCAAGGCGCTTTGCGCAGCCTTTGGCACCACTTCGGCCTCGCCCATGCTTCACATCGAAGGCGTGACCCCCGAGGCAGAAGGTTCCGCCCACCCGGACGCCGATCACGCCACCATCACCCGCGCCGACATGAGTGCCGCTTGGAAAGACCTCAACGCCGGACCCGAGACTGTGGAACTGGTGGCCCTCGGCAGCCCGCATTTCTCGCTTTCGGAATGTGAAGGTCTGGCCGATGCGCTCAATGGCCGTCCCAGCCATCCTCAAACGCAGGTGATCGTGACGGCGGGGCATGACGTGATCCGGCAGGCGAATGCGAATGGCACGCTAGGACGGTTGCAGGGCAGCGGCGTGCAAGTCTTGCCCGACATCTGCTGGTGTTCGATTTCAGAGCCGGTCTTCCCGCCGCAGACCCGCGCGCTGATGACCAATTCCGGCAAATACGCGCACTACGGCCCTGGCCTGAGTGGTCGCGCCGTGCGGCTTGGCACGCTGGCCGATTGTGTCGAGGCAGCGTTGACGGGTCGGGTAGCAACCCGACTGCCCATGTGGCTGGGCAAATAGACGTGGTTGGTTCGAAGACCATGCATTTGACATTCGTCCAACCCGGCTCTGTTGCACAAATCAGCTGACGGTGAGACCTCCCCTTATCCCGGACAGACCTATCCTGCGACCTTCGTGACTGGGATGCCGAGCGCGGTGAAGCCGTTCAGGACGGCAACACGAACTTGGAACTCCGCCACTTGACGGTCGAAGT
>CANBRQ010000172.1 GCA_947371955.1 Paracoccaceae bacterium | reverse complement strand
GTGTTGACCTGAACGAACAGGTCCGGGCTTTGGCCCCGCGCCTGCGCCAGTTTGGCCAGCTTGTCGGCCAAAGACGGACGGTCGAGCGTGTGGATCGCGTCAAACAGCTCCACCGCCTGCTTGGCCTTGTTGGTCTGCAAAGGGCCGATCATGTGCACCTTCGCATCGGGGAATTCAGCGCGGAAGCCGGGCCATTTGCCTGCGGCTTCCTGCACGTAGTTCTCGCCAAAGACGCGGTGGCCGGCGCGCAGCACCTCCAGCACCTTTTCATCCGGCTGCACTTTGGAGACGGCCAGCAAGGTCACCGACCCCGGCGCGCGGCCTGCGGCAGCGATGGCGGCATCCAGACGGGTGCGAATTTCGGTCAACGACATCTTCAGGCTCCTGCAATTTGGGCGCACGGAACCACGGGCCGCCGCAAAAGAAAAGAGCGGGCACAAGGCCCGCTCTTCGCAATTCAGATCCGGGTGGATCAGAAGGACATCGTCACGCCGATATCGGCCAGGGTGTCCGTGCCGTTGTCGACAACACCGCCGACAACCTTGGCGCCGCCGCCGAGGTCGTAGGAAGCGCCGATGCCTTTGGCTTTGGTCTTGGCATTGGTGTGGTCGGTGTAGAAGGCAGTGACGGTCAGAGCCGGGGACACTGCGTAGTCCAGCGAGATACCCATTTCGGACTTGGCAGCCTTGGTCTTGGCATACTTCACCTGAACGGTAGCAGCACCGAACGTTGCGCCGACCTTGGCCGACACTTGGGTGCTGCCGGTCACGGTTTCGTAGCCGAGTGCTGCGTTCCAGGTACCGCCATCGTACTTCACGGCGACGGAGTTCTTGTCAGAGCCAGCAACAGCGGTGGTCTGCGACGTACCCAGAGCGAAGCTCAGAGCGCCGGAGGTGTAGTCGTAACGAACGGCGGTCGCGGTCGAACCGAGGAAGCGGATTTCGTTGGTGTCGCCCAGGCCGGTGAAGCCAACGCCAGAGATTTGGCCAACCAGTTCGTCAGCAGCGCCGCCAGCGACGTCGCCGAAGGTCAGCTTGCCGAACGCGCCCGAGATGAACACGGTCGAGTCGCCGGTTGCGGTGCCAGCGGTGCCGACTTGGTCGTTACGGACCGAGCCACCGAACGACAGGCCGCCATCGGTGGTGCCCGAAGCGTTGAAGTTGATGCGCAGACGCGACGTGAACTGGGTCTCCACTTTGCCAGCGATCTTGGACTGAACCAGACCCATACGGCCCGAGCCGGACACGGTCACGTCAGCGGAAGCGAAGCCAGCGGTAGCTGCCAGCACGGTGGTAGCAAGAAGAATCTTTTTCATAGTTTCCCTCATTGTCTCTTCAGGGGTGGCCCAACTCAGACAGGTCCGTTTTGGGTATGGCCTTGTTTCACTCTTTGGAGCGGCTATTGCAACTATAGCGCGGCGGCCTGCCGCTAAGGCCAATCTATTGGTGCAGCTTTGCCACAGTTGCGCCACGGTGCCGCCTCGTGCGCGCGAGGTTCCACCAAATGCTGGCGCATAGAACCGGCTGGCGACTGCGGGCAAGCGCGCATGGGGGAGATTCCGGCAGACTGGCCGCTGATGGGCCAAGGCCGCCGCGACTCCGCCGCACACCCGCTTTGCGCGATTCGCCATGCGGTGCGGCGCCGTGTATTCCGGGGGGACCGGCAGCCTTGGGGGAAAAGCCTTGGCAGCGTTGTGAGCCTAGGCTAGACACGAGGCATGAAACCGGGGGATCGGATGCTGCGTCACCGCCATATTGCTGTCGTTTCGGCCTTGGCACTGGTTGCCCTGCTTTCAGCCTGCGGCGGCGGCGGATTGTTTCACCGCAATCGGGCCGCCGTGCCCGCCGATGCGACGAACAACCGCAACGTGGCCGAGACCGCGGCGATTGCCCATGCGGCGGGCGACGACAAGCCCAAGGCGAAGATCTGGGACCTGTTGACCAACCAGACCGACCCGAACGTGACGGTGAAGGTGAACAAGTATATCTGGAACGCCTCGCTGGACGTGCTGAACTTCCTGCCGGTGCAATCGGTTGACCCTTTCACCGGGGTGATCGTGACGGGGTATGGCACGCCTCCGGGCGGCGGGCGCAGCTACCGTGCCACGATCTATGTGCAGGACCCGGCCCTGGATGCGCGCAGTCTGAAGCTGTCGCTGCAGGGGGCTGGTGGCGGCGCCGTGGCGCCCGAGACGATCAGCGCGGTGGAGGATGCCATCCTGAACCGGGCCCGTCAGCTGCGGATCGCCGACGCCGGCCTGTAAGCGCCGCAACGCATTCCCGTGATTTCGCGATTATTTCGCCGGGTGCGCTGCCCTGCGGCTGGACCTTTGGCGCTTGGGCGGTGTAATTCCTGCCCCGTTGCATAAGGGGCCAAAGATGTCGCGCTACGAACCTTCCGTGATCGAACCGAAATGGCAGCAGGCCTGGGATGACGCTCAGGTCTTTGAGGCCAAGCGCGACCCGTTGAAGCCGAAGTATTATGTGCTTGAGATGTTCCCCTATCCGTCAGGCCGCATCCACATGGGCCATGTGCGCAACTACACGATGGGCGACGTGGTGGCGCGGACCAAGGCGGCGCAGGGCTATTCCGTGTTGCACCCGATGGGCTGGGACGCCTTCGGGATGCCCGCCGAGAATGCCGCAATGGAACGCGGCGGCCACCCGCGCGACTGGACCGAGGGCAACATCACCGAGATGAAGGCTCAGATGAAGCCTTTGGGGTTGTCGATCGACTGGTCCCGCGAAATCGCCACCTGCCGGCCCGAGTATTACGGCCAGCAGCAGGCGATGTTCATCGACATGATGGAACAGGGTCTGGTCTACCGGAAGAATGCGGTGGTGAACTGGGACCCGGTCGACATGACCGTGCTGGCCAACGAACAGGTGATCGACGGCCGCGGCTGGCGGTCGAACGCCTTGGTGGAACGGCGCGAGTTGACGCAGTGGTTCTTCAAGATCAGCGATTATTCGGGTGAGCTGCTGGAGGCTTTGGATGGCCTGACCCATTGGCCCGAGAAGGTCCGCCTGATGCAGGCGAACTGGATCGGCAAGTCTCAGGGTCTGCAGTTTGCCTTTGATACGGTGGGCGCTCCCGCCGGGTTTGATCGGCTGGAGGTTTATACGACCCGGCCCGACACGCTGATGGGCGCTTCGTTTGCGGCGATCTCTCCAGATCACCCGCTGGCCAAGGCGCTGGAGTCCGACCCCAAGATCGCCGAATTCGTAGCCCGGTGCCGCAAGGGTGGCACCTCGGCGGAAGAGATTGAAACGGCAGAGAAGATCGGCTTCGACACCGGGGTGCGCGTGAAGCATCCGCTGAACCCGGATTGGGAACTGCCGGTCTGGATCGCCAACTTCATCCTGATGGACTACGGCACTGGCGCCATCTTCGGCTGCCCGGCCCATGACGCCCGCGACTTCGAGTTCGCCACCAAGTATCGCCTCGACATCAAGTCGGTCTTCGTCGCCGAAGGCGCCGAGGATGCCCCCCTGACCGAAGCCTTCGTGCCGATGAAGTCTGAACCGGTTCATTACGTGCGCGGCTTCTCGGGCGCTGCGTTGCAGACCGGAGAGGCCGCCGTTGCTGCAGCCATCGCCCATGCCGAGGCGCATGGCTATGGCAAGGGCGTCACCAACTACCGCCTGCGCGACTGGGGGATTTCCCGGCAGCGCTATTGGGGCTGCCCGATCCCGGTGATCCACTGCGAAACCTGCGGCGTTGTGGCCGAGAAGAAGGAAAACCTTCCCGTGGAACTGCCGTATGACGTGACCTTCGACATCCCCGGCAACCCCCTCGACCGTCACCCGACCTGGCGCAACTGCACCTGCCCGAACTGCAATGCCCCGGCGCGGCGCGAGACGGATACGATGGACACCTTCGTCGACTCGTCCTGGTACTACGCCCGCTTCACCGCGCCCCATGCCAAGACGCCTACCGTGGCCGAGGATGCCGACTACTGGATGAACGTCGACCAGTATATCGGCGGCATCGAGCATGCGATTCTGCACCTGCTCTACTCGCGCTTCTTTGCTCGGGCGATGTTCAAGACCGGCCACCTGCCCGCGAAGGCGATCGAGCCGTTCAATGCGCTCTTTACCCAAGGCATGGTGACGCACGAGATCTACAAGACCACCGACGCCAATGGCCGCCCGGTCTACCACTTGCCCGAAGATATCATCCGCTCAGACGCAGGCGCCACGCTGGCAGATGGCACTTTGGTTGAGGTGATCCCTTCGGCCAAGATGTCGAAATCCAAGAAGAATGTCGTCGATCCGATGAACATTATCTCGGCCTTCGGCGCGGATACAGCACGCTGGTTCGTCATGTCGGACTCGCCGCCGGAGCGGGATGTAGAATGGACGGCCTCGGGCGCGGAGGCGACCTTCAAGCATCTGTCGCGGGTCTGGGCTTTGTGTTCCCGCATCGGCGAGATGCCGGCGGACCACAAGGGCGAAGGCGACGAGGAGTTGCTCCGCGCCACCCATCGGGCGATTGCGGAAGTGACGGCGGGGATCGAGGGTTTTGCCTTCAACAAGGCCATCGCCAAGCTGTACGAGTTCACAAATGCGATTGCGCGGTCGTCAGCATCGACCTCCGTGCTGAAGGAAGCCATCCGCACGCTGGCGAAGCTGATGTCGCCGATGACGCCGCATATTGCCGAATCGATCTGGTCTTTCCAAGGCGGCGCGGGCCTTTGCACGCAAGCGCCTTGGCCCAAGGCCGATCCGGCCCTGCTTGTCGATGATACCGTGACCCTGCCGATCCAGATCAACGGCAAGCGGCGGGCGGAAATCAGCGTGCCGAAGGATATGTCGGCTGCCGATGTCGAAAAGATTGCACTTGCGAACGAGGATGTGGTTCGCTTCCTTGCCGGGCAGCCGGTCAAGAAGCTGATCGTGGTTCCGGGGCGCATCGTCAATGTCGTGGTCTAGACGCACACTGTTGCTGATGCCCTTGGCGCTCGCCGCCTGCGGGTTCACGCCGGCTTTCGGCACCAAGGGCCCTGCAGAGGGGCTTTTGGGTACGGTCCGCACGGCTGACCCGACCGACAAGAACAGTTTCGACTTCGTGCAGCGGATGGAAGAACGGCTCGGCCGTCCGATCAACCCGCAATACGATCTGGCCTATACCCTCGCGACCAAACCGATTGGTGTCGGCATCACGCCGGGAGGTGCGATCACTCGGTATAACCTGACCGGCGGCATTGACTGGACCCTGACCCGCCGTGCAGACAATCTGCGCATCACCGGCGGGCATATCGACAGCTTTACGTCTTATTCCGCCACTGGGTCCACGGTTGCGGGCCTGACGGCCGAGACGGATGCCTCTCTGCGCCTGATGCGGCTGCTGGCGGATGAGGTGGTGATGCGGCTGGTGGCGGCTTCCCCCACCTTCCCGAAATGAAGCTGCAGGGGGCAGAGGCCAAGCGTTATCTGGCCAAGCCTGATTCCGGCAAAGCCGCGCTGGTGATCTTCGGCGAGGATGCCATGCGGGTGGCGATGAAGCGGGCAGAGGCGGTGATCGCTTTGGGCGGGCCGAAGGCCGATGAGGAAATGCGCCTGACCCGCATCCCCGCAGCAGACCTGCGCAAGGATGCGGCGGCTTTGGTCGATGCTGTGAAGGCGCAGGGTTTCTTTCCTGGCGCGCGGGTTGTGGTGGTCGAGGATGCGACGGATGGCCTCTCCGCGACCCTGCAGGCCGCCTTCGATGCCTGGCGTCCGGGTGATGCGAACATGGTCGTGACGGCGGGCAACCTGATCGGCAAGTCGACATTGAAGACGATGGCCGAGAAGCATTTCGCCGTCATCTGCATCGGGCTCTACGATGACCCACCGACGCGGGAAGAGATTGAGGCCGAGTTAAAACGGGCGGGCCTTTCCGCCGTTCCCAACGATGCCATGACCGAATTACTGACCCTGTCGCGCAGCCTCGATCCGGGTGATTTCCGGCAAACCCTTGAAAAGATATCGCTTTACAAATACCGTGATGGAACGCCGCTGACGCCCATCGAAATCGCAGCCCTCGCCCCCGCCACGATCGAGACGGAAGCCGAGGAACTGCTGGATGCCGTCGCCGAACTGCGGATGGGCGAGATCGGCCCGGTCCTGCGGCGGCTGGAGGGGCAAGGTATCTTGCCGGTGACGCTGTGCATCGGCGCGCTGCGCCACTTCACCACGCTGCATCTGATGAACACCGATCCAGAGGGTGCCGCCTCTGGCTTTGCCAAGGCGCGGGGGTTCTTCAAGCGGCGGGACCGGATGATGAAGCAGGCACAAAACTGGACCGTGCGGCAGTTGGAAAAGGCGCTGTCGCTGCTGGTGGAGACCGACATGACTTTGAGGTCAACGTCGCGCGCACCGGCTATGGCGGTGATGGAACGCACCCTGATCCGCATCACACGACGCGAGCGTTAAGGGGCTGGGCAGCCCCGGATTTCGACCGAATGATCCGGTGCCAGAACGGTCACCGTCACTCCAGAGCGGTCCAGCGCAAACGGCGCCCCATCGGGCGGCACAAGATCGGTCTGCGAGACCAGAACCGCCCCTTGGCGCGAGGTTTGCGCTGTGGCCACCCAGACCTTGGGATCGGGGGTTTCGAAGACCACGGTTTCATCCTTGCCCTGCACCGGAAGGGCGATTGTCGCGGTCACGCGCAGGCCATCGGTGATCGGTTCCACCGTGCAATTGGCAGCCTTTGCGTTGCGAGGGCTCGCGTCAAGGGCGCCCGTGATCTTGGCATCCGTCGCCCCTGCCCCGGCCAGATTGGCCGAGAAGGTCAGATGCGCAGGCATGCAGATGTCATGGCATATGCCGAGGTCCATCTTCAGCGCCAGCGTCACGGGTTTGGCAGGATCAACCGGAACCACCTCGACCGGCAGGACAAGTTCATCCAGGTAGCCGATGCTCATCATGCCGTTCAACGTGATGACCTGCGGGCTAGGCCAATGAAACTGAACGCTTTTCAGGTTTGTCGAGCCGGACCAGTCAAAGACCGGCGGGATCCCCGCCTCGCCTGGGGCGCGCCAGTAGGTCTTCCACTGCGGCGCAAGTTGCAGGTCAAGGGCGGCCATGTAGTGGCCATCGGCCTGCCGCCAGCCAGCGCGCAGACTGGCCTGCAGGACATCCTCCTGACTCTCGGCAAAGGCGGGGCCGGCGAGCATCAGGGCAAGAAGGGCATGTTTGATCATCTAAAGAGCATAGGCAAACCCCGCCTGCTTCGAAAGCCCGTGCTGATCACTTTGCGGCGAAGGGCGCGTGAAAGCGGTCCGAAGGGCCATCACGGGGGTTGAGGCGGCGGCCCGAACGGCCCATGTTGCGGGCAGGAGGACTCGATGGACCTGACTGGTAAGTTGATCGTGGCCATGCCCGCCATGGGCGATCCGCGCTTTGAACGGGCGGTGATCCTGGTCTGTGCCCACTCTCCGGACGGGGCGATGGGGCTGATCGTGAACAAACCCTTGCCGGACCTGAGTTTTTCCGAGCTGCTGACCCAGTTGAAGATCCCCCACTCGAACGGGCGGGACATTCGTGTGCTGTTCGGCGGCCCGGTCGAACGCGGGCGTGGCTTTGTGTTGCACTCCACCGATTACAGCGGCGGACAGGCGACCACGGTGGTGGCAGGTTCGTTCGGGATGACCGCGACGCTGGATGTGCTCGAGGCCTTGGCCAAGGGCCGCGGTCCCGCGCAAGCCATTCTTGCACTTGGATATTCCGGCTGGGGTCCGGGTCAGCTGGAAAGCGAGATCGCCCGGAATGACTGGCTGACCGGAGAGGCCTCGGAAGGGTTGATCTTCGGGCATGAGGACCCGCGCAAATGGGCCAAGGCCTTGCATGGGATGGGAATCGACCCCGTCTCGCTGTCGCCTTCCGCCGGGCGCGCCTGAGGGCGGGCTTGCCAGAGACCCTTGGGCAATGGCATGACCCCCTGAAGGGGAGTGTCCGGAATGAGCGATTTGGTGACGACGGCGACCGTCTGGTTTGAGCAGGCCAAGGATGTGGCTTTGGGCTGGCTTCTGTCCCCCGCCGCATGGTCACAATTCGCGCTGCTGATCCTTGCCTATCTGCTGGCCCGCCTGATTGCCGCCCGGGCGGAACCGGCGCTGCGGCGCCTGCTGGACACTGAGGCCGAGGGAATCATCGCCAAGGCGCGACGTTTTTCCTTGCGTTTTCTGCCACTTATGCTGCCTTTGGTCGCCTATGCGCTGACAGCAGGCGGCGAAGGGGTCACGCGGTCCTTGTTCGGGTCCGGAGCGGTGATTGCCTTCGGCAAGCGGGTTTTCCTGCTGTTGGCCGCGCGGGCCTTGGCGCAGAAGGTGCTGACGGACGGCTTCCTGCGCCTGCTTGGCCGCTTCGTTCTGATGCCTACCGCCCTGCTTTATGCGCTTGGCGTGCTGGGACCGGCTTTGGAGTGGCTGGACCAGACCCAGGTGGCTTTGGGCAACATCCGCTTCTCGGTCCTGTCGCTGCTGCGGGGTGGCATTGCGGGGGCCTTGCTCTTCTGGTTCGGCCAGTGGTCGAACCGGAGGAGTGCCGATTACATCAAGCGTCAGGACGAGTTGCGCCCCGCCACACGGGAGCTTGCGGTCAAGGCGGTGGAGGTCGCCATCTTCGGTGCGGCCTTCCTTTTGCTGATGCAAATCATGGGGATAGACCTGACCGCCGTGGCTGTGCTGGGCGGTGCATTGGGTGTCGGCATCGGGCTTGGCCTGCAGCAGATCGCGGCCAATTTCGTCTCGGGCCTGATCCTGCTGCTGGAGGGGCAGACGACGATCGGTGACTATGTGGAACTGGATGGCGGGCAGGCGGGGACCATCATCAAGATGACCGCGCGGGCCTGCGTGCTGGAGGCGTTTGATGGGCGCTGGATCGTGGTGCCGAACGATCATTTCATCACCTCACGCGTCATCAACTATTCCAGCGAGGCGACGCCCAACCGATATGAGGCTTTGTTTTCCGTGAGTTACGATACCGACATGAACCGGGTGCCGGCGATCATCGTGGAGGCCGTGGCGGCCTTGCCCTTTGTGCTGAAGGACCCGGAAGGGCCGGCTTGCGACCTCAAGGGCTTTGGCGACTCGGCCGTGAATTTCGGGGTGGAGTTCTGGGTGAAGGGCGTGGATGGGGGGGCCAACAAATACATGTCGCCGGTGCTGTTCGCGATCTG
>CANBRQ010000171.1 GCA_947371955.1 Paracoccaceae bacterium | reverse complement strand
AGGATGGCCGCCGAATGATTGCCCAATCCGATCTGGACCACTGCCGCGAGGCGATCCGCACCGGGTCGCTGTCGTTCCACGCGGCCTCCAGGCTCTTGCCCGGCAAGGTGCGCGACCCTGCACTGGCGCTCTATGCCTTCTGCCGTCTGGCGGATGATGCGGTGGATGATACCGACGACAAGGCCCCGGCCGTGCTTGGCCTGCGTGACAGGCTGGATCTGGTCTATGCCGGCCGCCCAAGGAATGCCCCCGCCGACCGCGCTTTCGCCGCCGTTGTGCAGGATTTCGAGATGCCCCGCGCGCTTCCCGATGCCTTGCTGGAGGGCCTTGCCTGGGATGCCTCGGGCCGCCGCTACGAGACTTTGTCCGACCTGCGCAGCTATTGCGCCCGGGTGGCCTCAGCCGTCGGTGCCATGATGTGCGTCCTGATGCGGGTGCGCGATGCCGATGCCTTGGCGCGCGCCTGCGATCTGGGTCTGGCGATGCAACTGACCAACATCGCTCGCGATATAGGCGAGGATGCACGCGCCGGTCGCCTCTATCTGCCGCTGGAGTGGATGAACGCCGAAGGGCTTCAGCCCGAGGCCTTCCTGGCCAACCCAAAGCCCGACCCGCGCGTCAAACGCCTGACCCGGCGTCTGCTGGATGAGGCGGATGAGATGTACGTCCGTTCGGAATCCGGCGTCCCTGTGCTGCCATTGTCGTCTCGTCCCGGTATCTACGCGGCGCGGCATGTCTATGCGGGCATAGGCGGGGCTGTGGTGCGGCATGGCTACGACAGCGTCAACCAAAGGGCGCGCACCACGGGGCGGCAGAAGCTGGGCTGGCTTGCTCTGTCGATGCTGCGCACCGCTGCCTCGGTCGTCTGGCCGAATCCAGCGGTGCTTTACGCCCCGCCGTTGCCCGAGGTGGCTTTCCTCGTCGATGCGGCCGCGCGCAAATCCGGGCGTTTCAGCCGTTCGGACGCCCTCTTTTCGGTCTTGGCGCAGCTTGAAGCCAAAGATCGGGGCCGCAGACCCTTGGATCGGGCGGGCGCCTAGCTTACCTGTAGCGCTGAAACTCGCTGAGTTTCGCAAGTCGGGCGGGACAACCGGTTCCCATATGCCCTCTTGTGCCCCCGGAGGGACCGCAATGGACTGGAGCCTGTTTCTGACCTACCTCGCCGCCTGCGGGGCTGCCGCCACGACCGGGGCAATGATCCAGCCCGGCGAATGGTATGACAACCTGAAGAAGCCCAGCTGGACGCCGCCGCGTTGGGTGTTTCCGGTGGCTTGGACCTCGATGTACCTGCTGATGTCGCTGGCGGGCATGCGGGTGGCGCAGGCCACGGGCAGCGGGCAGGCCTCCGCCTTCTGGTCGATGCAGATCGCCTTCAACACCCTGTGGACCCCGATTTATTTCGGCTTGCACCGTATCCGCGCAGCCATGGTGGTGATGGTGTTCCTGTGGCTGTCGGTGGCCGCCAGCACTTGGAGCTTTTACGGCGTCGATTTCCTCGCCGGGCTGCTGTTCACGCCCTACCTCGTCTGGGTGACGGTCGCAGGGGCGCTGAACTTCACGACAATGCGCCTGAACCCGCAGGGCGCGGCCTAGGGCCATCCCGCCCGGCGGGGCACCCGCACCGCCAGTATAGGCTTGAGAAGCGGCGAGCGGAAGCGGGTCAGGTCCAGCGCCTCATGCACGCCGACGGTCGTCTCGCCCTCAATCTGCGTCTGCACAAGGCAGCGGCTGTAAAAGGGCGCTTCCAGCATCACCATGGTCTGGCGCGGCCTCGCACCCGCATCGCAGCGCGTGTCGCGGGAAATCCCCCATGCGGTGCGGCTGAGGCTGGTCAGCGGCGGCGGTGTGATCTCTTGCACGGCGCCGTCGGCTGCCACGTCCAGACCCAAAGCAAGGGTCGAACCATCCATCCTGATACCGTCATAAAAGCAGGTTGCCCCGCCATGCGCCCGGGGAAAGCGCCCCCAGGTCCAGCGCAGGAAGTCCGCCTCCAGCGCCGCTGATCCGAAATTGGCGTCGAAATAGCCGTGGCCCCGCCAGGTGTGGCCCTGTGTCAAGTCGACCTCTATCGTGGCCGAGGGGGCGAAGGGTCGCCAGATGTGGCTGCCCGAGGGCGTCAGATGCGCCTCGACCTCGGTCAGGCCCGAGGGCGTCAAGCGGATCTGCCCCCGCACGCGAGAAACCATTGGCAGCGAGGAAACCTCATCCACATCAATCACAAGGCTGCCATTTACCCATGCCATCCGGCTGGGGCCAACCTGCAGCGCATCGCGGCTTTGCTTCAACGCAGCCCGTCCCCGATCCATCATGGTGAAGCGCCCGCCGGGGCCATAGGTCACCACATTAATGCAACAGTGGTTCAGCGGATCACGCCGGCCCGACCATGCGTACCACGGCGAGAACACCGATCCAATGAAACCGATGACGCTTACCGCCCGCGTCCCGTCAGCCGAGACACCATCGACATACCACCACGCATAGCCGTCGGGATGAACCTCGACCCGGAAGTCAGGTCTTTCAAGATCGCCTCGGCCGCGTGCTTGCCGGACAAGGCCGCCATCGGCACGCCCGCCCCCGGATGCGCCCCACCCCCCGCCAGATACAGGCCCGGCAGCGCCGTCTGCGCCCTTGGCCGCTGAAAGCTCGCCAGCGTCCCGTGCGGGCTGCGGCCGTAGATCGATCCCTGCGAGCCGGGAAACAGGGCCGCGAAGCCGTGCGGCGTCATCAGCGCCTGATCCGGTGGCGGCTGATCGAAGGTCAGGCCGAACTTGGCCAGTTGCGGAAAGGTCTTGGCGCGGCATTCAGTGACCTCGTGCGGGGAAAGAGTAGGTTTCGGCGGGGCGTTCATGATGATCTCGAACCGTTCCGGGCCCGGGTTCAAGGGGGAACCGCTGGCACGGTCCTCGGCACAGATGTAAAGCGTTGCTTCCTCTGGCATCCGGCCTTTGGCGATGGGGCCGAATTCGCGGGCGGAGTCGCTGGCGAAGAAGACGTTGTGGTGGATCAGATCGGCCCCGGCGGGAACCGCGGCAAAGGACCAGACCCAGGCCGACAGGCTGCGGGGATGGGCATGGGTCTGCGCCAGCGCCTGCTGCGGGCCATTGCCCAGAAGCCCGGCCAAAAGCGCCGCCGGATCGCCATTGAAGACCACCGCATCGCATTTCAGGCTGCGATTGTCCGACAGGATCACCTCAGCCGCCCGCCCGGATTTGCGGACAATTCTGACGGCACCTACGCCATACCGCATCGTTACGCCGACCCGCTCTGCCAGTCCACCCAGCGCCTGTGCCAGAAGATGCATGCCGCCCTGCACCGCCCAGACCCCGTTCGCTTCGGCCTGCCAGATCAGCGCCAGAACGGCGGGCGACAAGTCCGGCATGCCGCCGACATAGGTGGCATAGCGGCCGAACAGCTGGCGCAGGCGAGGGTCTGTGAAGGTGGCCGCAAGATGCCGGCCCAGAGTGCGGTTCGGTGTCAAAGCCGGCCAGATCGCGGGCGCGCGCAGGGCATTCAGCGCAATTCTGGCCATCTTCGGTTCGCGAGCCCGCATCATCGGCGCATCGAAGGCTTGATAAAGCTGCAGAGACAAGCGGTTGAAGCGGATGAACTCGGCCTCGGCCTGCGCGCCGGCAAGGGTCGCCACAGCAGCGGCGCTGGCCTCGGGGTCGGCGAACAGGTCAAGGCGGCTGCCATCCAGCCACCAATGCCGCGCCAGAATGGGTTGGGGGATCAGGGAAAGATGATCCTCCAGCCGCTCTCCGGCGGCGGCGAAGAGGTCATCGAAGACGGCGCGCAGGGTCAGAACGGTGGGCCCTGCATCCACCGGGCCTGCGACGGATGGCAAACTGCGCATCTTGCCGCCCGGATAGCTTTGCGTTTCCACCAGCGTGACGGACAGTCCGGCAAGCGCAAGCCGGATCGCGGCGCAGAGGCCCCCCATGCCTGCGCCGATGACCACGACCTTTTGCGCCCCATCGGGATTTCTCATGGCTGATTGTTGACTCGTGGCCAGAAACTGTCCAGTATGATTTACATCATAGTGTCAACTAAATCTGACATGAGCCGGCCAATGCGCCAGCAAGGGGGGATCGGATGTCCATCACAGCGCGACTTGATGCAGCCACAGCTTCGGTTCTGGCACGGGCGATGGGCGGGGCCGATGCGCCCTCCAAGCTCGCTTCGGCCCTTCACTATGCGGTGACCCCGGGTGGCGCGCGAATCCGGCCGACGATTCTTCTGTCGGTGGCGATGGCCTGCGGCGATGACCGCCCGCGTCTTTCCGATGCTGCAGCCGTGGCACTGGAGCTGATCCACTGCGCCAGCCTTGTCCATGACGACCTGCCCTGCTTTGATGACGCCGACACGCGGCGCGGCAAGGCGACCGTCCACAAGGCCTATTCCGAACCCCTCGCCGTTTTGACCGGCGACAGCCTGATCGTGCTGGCCTTTGACGTGCTGGCAGAGGCTGCGGGCAAAGACTCCGACCGGGCCTTGAAGATGATCCGCGTACTGTCGCAGCGCACCGGCATGCCCTTCGGCATCTGCGCGGGGCAGGGCTGGGAGAGCGAGTCGCAGGTCAACCTTTCCGCCTATCACCGTGCCAAGACGGGCGCGCTTTTCATCGCGGCGACCCAGATGGGCGCTTTGGCGGCTGGGCAGGATGCCGATCAATGGGAAGAACTTGGCGCGCGGATTGGTGAGGCTTTTCAAGTCGCTGACGACCTCCGCGACGCGCTCTACGATGCCGAGACCCTGGGCAAGCCGGTGGGGCAGGATGAGGCGCACAACCGCCCCAATGCCGTGACCCAGCTGGGCGTGCAGGGGGCGATCCGGCGGCTGAAGGACATTCTGGGCGGCGCCATCGCGTCAATCCCGGCCTGCCCAGGTGAGGCGATGCTGGCCGACATGGTCCGCCGCTATGCCGAGCGGATGACGCCGGTGGCGCCCGCCAGGAACCAGGCGGAAGCCCGGCGTTGAAATGACCGCGTTGCCCGCAGCCCGGCCCGCGCCCAAAGGGTGGTTTCTGCGGCTGGTCGCATCCCGGAAGTTTCAGGCCTTTGCGGCGCGCGTTCCGGGGCTGAAGCATATCGCCCGGGCTGAGGGGGCCGCGCTGTTCGATCTGGTCGCGGGCTTTGTGAACAGCCAAGCCCTTATGGCGCTTGTCGAATTCCGTATTCTTCACCTTCTGCAGGATGGCCCCGCTCCCGCCCAGCATCTCGCCGGGCTGAGCGGCGTGCCGCTGGAACGGATGCAGATTCTGCTGCAGGCCGGTGCCGGCCTTGGCTTGCTGAAGCGTCACCGCAATGGTCACTTTGGTCTGGCGATGCGCGGCGCCTCGCTGCTGGGCGTGCCGGGGCTGGAAGCGATGATCCGGCACCACCGCGCGCTTTATGCCGATCTGTCCGACCCGGTCGCCTTCTTCCGGGGCGGGCAGGACACCGAACTGTCGCGCTTCTGGCCCTATGTCTTTGGTGCCTCCGGTGCTGTCGACCCGAAGGTGACGGCGACCTATTCCGATCTGATGTCCGAAAGTCAGGTGCTGGTCGCCGAGGATACGTTGCGCGCGATCAACCTCTCCGGAGTTCGCCGCCTGATGGATGTCGGCGGCGGGACAGGAGCCTTTCTGGCGGCGGTTGGCGCGGCCCATCCCCATCTGGCGCTGGATCTTTTCGATCTGCCCGTCGTGCTGCAAGGGGCCGATGCGCGGCTTTCGCAGGCCGGGCTTTCCGCCCGCGTCACCCTGCATCCCGGCAGTTTCCGCGATGATCCCCTGCCGAAGGGGGCCGATGCCATCAGCCTGATCCGCGTTCTGTATGACCATAATGATTCTACCGTGGCCCGGCTTCTGGCGGCGGTCTATGCGGCGCTGCCTGCGGGCGGGCGGCTGATCATCTCGGAGCCGATGTCCGGTGGCGAAAATCCTGATCGCACGACAGACGTGTATTTCGCCATTTACACCATGGCGATGCAAACGGGCCGTACGCGTTCGGGTCAGGAAATTCAGGGGCTTCTGGCGCAGGCTGGCTTCATAACTATCGGAATACACGCAGGTTTCCGGCCGTTCGTCACTTCGGTGATCACCGCTGAGAAGCCTAAGTTGTAAACAGTTCCCTTCAGAAGTGTCTATTTTGTTTGACAGTCTGTTATGTCAGGCTAGAATGACAGTTAAGGGAAGACGGTCGGAAGAATCTCAATCGAGGGTTCACCGAAGCCGTGCTGGGGAGTGATCGTGATTACCAACGCCGTGATCTTGTCAGGACCGAAAAACCTTTCGCTGGGTCAGGTTGGTCTGACGCGGCCGGGTGCAGCGGATGTCGTGGTGCAAGTGGCGCATTCCGGCATCTCGACCGGCACCGAAAAACTGTTCTGGACCGGTACGATGCCGCCCTTCCCGGGCATGGGCTATCCCTTGGTCCCGGGCTACGAGGCTGCTGGCGAAGTGGTTGAAGCGGGGGCTGAGTCCGGCCTTTCTGTCGGCGACCATGTCTTCGTTCCGGGGGCCAACTGCTTTGAAGCCAACGAGAGCGGCCCGGTGAGGGGCCTGTTCGGTGCAGCCTCGCAGATGCTGGTGACGTCGGGAGCGCGGGTGACGCGGATCGATGCGGGCTTCGGTGCGCAGGGGGCATTGCTGGCCTTGGCCGCCACCGCTCGCCATGCGCTGGCTGGATTTGACCGTGCCTTGCCCGATTTGATCGTCGGCCACGGCGTTCTGGGCCGCCTGCTGGCGCGCCTGACCGTGGCGGCCGGAGCGCCTGCACCGACGGTGTGGGAGACCAATGCCGCGCGCCATGCCGGGGCCGAGGGCTATGAAGTCATCCAGCCCGACGCCGATCCACGCCGCAACTACAAGGCAATCTACGATGCCTCCGGCGCGCCGGATCTGCTGAACAGCCTGATCGGGCGCATCGCCAAGGGTGGCGAGGTGGTGCTGGCGGGCTTCTATACGCAACCGATCTCGTTCCATTTCGCCCCCGCTTTCATGAAGGAAGCCCGCTTCCGGATTGCTGCCGAATGGGCCGCCGAAGACATGGTGGCGACCCGGCAACTTGTTGAATCTGGAACACTTTCCCTAGGCGGTTTGGTGACGCATGTGCGCGCCGCCTCCGCCGCACCGCAGGCATACGAGACGGCGTTTACCGACCCGGACTGCCTGAAAATGATCCTCGACTGGAAGGGCCACGCATGACTCTCGACATTCCCAATCTGAAGGACTTCGACACCCGTCTGCGCCAGGAAGCGGCGGAAGAGCCGACGCTGGAAATTCCGCAAGGTGAGCCGACCAAGAAGACCCAGATCATCGCGATCTATGGCAAGGGCGGGATTGGCAAGTCTTTCACGCTCGCCAACCTCAGCCACATGATGGCCGAGATGGGCAAAAGGGTGCTGCTGATCGGCTGCGATCCGAAATCGGATACGACCTCGTTGCTGTTTGGTGGCAAGGCCTGCCCGACGATCATCGAAACCTCGACCAAGAAGAAACTGGCCGGGGAAGAGGTCAAGATCGGCGACGTCTGCTTCAAGCGCGGCGGCGTGTTCGCGATGGAACTCGGCGGGCCGGAAGTCGGTCGCGGCTGCGGTGGTCGCGGGATTATCCATGGTTTTGAACTGCTTGAGAAGCTGGGGTTCCATGATTGGGACTTCGACTATGTGCTGCTGGACTTCCTGGGTGACGTGGTCTGCGGTGGCTTCGGTCTGCCGATCGCCCGCGACATGGCGCAGAAGGTGATCCTGGTCGCGTCGAACGACCTGCAGTCGTTGTACGTGGCCAACAACGTCTGCTCGGCGGTGGAGTACTTCCGGCGGCTGGGCGGGAACGTGGGGATCGCCGGGCTGGTGATCAACAAGGATGACGGCACCGGCGAGGCTGCGGCTTTCGCAAAGACGGTCGGGATTCCGGTCTTGGCGGCCATTCCGCAGGACGACGATCTGCGCAAGAAAAGTGCTAATTATCAGATAGTTGGCAGCTATGAAAGCCAGTGGGGGCCGATGTTTGCAGCCCTTGCGGATGCCGTGGCGATTGCCCCGCCGGTGCGGCCGGCGCCGGTCAATCAGGATGGTCTCTTGGCGCTGTTCTCGGCCGAAGTGACGGGGGCTGACTTCGTGCTGACCCCGGCGAGCGATGAAGACATGCGCGGCAAGAACGCCGTGCTGAAGAAGTCTTTGGAAGTGGTCTACGACAATGTTTGATCTCGATAGCCTCGCAAAACTGGAAGAACTGTTGCAGCGCATCTCTGGAACAGGTCGCAAATGACCCAGGTTTCGTATGACAATGCCCAAGAGGCACCGTTGACCGAGATCGCCTCGGTTGATTTGCCCGAACCGCAGGGCGGCGAGCCTGTTGACGGGATGGGCTGTCATGCGGGCGCTGCGACGATGGAAGCGGCGGCGCGGGCTGCCGGGAATTCCGAACTGCTGGATCAATATGCGCGGGACTACCCGCAGGGGCCGCACGACAAGCCGCAAAGCATGTGCCCGGCCTTTGGGTCGTTGCGCGTGGGTCTGCGGATGCGGCGGGTTGCTACGGTCCTTTCTGGGTCGGCGTGCTGTGTTTATGGCCTTACCTTCGTCAGTCACTTCTACGGGGCGCGGCGCTCTGTCGGATATGTACCCTTCAATTCTGAATCTTTGGTTACCGGCAAGCTGTTCGAAGACATCCGCGACGCGGTTCATGAGCTGGCCGATCCGGCGCGGAATGATGCGATTGTGGTGACGAACCTGTGCGTTCCGACCGCATCGGGCGTGCCGCTGAAGCTTTTGCCGAGCGAAATCAATGGTGTGCGGATTGTCGGGATTGATGTGCCCGGCTTTGGTATCCCGACCCATGCCGAAGCGAAGGACGTTCTGGCCGGGGCCATGCTGAAATATGCGCGGGCCGAGATTGAGGCGGGGCCGGTGCAGGCTCCGGCATCCGGTCGCAGTGACCGGCCGCAGGTGGCACTGCTCGGCGAGATGTTCCCGGCGGACCCGATGATGTTGGGCGCGATGCTGGCACCACTAGGGCTTGCGTGCGGGCCTGTGGTTCCTTGCCGGGAATGGCGGGAATTGTATGCCGCGCTCGACTGCGATGTCGTAGCGGCGATCCATCCGTTCTACACGGCGGCGGTGCGGGAATTCCAGTCGGCGGGGCGCAAGGTTGTGGGCTCGGCTCCGGTTGGGGTCGATGGCACGGCGGCCTGGCTGGCGGCCATCGGTGATGCCTATGGCATTGATCCGGCTCGGGTTTCTGCCGCGCAGAATGCGTTCCTGCCGGCCATCAAAGGCGCTTTGGCGGGCAATCCGATCAAGGGGACAATCACGCTTTCGGGCTATG
>CANBRQ010000170.1 GCA_947371955.1 Paracoccaceae bacterium | reverse complement strand
ATCTCAACAATGCGCCCCTTGGGCAGGCCGCCGATTCCCAGCGCGATGTCCAGGCCCAGAGAGCCGGTCGAAATCGCCTCGACATCCATAACGGCATTGTTGGACCCGAGCTTCATGATCGAGCCCTTGCCGAACTGCCGCTCGATCTGCGCGAGCGCCGATTCCAGCGCCTTCGATTTTTCAGCCGCCTTTTCAGCGTCTTTCTTGTCCATTCCGCGCTTTCCGTCCAGTTCGAAGAGGTTTGCCACAGTCATCGTCTTCCCCTTATTTCACAGCCGCGTCCCTGCGGCAATCGCTGGAGTTGTTCCCGCTTTGTTTCGCATTTATGCGATCAAAACGAGAACATTTCAATCAAATTCGTCTCAGGCCATCCTTGCGCGGAATGATTAATGAATGGTTTAGGCAGATCGGGATTGTGGGGGCTGGCGAAGATTTCTTGTGCCAAAGCCAAGGGCGCGCGGATAAATCCGACGCCCGCCATGGCAAGACTTACTGAAGCTGGCCCTGCACCATGGCCGTCAGATCGCCCAGCGAGAAGGGTTTGGGCAGGAAGACCGAGTTCGGAATCCGTGCTTGAGTTTCCGAGAGCGAATCCTCGGCATAGCCGGACACGAAGATGACCTTGACGTGGGGCCGATCCTCCAGCGCCAGTTTCACCCAAGATGGGCCGTCCATGCCGGGCATCACCACGTCGGTCACGAAGATATCGACCGTCAACGAGGGATCCTCCAGCGCTTTCAGGGCCTCTTCGGCGTTCTCGGCCTCCAGCACCGTGTAGCCGCGCATCCGCAGCGCGCGAGAGGCGAAGGCACGCACCGGGGCCTCGTCTTCCACAAGCAGGACAACACCTTCGCCCTGTTTCAGCACGACCTTCTTCACCACGTCTTCGGCGACCTCGGCAGGGCCCATGTGGATCGGGAAGTAGAGCTGGAAAACCGTCCCCGCTCCGGGCGTCGAATCGACGAAGATGAAGCCGCCGGATTGCTTGACGATGCCGTAGGCGGTAGAGAGGCCGAGGCCGGTACCCTCGCCCACCTTTTTCGTCGTGAAGAAGGGTTCAAAAATCTTCTGCAGCCGGTCAGAGGGGATGCCGATGCCGGTGTCGGCCACGCGGATCACGGCATAGTCCCCGGCGGGCACGGTGGCGCGGTCGCGGGACATCGGTTCGGTCAGGGACAGGCCTTCGGTGTCGATCCTGATGGTGCCGCCGCCGGGCATGGCGTCGCGGGCGTTCACGACCAGATTCATCAGCACCTGTTCCAACTGCCGCTTGTCGGCGCGGATCGCCCCCAACCCCTGCGCGTGGTTCAGCTGCATCCGGACCTTTTCCCCCACCAAACGGTTCAAAAGATGCGCAAGGTCGGACAGCACATCCTCAAGGTCCAGCCGTTCCGGTTTCAGCGTTTGCTTGCGTGAGAAGGCGAGAAGCTGGCTGACCAGCGCCGCCGCCCGGTTGGCGTTCTGGTGGATCTGCACGAGGTCGGCATAGTCCGGGTCCTCGCGTTCGTGGCGCAGCAGAAGCAGGTCGCAGTGGCCGGCAATCGCCGTCAGCAGGTTGTTGAAATCATGTGCCACACCACCGGCGAGTTGGCCGATCGCCTGCATCTTCTGGCTTTGGACAAACTGGGCCTCCAAAGTCTTCAGGGCCGTGGCATCCTGCAGCACGGCCAGAACCCCCGGTCGCCCCGCCTCGACGATGCGGCGCAGGGTGACCTGCAGGAACACCTCCCCCTCCACCAGCCTAGCGCGCAGCATTTCAGACCGCGAGGGGCTGCGTTCTGAAACGATATCATCCAGCCAATCCGATACGGGACGGCCAAGCCCCTCGAACAGATCGTGGAACATCGGGCCGGCGTCGTCGCCCAGATGCAGGATATGGCGGGCGGCGGCATTGGCGATGATCAGGCGGCCTTCGGGCGTGAACTTGGCCAAAGGCACCGGCACATGTTCGAAATCAGCCATAGCCGAGGGCACCTGCACGCCCGAGGGCACCGGCAAAAGATAGATCTCGCGCCGCTCTCCGGGGCCTTCCACCTCGGCCAGAATGGCGCGGACCGGGCCATCGACGCCGGCAATCTGCACCTCTTCGCCCGAATGCAGAATGGGATTGGCAAAGACGCGGTCCAGCCGTTTGGGACGCCCGCCCAGCAACCGCCGCATCGCCTCGTTCGTGTAGAGCACCACACCCGCCTTGTTGGCGGTCAGCATCGGAAGCGAAAGGGTATCGGCCCCACGGGCATTGCTGCCGCGGTCCTGAAACTCCTCCAGCCGCCACAGATAGTTGTCGTCGCCGATCTTGTGGACCGAAAGCCGCGTATGGCCGCGCCGGGTCACCACATCCTCGCGCCCCGCCCCGGCGTGACCGGCGCGGTTCTGCAGACGGTACAGCACCGACGAGGGCGAGGCGAAATGCTGCGTCAGGGCCGATACCAGCGTGGCGCCAGGCTGGGCCTGAAAGCGCGTTTCAGCGCTGGCGTTCTGGTATTGGATCTGGCCCAGACGGTCGGTCATGAAGCAGGGAGTGGCGTCCTGCCCGACCAGAGTGGTCAGGTTGGCGCGGCGCTGCACCTCGGCCCGGCGGGCGATGCGCTGGAGCAGGCGGATGGCGAAGATCAGGAAGACGAAGGTCAAGGCGGCAATCGTGGCCGCCTCCCGCACCGTGGCCTGGGATGCCAGAACCGCCACCACCGCCGAGGCTGCTGCAGCCGCCAACAACACCAGCACCGGCTGCAGCTTTTGCCGCCGATCAAATGCGCTGCTTACGCCAGCTCCTGAACCGCCCACCGCAACCCTCCGGAATGCTCGTCAGCCTATAGCGACGCATAAGTGTTAAGCCGACCTTAACCCGGACGAGATCGTGGACCAGAATATGTCTAAAAACAACTTTCAGTTGCGCGTGAGCGGTTAGTCGCGCGTCAGGGTGGCCAGAAAGAAGCCATCGCCGCCCTGAAGAGGCGAGAATCGGCGCTGGGTTTTCAGCGTCCAGCTGGGATGGCGGGTCTGGAAGGCGGCAATCTGCGCCTCGTTTTCTTCGGTCAGCAACGAGCAGGTGGCATAGGCCAGCGTGCCCCCATGCCGGACCAAGGGGATCACGGTGTCCAAAATCGTCGCCTGAATCCGGGTCAGTTCTTGTAGTCGCGCCGGGGTCAGCGCCCATTTCCCCGCAGGGTCGCGCCGCCACGAGCCGGAGCCGGAGCACGGCACATCTGTGAGGATCACATCGTAAGGCTTTGTTTCTTCTGGCGTTTGCGTGATCATGATGCGCAAGCCAGCGCGTGCGGCACGGTCGGGCAGATCGGTCATGCGGGCAGGGTATGCGTCATGTGCCCAGACCTTGGCCCCCCGCGCCGCCAGCGCCAGCGTCTTGCCGCCACCGCCCGCGCAATAGTCCAGAACCTTGGCGTTGGGCGTCAGGTACAGGCTCGCCACCACCGCCTGGCTTGAGGCGTCCTGCAATTCGACCAGCCCGGTCAGATAGGCTTGGCTCGTCTGGATTTTCCGAGCATTCCCGGTGACTTCCAGCGCGGTGTTCACCCAAACGACCGGGGCTGTCTCGATGCCGTCCTCCAGCAGGGCCGCCTGTGCCGCCTCGCGTTTGGTCTTGGCGCTGTTGACACGCAGGAAGACCGGGGCGCGGGCTTGCAGGGCCCGCATCACGTGCGCGAACTCCTCCCCCAGCGAGTCCTCCAGCTTCGGCCCAAGCCAGTCGGGGCAATCGAGGGCGGCGTAGCCGTGCGGCACCTGCCCCGGTTCATTATGGACGGGCGGCGGGGCATGGCCTTCGCCTGAAAAGATCGCCGCAACATCCTGATGTGACGCGCGAATGGCACCCAGCATCAATCCTCGGCCCGTCAGGCCTCCACCAAGGGCCGCGAAAGACGACCGGCAGCGCAACGCAGCGAAGACATGGTCACGGATGGCGCCCCGGTCGCCGGACCCGGCATAGCGGTTGGCGCGGCCCCAGTTGGTCAGGGCGACCTCGGCAGGTGCACCGGACAGGATGAGGTCAAGCACCTCGATGGCAGCGGCGACGCGGGCGGCGGGGGTCATGGGGCAAACCTTGGGTGGAGTTGCGCCGTTTAGCATTCTCTCGGGCGCTTGCCCATGGGGGAGGCATGGGGGCCATCGCTTGCCGAGGGGGCGTTGAGAGCGCAAACAGGCTGAAGCGGCTTTCACCGAAGCTTGAGGCCCCTGCCTTGGCAGGGGCGCCGAGGGTGTAGAAGCGGAGGAAAGGTTTGGATGGGAACGCCGTGCGCCTCAAGAAAAGCGGGTAAGGCAAAGCATCGGTGTCGGTGGAAGTGGCGTTCGCTTCGGGTCGAGGCCCCTGCCTAAGCAGGGGCGCCGGGGCTCAGCCCACCCGGTAATTCGGGCTTTCGCGGGTGATCTGCACGTCGTGGACATGGCTTTCCTTCAGGCCCGCGCCGGTGATCTTGACGAATTGGCAGCCGTTGCGCATCGACGCGATGGTGCCGTGGCCGGTGTAGCCCATGGCGGCGCGCAGGCCTCCGACCATCTGATGGATGACGGCGGCGGCGGAACCCTTGTAGGGGACCTGACCCTCGATCCCTTCGGGCACCAGCTTGTCAGAGGCAGCGTCTTTCTGGAAATAGCGGTCCGCACTGCCACGCGCCATGGCACCCAAGGAGCCCATGCCGCGATAAGCCTTGAAGCTGCGGCCTTGCCAGAGGATGACTTCGCCGGGGCTCTCGTCTGTGCCGGCGATGGCACTGCCCACCATGGCGCAGGAGGCTCCGGCGGCGATGGCCTTGGCAAAGTCGCCGGAATACTTGATGCCGCCGTCGGCGATGACGGGGATGTCACCGGCAGCGCCGGCGGAATCCATGATGGCGGTCAGTTGCGGGACACCAACGCCGGCAACGATACGGGTGGTGCAAATGCTCCCCGGACCGATGCCGACCTTGACGGCATCGGCGCCGGCGCCGATCAGGGCGCGGGTCGCCTCGGCGGTGGCCACGTTGCCCGCGATGACCTGCACGGTGTTGGACAGGCGCTTGATGCGTTCGACGGCGCGGGCCACGCCCTCAGAATGGCCATGGGCGGTGTCGATCACAACCATGTCGACCCCGGCTTCAATCAGGGCTTGGCTGCGTTCAAACCCGGCATCGCCCACGGTAGAGGCGGCGGCGACGCGCAGGCGGCCCATGGCGTCCTTGCAAGCGTGTGGGTTGAGGACCGATTGCTCGGTATCCTTCAGGGTCAGAAGGCCGGTCAGGTGGCCCTGACCATCGGTGACCAGCAGCTTTTCAATGCGGCGCTGCTTCATCAGGCCGATGGCAGCGGCGCGGTCGATCGGCTCGCGCAGCATGGCCAGCTTGTCGGTCGTCATCATCACCGAGACCGGGGTTTTATCATCGGTGGCAAAGCGCATGTCACGGTTCGTGACTATACCGACGACACGGTTGTCGCCATCCACCACCGGAAAGCCCGTGATATTGTAGCGGTCCATCAACTCTTTGGCATCTGCTAGGGTTTGATCGGCCCGCAGGGTGATCGGCGCATAGACGACACCCGATTCGAACCGCTTCACGCGGCTGACCTCGCGCGCTTGGGCCAGAGTGTCGAGATTGCGGTGGATCACGCCGATCCCGCCGGACTGCGCCATGGCGATGGCCATGCGCGCCTCGGTCACCGTATCCATCGCCGAAGACAGCAAAGGGATGTTCATGCGGATCGATTTGGTCACGTAGGTCGACGTGTCCGCATCGGACGGCAGGACAGAGCTTGCCGCCGGAACCAGTAGCACGTCGTCGAAGGTCAATGCCTCGCGAATCTCCATGTAAGCCTCCATTGGGTTGGGCGGGAGTGTTCGTTTGACGGCTTGCCTTTTCACTTCACGGTGGGAATGGCAAGGGGCAACCGGGCAAATTCGCTTGCACAGGGCGCGGGCTTCGGCATGGTGCGCAAAACGGGCGAAGGGGCGGCGGATGCGGGTGGCGATTGTCGAGAATACCAGGATCACGCATCACGGTCAGGTCGGCGTGGCCCTGCATGAGGTGGGGGCGCTGATCGACCTCTACCGCCCATGGAAGGATGGCGTGCTGCCCGAGGCCGGGAGTTTTGACGCACTGGCTGTCTTTGGCGGCGAGCAGTCCGCACTGGACGACGATACGCATCCCTATCTGCCACGTCTGGCGACTTTGATGGCATCGCAGGCGCGCCTGGGCACGGCGGTGCTGGGCATCTGCCTTGGCGCACAGGTCATGGCGCGGGGCTTGGGGGCCACAAATCATCTCGGCGCGACGCGGGAGTTCGGCTGGTGCGAGGTGGCGCGGGTGCCGGGGGCCGAGGATGATCCGGTGCTGGCCGCCCTGCCCGACCGTTTCCCGATTTTCGAATGGCATGCCGACACCTATACCCTGCCGCCCGGGGCGGTGCATCTGGCGCAAAGCCCGGTGGCTTCCGTGCAATGCTACCGCTACGGCCGGGCGGGCTATGGCATGCAGTTCCACTTCGAGGCCTCACGCGCCGTGGCGCGGGACTGGGCACGGACCTTCCCGGAATTGATCGAGCGCATCGCTCCCGGCTGGCTTGCCACGCAGCCAGAGCGGGAAGCGGCTTTGGGTCAGGCGGCGGATGCGCATGGGCTGGCCCTGGCGCGCGCTTGGGTCGGGCTGATCGAGTTCCGGTAATCCGGCGGAGCGGCTGAAGCCGCAAGGCTTTTGGGTCGCCTGCGCAGGCCAAGGGGCCCGCTTGTCTCCGTTTTTTGGATATTTGGACCTGGATGAAAGGTCGGGTCAGGCTTCGGCAGCATTGGTGTGGGCGGCAAGGCGGCCACCGGGCCAGAGCCTGAGGACTTGCCAGGCGATGGGCGGGATCAGCGCGAGGCTGGCGAGGGTCAGGATCAGGCCGGGGGCGGTGAAAGAGCCGCCGAAGGTGAGGAAGGCTGTGGCGCAGACCGAGAGCGGGAAGGTCATGGCGCCCCAGAGCGGCGTGAAGCCGGAGGCGAGAAGCCAGCGGGCGCTTGCGACCAGTGCCGCGAGGATCATGGCTGCGGCAAGTGCCAAGACAAGGGCCAGCAGGTCCTGACCGATCAGGGACGCCGTGGTGGCCAGAAGGCTCGCGGCGAAAAGGTGAAGGGCCAGCATCGGGCGCAAGGGGGCTGGCGGGACACGCCGGGTCAACTGGACGGCGGACAAGAGGCCGATGCCAAGGGCTGCCAAGAACGTCAGGGCAAAGATCACGTTTGCCAGCCCCGGCCAGCCCAGTTGCAGCAGAACCGGGGCGGCCACGATGAAGCCCACAAAGCTCAGATGCCAGGTCGGGTTGACGGTCTTGCCCTCCGGCTCGCGGGCCAGAACCTGGATCAGCAGCCCGGCCAGCAGGGCATGGGCGGCAAGCGAGGCCAGCACCAGCACCAGCGCCACGCGGGGCGCATAGGGTGCCAGCACAGCGCCGACTGCCATGCCGCTCATCGCGGCGGCGGCAAGGCCGGCCCTTCCGGGCAAGGGGCGCATATCCTCCAACAGCACCATGGGGCGGCGGATCACCTTGACCTTCAGCGCCAGCACAGCAAAGATCCAAAGCCCAAGCAGGGCCCCCAGCAGCGCCTCGACCGGCTCACCCGGCAGTCCCGTCACGTGGGCCGCCTTGCGCAGAGCCAGCCCAAAGCTCAAAAGCCCCAAAAGCACCAAAAACAGCGCGGGCGGCGTGGTCGCGAAAAGCTTCGGCTTGCGCATCGGGAACTGCGGCGGCGGAAAGCGGGGCGGGCGTTTGTCTGCGGGCATTGGAAGCTCCTTGCCCCCCTTCATGCCCTGATCAGCCGCCAAGGTCCACCGGACCTGACGCAGTTCGCTTGCCCCTTCATTCAGGCACAAATATCCCACGGGGGTGCGGGGGTGTGAAACCCCCGCTTCCGTCAGAGGTCACCCGCGCAGCAGCGGAAACCAGTCTTCCCGCAGCCGCTGCCCTGCCACCATCTCATGCCCCGGATAGGGCGGCGAGGTGCGGCCAGGGCGCTCGACATAGCGCGCATCCTCGCCCACCAGCCGCAACGAGAAGGCCCGCCGCCGGGTGCCCGCCTCATTGCCGCGCGCGCCGTGCAGGGTCAGGTAATCGAAGGCCACGGCATCCCCGGGCTCCATCTGCCATTCCAGAACCTTCATGCCTTCGGCATCCGGGTCTGGCACAGCCATGTATTTGTCAGGGTCGGGATAGAAGGACGTGTCCGACAGCCAGCGTTTGGGCAGCACCTCCTTCGGCCAAAGGTGCGATCCTGCCACACAGCGCAGGGAGGCTTCCTTCACCGGATCGACCGGGCTCCAGAAGCTGACGGTCTGACGGCCGGTCACGAAGTAATAGGGCCCGTCCTGATGCCATGGCGTGGGTTTCGAGGTGCCGGGTTCCTTGACCAGCACGTGGTCGTGGAACATCTGCACCCGGTTGCTGCGCATCAGGCGCGAGGCGACATCGCCCACCTCGGACTGGAAGATCACCTCGCGGAATTCCGGGATGCGGTCCCAGTTGCAATAGTCATCGAAGAAGCGGCCCGGTTCGCCCTGCTTCAGATTCTCGGCGGCGTAAGGCCCCGGTTCGGCCATGTTCCGCTCGATCCCGGCGGTGATCTGGGGCACCCAGTCCTTCCAGAGACCCTTGACCAGCACGACGCCATCGCGCTGGAAATCTTCAACCATCTGATCGGTCACCTGAACCATTGCCATCCCCTGTTCCTCTGGACCGGGGTTTTGCCATGGCCTAAGCATACATTCCAATAATACCTTTCAAAGGTGGTCATAACCCCATGCTATCCATAACCCTGCGCCAGCTGGAATATGCCGTGGCCATCCACCGGCACGGCGGTCTTACGGCTGCGGCTGAGGCCCTGCATGTCAGCCAGCCGGCCCTGTCGGTCGCCTTGGCGCAGCTGGAACATCACCTCGGCCAACCCCTGTTCCTGCGCCGTCCCGGCGGCCCGATGCTGCCCACGGGCTTCGGAGCCGACTGGCTGACCCAGGCCGAGGCGCAGATTGCGGGCCTTTCCGCCCTGATGACCGGCCCCCGCCGCGCGCCCCTGCGGCTGGCGGTGTTCGAGGATCTGGCCCCTGCCCTGCTGGCCCCCTTGCTGGCCCATGCCAGAAGCCACGCGCTGGACCTGCAGGCCCGTCCGCTGGGCTTTGCGGCCTTGGCCGAGGCGCTGAAGGCCGGGACCGTGGATGCGGCGGTCAGTTGGGCGCTGGGGCTGCCCTTTGGCCTGACGCTGGTGGAACTGGCGCGGATCGGGCCGCAGGCCCTGCTGGCGGAGGGGCATCCGCTTGCGGCCAAACCCGCCGTGATGCTGGCCGATCTGGGTGGCGAGCCTTTGGTTCTGACCGATCAGGACCTGTCCATC
>CANBRQ010000169.1 GCA_947371955.1 Paracoccaceae bacterium | reverse complement strand
GGAATAGATCACCAGCATGAAGATCGGCAGGTACAGCGCCACGAAGACCAGCACCGCGACTGTATTGAACCCCGGCAGACGGGAGAGAACGAAGCCCTTACTGGCCATTCTTCGTCTCCCGGTTGGCATAGCGCACATAAACCAGAAGTGCGCCGGTCACGATGATCAGGAGGGTCACGGACAGCGAGGCACCCAGCGGCTAGTTGCGGCCCTGACCGAACTGCAACTCGATGAAATTGCCGATCATCATGTTCTTGCCGCCGCCCAGCAGGCGCGGCGTCACGTAAGCGCCAAGCGATGGCACGAATACCAGGATCGACCCCGCGATGATCCCGGGGTTCACGATCGGCATGATCACCTTGCGCAGCACCTGCCATGGGCTGGCGTACAGGTCATAGGCCGCCTCCAAGAGGCGCATGTCGAACCGGTCGAGCGAGGCGAAGAGCGGCAGCACCATCAGCGGCAGATAGACATAGGTCATCCCGATGAAGACGGCTGTATCGGTGTAGATCATGTCCAAGGGCTGCGAGATGAGGTGCAGGTTGATCAGGATCGTATTGAGCAGCCCCTCGCGCCGGATGATCTCGTTGATGGCGAAGGTGCGGATCAGAAGGTTGGTCCAGAACGGGATGGTGATCAGGAACAGCCACAGCGCGCGGGCCTTGGGCGGCCTTGTGGCGATGAACCATGAGGTCGGAAAGCCCACGACAAAGGCAAAGATCGTCGTCAGCAGCGAGAGTTTGACCGAGCGCCAGAAGATCGTCAGGTTCGCATCAGCCCAAGCCAGCGTGTCGTCGAAGATATCGCGGGTGAACAGGATGCCCTGCCACGCGTCGGTGGAGAATTTCCATTCCACATTGCCGGTTTCGCCGGGTGCGAGGAACGAATAGATCACCACGATGATCAGCGGCCCCACCGCAGCCAGCGTCAGCAGCACAAGCGCAGGGGCGGAGAGAAGCCAGCCGTTGCGGGCCGACTGGGTGATCTGGTCCTGTTCTGCGGGGCTCATTCAGTCCTCCAGAACCTGAATGGCTTCCGGCACGAAGCGCACGCCGACCGATTGGCCCAAGGCCAGCCCGGCGTCGCCAGTGGCGGGGCTTTGCAGGCGGGCCACAACCTCGGTTCCGTCGGGCAGGGACAGGTGGCAATGGGTGTCGGTGCCGAAATAGACGAGGTTGGTGATCTTGGCGGGCAGGGCGTCAGCCTCGCTATCGGCCACCAGACGCACCTGTTCGGGGCGCACGGTCAGGGTGACACGGGCGGCCTTGGACGGCGGGGCCCCGATCTTGATGCCGCAATCCAGCCGGTACATGTCACCATCGCGCGAGGCGGGAAGGAAGTTCGTCTCGCCGATGAAAGAGGCGACAAAGCGGTTGACCGGGTTGTTGTAGATCTCTTTCGGGCTGCCCACCTGTTGCAGCTTGCCTGCCGACATCACGCCGATGCGGTCGGACATGGTCAGGGCTTCTTCCTGATCATGCGTTACGAAGATGAAGGTGATGCCGGTCTCAGTTTGCAGCCGCTTCAATTCAATCTGCATTTCCTTGCGCAGTTTCAGGTCCAAAGCCGACAAGGGTTCGTCCAGCAACAGCACCTTGGGCGAGGGCGCCAAGGCTCTCGCCAAGGCCACCCGCTGTTGCTGGCCCCCCGAAAGCTGGCTGGTCTTGCGGCTTGCCATCGTCTCCAGCTTGACCAAGGCCAGCATGCGGGCTGTGGTGGCCTGCACCTCAGCCTTGGGTCGGCCCAGCATTTCCAGACCGAAGCCAATGTTCTGCGCCACGGTCAGATGCGGAAACAGCGCATAGCTTTGAAATACCGTGTTCACTGGGCGCTTGTTCGGCGGCAGGGTGGTGATATCGGCCCCTTCCAGCAGGATCGTGCCACCCGAAGGCATCTCGAACCCGGCGATCAGGCGCAGAAGCGTGGTCTTGCCGCAGCCCGAGGGGCCAAGGAGGGTGAAGAACTCACCTTTGCGGATCTGGACCGACACGTCATCCAGTGCGCGGACGGCGGTGTCAGCGTGGCCGAAGGCTTTGACGACATGACTGGCTTCGACGGCGATGGTTTGGGTCACCGCTCACTCCTTCTTGGTTTTGATCATGTTGCGCGGGGGGAAGCGACGCTTGCAAATGATTCCTTGCACTTATGCCACAAGCTGTGGCCGCCTAGCAGCCCAAGGTTGCGCCAACTCCAGTTCGGCGCACAAAGCGATTAATTCTTCATCGTTTCCGTAGGGGGCGGCAAGGTGGATGCCGATGGGCAACCCGTCTGAGGACTGGCCCAAGGGGACGGACGCCGCAGGTTGGCCCGAGGCGTTGAAGATGGCGCAGAAGGGCGAATAGGCGAAAATACCTTGCGGGCCAATGCGGTAGGCAAGGTAATCCGTGGTGTTATGTGCGAAGCGGCCCACCTTGGCCGGGGGCTCGGCGAGGGTGGCGGACAGAAGGATGTCATAGTCTGAAAAAGCGGCAGCCATCTGACGGCCAAAGGCGTGAATTTCACCAACCGCCTCCAGATAGCGCAGCGGAGACAGGGTTTCGGCATAGGTCGTGGCACCGCGACTGACGCCTTCGACCAGATCGTCGGACAGCGGACGGCCCTTCAGGCCGCCGCGCACGGAAAGGGCCGTGCCCACTGCCACGATGTCGGTCCATGCCCGCATCATCATTGGAACGTCTGCCTTGGGCAGGCCGGGCGAGACGTGGTGGCCAAGGCTTTCCAGCAGACGACCTGTGGCGCGGACGGCTTCGGCCACCTGCGGGTCAATGGGCGTACCGGTAAAGCTTGTGTCACAGATCGCCACGCGCAGGCGGCGCGGTGGGCGGCTGATGGCGTCGGCATGGCTTTTCAGCAGGGGCGGCGCGGAATAGGGTGCGCCAAGGTCGGGGCCGGAACAGGCGTCCAGCATCGTCGCGGTGTCGCGGACGGACCTAGTCAGGAAACCGTCGATCGACATGCCCGCCCAACCCTCGCCCGCGAAAGGGCCGTCGGGCAGCCGGGCGCGGGTGGGTTTGAAGCCAAAAAGCCCGCAGGAGGAGGCCGGTATTCGCACCGACCCACCACCATCCGAGCCATGGGCAAAGGGCACGATCCCCGCCGCCACCACAGACCCGGCGCCACCGGATGAGCCGCCCGAGGTGCGGTCAAGGTTCCACGGGTTGCGCGTCGGTCCGCCGTAGACGGCACTTTCGGTCGCAGCCCCGATGCCGCTTTCCGGGCTGGTCGTGCGGCCAAAGGTAACAACTCCGGTGGCCTGAATGCGGTCATAGATGGCGCTGTTGGCCCGGTACACGGTGTTGGCAAAGAGGCGAGAGCCGTTGTGGGAGGGGAACTCCACCGCCTCGCAGCCGAGGTCCTTCAGCAGGAAGGGCACACCCCGGAACGGGCCGTGCGGCAGGCTTGCGGCAATGGCGCGGCGGGCGGCGTCTTCCTGCACCAGAACCACCGCGTTCAGCGCGGGGTTGACGGCTGCGACCTTGGCCAGCGCCGCGTCCAGCAATTCGGTGGGCGTCACCTCGCCCGAGGCAACACGGGCGGCCAGCGCTGTGGCATCCTCTGCCAGAAAATCGATCATCGCAGGCCTCCCTTGGGTTCAGCGGATGGTGGTCCGGTGGATGGCATGGCGTCCGGCCCAACTGCGCCGCGCCCGTGTCGCATTCAGGACTTTGCGTGAAGGGGCCTTGGCTGGCCGAAGGATCGGCTTTGGGTCCCGGTCTGTCAGGTGCCCTTCTGCTTCAGAAGGGGCAGCAGCACGCGGGCCAAGCCCTCGACGCTGAGTGGTTTGTCAACCTGACCGTCAAACTGCGGCCCAGTCCTCTTGGTCTGGCTTTGCAGGCTTGCGTCAGCGGACATGGCGATCACGGGAAGGTGGGCCAAGGCTCCGCCGAGCGCCCGGATGCGCCGCAGGGTTTCCAGCCCGTCCATCTCTGGCATCAGGATATCAAGCAAGACGATGTCCGGCGGATGCGGCCCCGTCACATGGGCCAAAGCCTCGGCCCCGCTGCCCGCCTCGACCAGCTGCGCGCCCAGAAGCCGCAGATAGGTGCCCGCAACAAGCCGGTTGGTCGAAATGTCATCGACCACCAGAACCCGCACCCCGGCCAAGGTGGTCTCGGCAAGGCGCTGGGGGGCGGGCACATCGGCCTTGGTCATTGGTTCCACCGCAAGCGTCAGCAGGAATTGCGCGCCTGAAACCGAGGGCAACAGCGTCACCTCCCCCCCCATCCGCCGTGCCAGAGTGCGGGCAATCGACATGCCAAGGCCGGTGCCGGGCACGTTGAACTGGCCGCGGTAGAAGGGCTCGAATATTTTCTCGCGCAGGTCTTCGGGCACGCCGGGGCCGCTGTCGGCGACCTTGATCGCCAGAACGCCGGGCTGGTGTTCATAGGCGTAGACCGAGATCAACCCGTGCTGCGTGTGCTTGACCGCGTTTGACAACAGGTTCGACAGACATTGCCGCAGTCTTTGCCCGTCCAGCCTTGCATAGCGCGGGACACTGTCGTGGATCGTCATGCGCAGGGTGAGGCCGGCATCCTCGACCTGTTGGCGGAACATGGCAACCGTTGCCTCGATTTCGGCGGGCAGGTCCAGCGGCTTGGGGCGGATCGGCAATTGACCGGCCTGAACGGCCGAGAGGTCCAGAATGTCGTCCAGCATCACCGCCAGCCCGCGCGCCGATTGCACGAGGATGGCCATCCGCTCGCTGCTTTCAGATGTCTCGGCCTGGGCCAGTTCGGCATTGCCCATGCCAAGGATCGCGTTCAGCGGTGTGCGCAACTCGTGGCTCATCTGCGCGAGAAACCGGGATTTGGCCTGATCGGCCGCACGCGCGGCAAGGCTTTCCCGCAGCGTCTCGTCATGCAGGCGGTGGACTGACATCATGGTCACGACCGAGAAATAGGCGGTCGTCAGGATGCATATCGTTGAAATCAGCAGGCCCGTGGCGTTCCCGACATGGACCCAGTACCAGCCGTTGCCAAGAGCCGAGGCGAAGGTCGTCACGCCGACGCCGGCCAAGGCCAGCGGCAGATGCACTGTGCGCACCGTGGTGATGTGGATCAGTGAGACCATCGTCATACCCACGGCGTAGGATTTGGCCATCGGGTCGGCCATCTGCCAGCAGAGCACCGGCACAAGGCAATAAATCGCCTGCGAGGTCATGTAGCTTGCCAGCATCGCGAAGTACCGTCGCGGCTGCCGGGGCGGATCAAGACCCCTCATCAGGCGATAGCCGGTCACTTCGGTCAGCGTGTCCAGCACGAACAGCAGCGCGCATAGCCAAAGCGGCAGGAAGGCTGCTGGCACCATGAAGGCCACGAAGGACAGGACCCGGCGGTCCGTCTCCATCCCGTCCGCGACCGAAAACTGCCGTGCAACTTCCTCGCGCGGTTGCCGTTCGGCAAAACGGAGTAGGACACGGGCAAGGGGGGATGGCTGCGGGTGAGACATGGGTCCGGACACTAAAGCCATTTCTTCAAGATTGGACGAATTCACGCGGCGGGTTCATGGGGCAGGGGGCTTGACGGCGATTTCCTGCCACAAACGTCCATCCGCACCAAACATCAGGATACGGTTGTCGGTCGTGACCACGGCGACCCAGCCCGTGCCCATTGTGACGGCTGCCGCCGTGGCTCCGGCGGGCATCTTCAGGGCGGGGGGCACTGAGGGATGCGCGCCCGGCAAGGGCAAACGGGTGACAAGCAGCCAAACCACCGTTAAGACCCCACCGATAAGGCTGAGCGTCAGCGTCATGACCAACCACTTCAGCCAGCGCAACGACGGCGGCAACGTCTCGTCATCCTCAGGAGTTACGGCCATGGTCCCCTCTTACACGTCTGACTTGGACATTGGCGACCTGCCCGAGGAGGATGCGATCTTCATCGCCATCCCGTTCGGTGCGCCTGCCCGTCTTGATAAGGCGCTGGCCGTGCTTGTACCAGAGGATGCTGCCCTGTCACGCAGCCGTCTGGCCCGGATGATCGAACAAGGTGCTGTCAGCCGTGACGGCGAGGCGACGCGTGACGGCAAGGCCAAGGTGACCGAGGGCGAGGTCTACCGCATCCAGCTTGAGCCGCCGGAAGATGTGGAGACGTTGGCCGAAGACATCCCCCTGTCGGTGATCTGGGAGGATGGTGATCTGATCGTCATCGACAAACCCGCCGGCATGGTCGTGCACCCCGCCCCCGGCAGCCCGCGCGGCACCTTGGTCAACGCGCTGCTGCATCATTGCGGCGACACGCTGTCGGGTATTGGGGGTGAGCGGCGGCCCGGCATTGTCCACCGCATCGACAAGGACACCACCGGACTTTTGGTCGTCGCCAAATCCGACCGCGCGCATCATGGCCTGGCAAAGCAGTTCGAGGAACACACCGTCGAACGTCGCTACATGGCCGTCGTCAACGGCGTCCCCAAGGCTGGCGACCCCCGCTTGCGCGGGTTGCGCGGCATCACGGTGGAAGCGGGCGGCATCATCCGCATCGCCACCGAACTTGCGCGCCACAAGACCGACCGCCAGCGGCAGGCCGTTGTCTGGGATGGCGCGGGCCGCCATGCCGTGACGCGTGTGCGGGTGATGGAGGACTATCAGGGCGGTGCGGCTCTGGTGGAATGCTGGCTGGAGACCGGGCGGACCCATCAAATCCGCGTGCACATGGCCTATGCTGGCCACGGGTTGATCGGCGATCCGACCTATGGCGGCACAAGGCGGCTGGCGCCCAAGACCTTCGGCGATGCGGCGGAACTGGCCAACACCTTCCCGCGTCAGGCGCTGCACGCCGCGACTTTGGGGTTCGAACATCCGGTGACCGGAGAGATGCTCAGCTTCGCCTCACCCTTGCCGGAGGATTTCGCGGGTTTGGTGGCGGCGTTGCGCGACGCCGGTTGAGAACTGGCGCACCCTTGTCGCGCGAAAATGCGCAGAAGCCCTGCTGGAATGTCGACGGAAATGGGTTCACGCTTCGTTAACTCTGACATGATTAAGTCGCTGCGTCGTTAGGGCACTTGCAGGTTAGGGCGGGGCTTGAACCGTTGTGGTTGGGTTCCTACGTGATGTAGCCATGTTCCGGGGGCGCAACCGCACCGGAGTGTAAACAGGGGGCGTCGAATATGAGCACCTATGCAAATCTGCCGGCACCAAGCCCAGAGCAAGGGCTGAACCGGTATATGCAGGAAATCCGCAAGTTCCCGCTGCTGGAACCTGAGGAAGAATACATGCTGGCCAAGCGCTGGGTCGATCATCAGGACACCCAGGCCGCGCACAAGATGGTCACCTCTCACCTTCGCTTGGCGGCGAAGATTGCCATGGGCTACCGTGGCTATGGCCTGCCGCAGGCCGAAGTGATTTCGGAAGCCAATGTGGGCCTGATGCAGGCGGTCAAGCGCTTTGATCCGGAACGTGGGTTCCGGCTGGCCACCTATGCGATGTGGTGGATCCGGGCCTCGATCCAGGAATACATTCTGCGGTCATGGTCCTTGGTGAAGCTGGGCACGACCTCGGCGCAAAAGAAGCTGTTCTTCAACCTGCGCAAGGCCAAGGCGAAGGTTGGCGCGTTGGAGGAGGGCGATCTGCGGCCCGAAAACCTCGCCCAGATTGCCAAGGAACTGTCGGTCTCTGAAGCCGAAGTCACGGCAATGAATCGGCGTCTGTCGGGCGGCGACGCCTCGCTGAATGCCACCGTGGGGTCCGACGGCGAAGGCTCGACCCAATGGCAGGACTGGCTGGAGGATGAAGATTCCGATCAAGCTGGCGACTATGCCGAGAAGAACGAGTTCGACACGCGGTTGGCCTTGCTGACCCAAGCCATGTCGGCGCTGAACGAGCGGGAAAGGGACGTGCTGACCAAGCGCCGTCTGGCCGAGACGCCCATCACGCTGGAAGAACTGTCGGAAAGCTACAAGGTCAGCCGCGAGCGTATCCGTCAGATTGAGGTGCGTGCCTTTGAAAAGCTGCAAGAACGCATGCGCGAACTTGCCCGTGGAAAGGGCATGGTCGTGCCGGCCTGAGCCCAAACGGGCGGTCAAGGTTGCAACCTTGACCGCCCCCGCGTATCACCCGCCCCAGCACGACCCCATGCGAGGAGCGGACCGATGACCATGCTGGAAACCTTCATTAAGCCGATGCACCCCGAAGGCTACCGCTTCGTCGGCATCTTTGCGGTGATCACGGCGGTTCTGTTCTGGCTGTGGGTGCCCTTGGGCTGGATCGGTGTGGGCCTGACGGTCTGGTGCTATTACTTCTTCCGCGACCCCAAGCGCGCGGTCCCCTTGGCGGACAATCTGATCCTCAGCCCCGCTGACGGGATCATTTCGCTGATCGAACCCGCCGTGCCGCCCGTGGAACTCGGCATGGGGCCGCAGCCCTTGACCCGGGTTTCGGTGTTTATGTCGGTGTTCAACTGCCACGTGAACCGAATGCCGGTGGGCGGCAAGATCGAGGCCATCGCCTATCGCCCCGGTACGTTCGTCAACGCCTCGCTCGACAAGGCATCGGTTGATAACGAGCGCAATGCCGTGCTGATCGGCATGGCGGATGGCACGAAGGTTGCGGTGGTGCAGATCGCCGGCCTGATCGCGCGGCGGATTGTCTGTTTCACCAAGCCGGGCGCGCAGCTGCGTGCGGGGGATCGCTTTGGCCTGATCCGCTTCGGCTCTCGCCTTGACGTTTACTTGCCGCCCGGCGTGGCGCCGATGGTGGCGCTGGGCCAGACCATGATTGCCGGCGAAAGCATCATCGCGGATCTGACCGCGCAAACCCCCGCCCGCCTTGCCCGGAGGGAGTGACATGCCCGAGACGCCGCGCGGACCGTCTGAACTGCATCTGGTCCAGCTTCTGCCCAATCTGATGACGATCTCGGCCATGTGCTCGGGCTTGACCGGCATCCGCTTTGCCGTGCTCGGAGAGTTCACGCTGGCTGTGGCGATGATTCTGCTGGCGGCGGTGCTGGATGGGCTGGACGGACGGGTGGCACGGCTTTTGCGCAGCGAAAGCGAGATCGGCGCGGAACTGGACTCGCTGGTTGATTTCGTCAACTTCGGCGTGGCGCCGGGGCTGGTGATCTACCTTTGGGGCCTGCATGGCGTGCAAAGTGGCGGCTGGATCGCCACGCTGGTCTATGCGACCTGCTGCCTGCTGCGGCTGGCGCGCTTCAACATCGGCAACCGTATGCTGATGGACAAGGCCGCTGAAAATCCCGGCGAAAAGCCGACGGGAACCTTCACCGGCGTGCCCTCGCCTGCAGGGGCGATGCTGGCGATGCTGCCGATCTATTTCGCCTTCATGCTGCCCGAAGCGCCGCACATCCCGGCCCCGGTGCTGGCGCTGTGGATGGTGCTGATCGGCGGGCTGATGATCAGCCGCATCCCCACGCCC
>CANBRQ010000168.1 GCA_947371955.1 Paracoccaceae bacterium | reverse complement strand
CTGGAGTACGGTGGCGGGCCAGTTGGAGACCTATGCGCAGGAGTTGGAGACGCGGCAGATCACCATCTCGCGCCTGATCAAGGCGCCGCCCGCCACAGTGCTGCGCTGCTGGACCGATCCGACCATTCTGCCCAAGTGGTTCGGGCCGGAGGGCTATTCCTGTGTGACCAAGGAGATCGACCTGCGCGAAGGCGGCGTCTGGCGGTTCGATATGGTCGGTCATGGCGAGACCTGGGCCAACCGGCACCGCTACACGATCATGCGGCTGGAGCGGATCGAGTTCCTGATGGATGCCGATGCCGACGGTGAGCCGATGTATGTCGACATCAGCCTGACGCCGGAGGCTGGCGGCACAAGGCTGACACAGACCATCACCCTGCCTTCGGCCGAAGCAAAGACCGGCGCATTGGGCTATGGCGCGGATGAAAAGGGCTTGCAGACCCTGGCCAAGCTTGCGGCAATCGCCGAGAAGCTCTGACCTTTCCGTCGGGGTTGCTTTTCTTTCGGCGTTCAGCGGGCTAGCTTTCCGTCCAACAAAGGATGGCCCCGATGAACGCCGAAAGCCCGAAAACCGTTTACCTTGCCGATTACCAGCCCTTCACCCATGTCGTGCGGAGTGTGGCGCTGACCTTCCGTCTGGCGCCCAAGACCACGCGGGTGCTGGCACGGCTGGACCTGTCGCCCAATCCGGCCCGGCCCGGCGTGCATGATCTGCGGCTGGATGGCGAGGGGGTGCGGCTGATCTCGGCTTCTGTCGGCGGGATGGCATTGGCGGTGGTGCCGGATGAGACGGGGCTGACGATTGCGGCGGGGTTGCTGCCGCAGGGCGATTTCACGCTGGAGACAGAGGTTGAGATTGCGCCTGAGGGCAATTTCGCGCTGGAGGGTCTGTATATGTCCGGCGGCATCTATTGCACGCAATGCGAGGCGCAGGGCTTCCGGCATATCACCTTTTACCCCGACCGGCCCGATGTGATGGCGCCGTTCAAGGTGCGCATCGAGTCGGACCTGCCGGTGCTGCTGTCGAACGGTAATCCGGTGGGGCAGGGTGCGGGTTGGGCGGAGTGGGATGACCCATGGCCGAAGCCGGCCTATCTGTTCGCCTTGGTGGCGGGTGATCTGGTGGCGCATCCGGACCGTTTTACCACGATGTCGGGCCGGGATGTGGAGTTGAACATCTATGTCCGGCGCGGCGATGAGACGCGCTGCGCCTATGCGATGGATTCGCTGATCCGCTCGATGCGGTGGGACGAAGAGGTTTACGGGCGGGAATACGATCTGGATATCTTCAACATCGTGGCGGTTGATGACTTCAACATGGGGGCGATGGAGAACAAGGGGCTGAACATCTTCAACTCGAAGCTGGTTCTGGCCTCGCCTGAAACCGCCACGGATGACGATTACAACCGGATTGAAGGTGTCATCGCGCATGAGTATTTCCACAACTGGACCGGGAACAGGATCACCTGCCGGGATTGGTTCCAGCTGTGCCTGAAGGAAGGGCTGACGGTGTTCCGCGATCAGCAGTTCACGGGCGACATGCGCTCGGCTGCCGTGAAGCGGATCGAAGACGTGCTGACCCTGCGCGCCCGGCAGTTCCGCGAGGATGGCGGACCCTTGGCGCATCCGGTCCGGCCGGAAAGCTTTGTCGAGATCAACAACTTCTACACGGCGACGGTCTACGAGAAGGGGTCAGAAGTCATCGGCATGCTGAAGCGGCTGGTGGGGGATGACGGGTACAAGGCGGCGCTGGACCTGTACTTCAACCGGCATGACGGCGATGCGGCAACGATCGAGGACTGGCTGAAAGTGTTCGAGGATGCCACGGGCCGCGATCTGACCCAGTTCAAGCGGTGGTACGGGCAGGCGGGCACGCCGATGGTGTCGGTCTCTGAGGAATGGCTGGCCGACAGCGGCACCTTCCGGCTGACCTTGTCGCAGGAGAACCCGCCGACGCCGGGGCAACCGACCAAGGACCCCAAGGTCATTCCGGTGGCGGTCGGGCTCTTGAACCCGAATGGCGACGAAGTGGTGCCGACGACGGTGCTGGAACTGACCGAGGCGCGGCAGTCGTTTGACTTCACCGGGCTGGCGAGCCGGCCCACGGCTTCGATCCTGCGCGGCTTCTCGGCCCCGGTGGTGTTGAGCCGCGAGGTTGCTGCCTCGGAGCGGGCTTTCCTGCTGGCGCATGACACCGACCCCTTCAACCGGTGGGAGGCCGGGCGGTCGCTGGCCAAGGAAGTGCTGATGGGCAATGCCCCTGCGGCACCTTTGCTGGACGGGCTGGCGCGGGTGGCACTGGATGACAGTCTGGACCCGGCCTTCCGGGCGCTGACGCTGCGGATGCCGACAGATGACGACATGGCCGCCACGCTGGTGGCGGCGGGCCGAGTGCCGGACCCGGACGCGATCCGCGCGGCACGGCGGGACCTCCACAAGGCTTTGGCGGAAAATCTGGCGCCCAATCTGGCGCGGTTGACCGCGGCGGTGGCGGGGGCCTTCAGCCCTGATGCGGCGCAGGCGGGGCAAAGGGCCTTGCGGCTGGTGGCTTTGGGGCTGCTGGCGCGGCAGGATGTGGCACCGGTGGCGGCGGGCCATCGGGCAGCAGGCAATATGACCGAAGAGATCGGCACCTTGGCCATCCTTTTGGAAAACGGTGCCGGGGCCGAAGCTTTGGCCCGCTTCGAGGCGCGGTGGAAGGCCGAGCGGCTGGTGATGGACAAGTGGTTCGGGCTGCAGATCCTGTGCGCCGCACCCGATCAGGCGGCGGCTGTCACCGAGGCTTTGACCCGGCACAAGCTGTTTGACTGGAAGAATCCCAATCGCTTCCGCTCCGTCATCGGCGCGTTGTCGGGCAACCATGCCGGATTCCACCACGGCTCAGGCGCGGGGTACCGGTTGCTGGCGGATTGGCTGATCAAGCTGGACCCCTTGAACCCGCAGACGGCCGCGCGCATGTCGACGGCGTTCGAGACCTGGAAGCGCTATGACGCGGGGCGGCAGGCCTTGGCCAAGGGCGAACTGGCGCGGATTGCGGCCACGCCGGGTCTCAGCCGGGATCTGGGAGAAATGGTCGGGCGCATGCTCGGCTGACGCTGCCGCGCCCTTGGGACGGTGGAAGATTTTTCGGCGAAAAATCTTCCAGCCACCTGTCGGTGACGTTGTAAAGGACGCAATGTGCAGCGTGTCACCCCAAGATTTTTCGGCGAAAAATCTTGGGCGCGCCAGTCAGGGCTGGCAATAGGCCTGCTGGCTGGTCCAGGCGGCGATGGTGGCGCGTGTCTTGGCCGAGGACCACGGACCCCAATCGCGCGCGATGCCCCGGTTGCCTTTGCCCGCAACAAGCCCATCGGCGGCCACATGCGGCGCCACGATATCCACCGCGCAGGACAGATTGGCCATGCCGTCTTTCAGGCCATTGGCCGAGGTCGCATCGCAGCCATAGCGCTTGGCGGTGGGCAGGGAAATCTGCATCAGCCCGACATAGCGGCCCTTGCCGCCAATCGCCGCCGCGTTGAAGCCGCTTTCATACTTGGCGGTCGCCGACAGAACGCCAACCCAGAAGGCGCGGCGCATCTCAGCAGAGGCCTTTGCATAGCCAGGGCAATAGACCTCGATATCGTCCGGCACCGTGCTGGTCAGTTCGCTGTCATGCTCTGCCACCTGGGTCAGCGCATGCGCGGTCCACTCTGACGCTTTGGGCGCGTGGTCCCAGCGCATGGCGGGCAGGGCGGTGGTCTTCTTGACCTTGGCCTCAACCGAAGCCGGGATGAAAGCCACCGAGAGGGCCACCGAGAGCAGGATTGAAACGAAACGTAACATTGAACCGTGGTTTTGCCGTCGCGCCGTGTGCGACCCACCGCTTTTGCAGGCGGGAATCGGATTCGCCAACCTTTGGAGGCGCCGGTGTCCCCCCCATCGGCAGCTTTCCGCCGCCATGGCCCTTGAACCGCCCCCCTTGCCTGCCTAAAAGACCCTGAACATTCGACCTCAGCCCTCGGAGGCTTTCATGCTTGATCTGACCTATGCTTCGCCCATCCCTAAAGTCATCGCCGGGGCGAAATCGGACTGGGAACTGGTGATCGGGATGGAAATCCACGCCCAGGTCGCCTCGCATTCCAAGCTGTTTTCCGGGGCGTCGACGCAGGTCGGCTCGGAACCCAATTCCAACGTTGCCTTCGTGGATGCGGCCATGCCGGGCATGTTGCCGGTGATCAACGAGTTCTGCGTGGAACAGGCCGTGCGCACCGGGCTGGGGCTGAAGGCCGCAATTAACCTGCGCTCGGCCTTTGACCGGAAGAACTATTTCTACCCGGACCTGCCGCAAGGCTATCAGATTTCGCAGCTCTATCACCCCATCGTCGGTGAAGGCGAAGTGCTGGTCGAGATGGGCCCGGGTGTCGCGCGACTGGTGCGGATTGAACGCATCCATCTGGAACAGGACGCCGGCAAGAGCATTCACGACATGGACCCGGCGATGTCCTTCGTCGATTTCAACCGCACCGGCGTGGCGCTGATGGAGATCGTGAGCCGCCCCGACATTCGCGGACCGGAGGAGGCTGCGGCCTATGTCTCGAAGCTGCGGCAGATCCTGCGCTATCTGGGCACCTGTGACGGTAATATGCAGAACGGAAATTTGCGGGCCGATGTGAATGTGTCGGTCTGCCGCCCGGGGCAGTATGAGAAATATCAGGCGACGCAGGATTTTGGGCATCTGGGAACGCGCTGTGAGATCAAGAACATGAACTCGCTGCGGTTCATCCAGCAGGCCATCGAATACGAAGCGCGGCGGCAGATCGCCATTGTCGAGGATGGCGGTAAGGTCACGCAAGAGACGCGGCTCTATGACCCCGACAAGGGCGAGACCCGCTCGATGCGCTCCAAAGAGGAGGCGCATGATTACCGCTACTTCCCCTGCCCGGACCTGCTGCCGTTGGAGATTGAACAGGACTGGGTCGATGACATTGCGGCCACGATGCCGGAACTGCCGGATGCCAAGAAGGCGCGGTTTCTGGGGGACTACGGGCTGGCGGATTATGACGCCAATGTGCTGACGGCGGAACTCGATTCCGGCGCCTTCTTCGAGGCGGTGGCCAAGGGTCGCGACGGCAAGATGGCCGCGAACTGGGTGATCAACGAGCTGTTTGGCCGGTTGAACAAGGAAGGCAAGTCCATTGCCGAGACGCCGGTGTCGGCGGACCAGTTGGGCGGTGTGCTGGACCTGATCGGCTCGGGCGAGATCAGCGGCAAGATGGCCAAGGATCTGTTCGAGATTATCTGGACCGAGGGCGGTGACCCGGCGGAGCAGGCGGCCAAGCATGGCATGAAGCAGGTCACCGACCTGGGCGCCATCGAGGCGGCGCTGGATGCGCTGATCGCAGGCAACCCCGATCAGGTGGCAAAGGCGAAGGTGAATGCCAAGCTCGCAGGCTGGTTCACGGGCCAGGTGCTGAAGGCCACGGGGGGCAAGGCCAATCCTGCCGTGGTGGGGGCTCTGGTCGCGCAGAAGCTGGGGCTTTAGGTAGGGTGGGGTGCAACCCCACCCTACGGGGTGACGGGGCAAAGTAGGGTGGGGTTGTAACCCCACCCGACGCAGAACCGGTCCGCCGCAGACATCGACCCTTGACCGCTGTCTTTGCCTGCGCCACCGCTGTGACAAAAGGGGAGTCTTCCATGCGTGCTGCCGTCATCCGAGACTATCAGGCCGACCTGAGTTTCGAGAGCGTCGCCGACCCGGTCTGCGAGCCCGATGGGGTTGTGGTCAAGGTTCTGGCCTGCGGCATCTGTCGCAGCGACTGGCACGGCTGGATGGGCGAACATGCCAAGGTCAAGCCGGGGGCCATTCCGGGGCATGAATATGTGGGTGAGGTGGTGGCCACGGGCCCTTTGGCGCGGTGGCGGCTGGGAGACAAGGTCATTGCGCCCTTCATCCTCGCCTGCGGGGACTGTCCGGAATGCCGGTCGGGCCAGACGACGACCTGCCGGGCGCAGCGCGTGCCCGGATTTGACGAGCCGGGGGCCTGGGCGGAGTATGTCTCGGTGCCGCATGCGCATAATCTGGCGCGCCTGCCCGACTATCTCACCCCCGCGCTTGCGGCGGGCCTTGGGTGCCGGGTGACCACCGCCTTCCACGCGCTCACAGGCCGGGCCGCCCTTCAGGCGGGCGAGTGGCTGGCGGTTCATGGCACGGGGGGCATTGGTCTTTCGGCCCTGCTGATCGGGCAGGCCCTGGGCGCGCGGGTGGTTGCGGTGGATGTGGTGCCCGAACGTCTGGCCCATGCCAAGGCCCTGGGGGCCGAGTTTGTCATCAATGCCAGCGAGGGCAACACGGCGGCGCGGATCGTCGAGGTGACGGGCGGCGGGGCGCATGTCTCGATCGAGGCGCTTGGGATTGAGGCCACGGCCAATGCCTCCATCGAATGTCTGCGGCCCTTGGGGCGGCATGTGCAGGTGGGGATGCCCACAGGCCATCAGGCGAAAATGGTGATCAACATGAACGCCGTCTACATGAAGCAACTGGCCCTGTTCGGCACGCGCGGCATGCCGGCGTGGCGCTATCCCTCGCTGTTGAGCCTGATCGAGACGGGCAAGGTCGACGTTCGGCCCATCGTCGCGCGGCAGGTTCGGCTTTCAGACGCTTCTGCCGAACTGCGGGCCTTCAATGGGCCGATGCCGCCCGGTGTGGCGGTTATTACCGATCTTCTGGGCTGAGGGCTGCTTCCAAAAGTTTTCGGCGAAAATTGTTCGCCGGAACCCGGTCGCGTGGGGATGGGCGGGGAGGCCCGCCTCCCCGTGCCCCACGGGAGTATTTGGCAAGGAGCAAATTGGGCGACTTGCGGGCTTTGGTGGCGGTTTTTGAGGACGCCCAGACGGCGGCCTCTGAGGGGCGGCGCCGGGAGGTGCCATAGTCTCTGTCAGAAAACGAGGGGATTAGCGGGCGACGGGGGATTTGCCTTTGGTCAGGTCGTAGAAGCCATCGCTTTTGACCTTGGCCCAGTCATCGGACGTGCCATCGGGCCAGATCACATGGACTTCGGCCTCTGTCGCGGAACCCAGACCGAAGTGCCACCAGCCCAGTTGACCTCCGGCATGGCCACCGCCCGAGGTGATCTCGCGCCGCTGCACCTTGTCGCCGATCCGCACTTCGATCCAGGCGCCGATGGCGTCGCGGTTGCCGCCGTCCTGGTGCAGCGCCAGTTGCAGCCAATGACCGAGGGCCTGACCCTCGGTGCCGGTGCCAGAGTTGCGCCAGATTTCCGCGCCCTCATTGCGGTTGACGACCACGATGTCCATCTGCCCGTCGCCGTTCAGATCGATGACCGAAGCGCCCCGGGCCTGACCGAAGCTGGCGACACCGGCCTTGTCGCCCGCTTCGGCGAAAGTGCCGTCGGGCTGGCCCAGCATCAGGTTGTTGGGGTCCTTCATCGCGAAATCGGGCATGGCCGAGACATTTCCCTTGGCCACGAACAGATCCTGCAGGCCGTCGTTGTTCACATCCTGAAACTCGGCATGCCAGCCGGTCGAGGGGTGAAAGTCGCCGCCCACGTAGGGCCGCTGCGCGATGGCATGGCTGGCAAAGGCGATGTCCTTGTAGGTGGCCTTGTCGGGCCCGCCCGCCAGAACCTGCAGCTTGCTGTCGGCCATCGAGGTCATGAAGTAGTCCGGCAGCCCGTCGCCGTTCACATCCGTGCTGGCGATGCCCATGCCCCAGATCTTCAGGGGCTTCCAGCCTTCTGCCGCCGTATACAACGCGGGGGGCTGGCTCGGGTCCACATGCCACATCTGCTCGGTGCCGCCCTTGTAATACTCGCGGTCGTTTGAGACGCGAAGCGAGGGCGTGCCACTGCGGTTCCAGTCGGTGAAGAGCATGGAAAGGGAACAGAAGCTGGGTTTCAGGGGCAGGGGGGCGTCAAACCCCTTGCCCTTGGGGCGATAGAGCGCGTTTTCGGTGCACGATCCCCAGGGGAAAGCGTCCTGCGTGCGGTCGATATAGGTGCCGATGGCCAGCGTCGGCCAGTCTTGGCCCTTCTCCCATGTGGCCGAGAAGGCGGTGGACCAGAGATCGCGGCCCTGAAACCCCCAAGCCTCGTTGGCGCGGGTGAACTGGCACTGGCCCTCACCCTTCATGACCACATCCTCGCCAGATCGCAGGATCACAAGGTCAAGGATGCCATCGCCGTCGATGTCCAACGGGTAGGCCCCGGTGACCCGGTCGAGTTCCGCGCCCGAGGTGACCGGGGTGAACTTCAGCGCCCCACTCGTCTCACTGTCATTGCGGTAGAGTTTGGCCTTGTCGGTGCCGCCCGCCATGAAAAGCTCTGGCTTGCCATCGCCCGAGCAGTCGAAGGCCGCCACACCGCCGCCGGCCATGAACTCCCACTCGCCCTTGTAGACCGAGGTGATGCCCGAAGCCGCGGTTTCATCCAGGTATTTCGGCACGACCAGATCATCGGCCAAAGCGGGGGATGCCAGCAGGGCAAGAAAAAGTGCGCGCATCAGGCCCTCGTTTTCAAGGCAATGGCATAGGCCGCGATGCAGCGGCCCTGTGCCTGACCGTTTTCAATGGCGGGGCGGAAGTGGGTGCCACCGTAAAGCCGGGATATGGCCGCCTCGTTCGCAGCCTCCCAGAAGCTTTTGAAGCCACGTTGCGGGACGCCATCCGGGGTGGGGCTTTGGTCGGTGAAACCGTAATCCTCGCCGAAGAGCGCGGTCAGGACCGAGGCCGCTGCCGCCGACTGGGTGGAATGGCCAGACGGGTATTCCGGGAAAGGCGGGGTGTTCAGCAAAGGCTCCCACTTGGGGTCGATGACTTTCTTGATGTAGGTGATCGGGCGGCAGAGGTCGTATTCGTACTTGGCGGCCCAGCAGCCGATGAAGGCATCGGCCATGGCCACGCCCATGCGGGCCAGCGCCTCGAGATGGGCGGTCAGGTCCAGACCCTTTTCGTCCACCACCTGATTCAGGATGGCAATCCAGTGGCCCGGCGGGGTGTAGGACAGCATCGCGTCGTCTGACCAGAAGCGGGCGATCTGGGTCTGTTCCTTCGTCAGGTTCACGACGGTATCATGGACCTCCAGCGCTTCGGCGTAGAAGGCCGAGCCCTTGTCTTCGGAATAGGCCGTCGGCGCGGGCAGGGTGCAGGCATCGCCTGCGGGCATGGCAAAGGCACGGTTCTTGCCCCAGGCCGGCAGCAAGGGCGCCTGTTGCAGCACGATCTTCGAGGTCGGCACCCAATGGCCCGGTGCGGGGTTCAAGGTCCACTTGGCCGGGAAGCCCATGTTCTCGATGACGGCACCACCGTCGCCGCGGCTCCAGTCCAGAACGGCGGCGGCAAGGGTGGCACCGTAGCTGCGCGAGGCGGCCACCACATCGGCTGGCACGTCTGCGGCGGATTGTTCGGCCAGCCGCCCGGTCAAGG
>CANBRQ010000167.1 GCA_947371955.1 Paracoccaceae bacterium | reverse complement strand
CGAGACTTGACGGGCGGCGTGCGGGCTGTTTGGGTCAGCGCATGACCACATCTCCGCGCCCTGCCAGCTTGCGACTGGCCGACCCCTCTGCGCCCGCGCATGAACGGCTGTACCGGCTCATGCGCCAACAGATCATGCATGGCGAGTTGGCGCCGGGCCTGTCGATGACCTTGCGGGGCCTCGCTGCCCAGCACGACATGTCGATGACCCCGGCGCGAGAGGCTGTGCGGCGGCTGGCAGCGGAAGGGGCGCTGACGATCTCCTCCTCGGGCCGGATATCCACGCCGGAACTGACGCCAGAGCGGATTGAGGAACTGGCGGCGATCCGGGCGCTGATTGAACCCGAGATGGCTTCGCGCGCTTTGCCCCGCGCCCACTTCGCGCTGATCGACCGTTTGACGGCGATCAATGCGCTCAATCAGGAAGCGGTGCTGAACCACAACGCAGTGGCCTATGTGCGCACCAATCTGGAATTTCACCGCACGCTGTATCTGCGCGCCCAGACCCCGGCGATGCTTGCGATCTGCGAGACGGTCTGGCTGCAACTGGGGCCGACGATGCGGGCTTTGTATGACAAGCTGCGCCGACGCGATGTGCCACACCACCACAGGCTTATTCTGGCCGCGCTGCGGGCCGGGGATGAGCCCGGGTTGCGGTTGGCCGTGCGGACGGATGTGACGCAGGGCCTGCGGCTTCTGGCAGGCTAGGGGATGGTGACCTGCGTGGTGATCTTGTCCACTTCCGCGCCCCGTCGCATCAGGATGACGGTGCCAATATAGGCGCCTGACGGCAGGGTGGCGCGCAACTTCTTGCCGAGGGCGCGGAAGAGTTGGTCTTGGGTGCGCGTCAGATCGGCAGAGCCGTCTATGAACCCGGTCCCATCGGGCGCAGCAACCGAGAATGCAAGGGTATCGCCCGCCCGCCCGCCGAAGACCTCGGCCCAGATGACCAAGGCAGGGGCATCAGCGGGGATCACGGGTGCGGGCAGGCCCGCGCGAATGGCATCAAAAGTCGGAACCTCGGTCGCAAAGCCCGCCGCCAGAAAGCCGCCGGGTTGGTAGGGCAGGGCGGTCGACCAGAGGCCCTTGTCATTGGTCGCCCCGCAGGCGGTCTGCTCGGGCGCGAAGGGGTCGACCGGCTGGCCGTTGTGGCGCACGGTCAGGTGCAGGTGGGGGAAGTCGGCATTGCCGGACTGGCCAACTTGGCCGAGGATCGTGCCAGTGTCGATCCTGTCACCCTTGCGCACGACGACAGAGCCTTGTTTCATATGGCAATACTGGGTTTGCCAGCCCGCGCCATCATCGACGATCACGCCATTGCCGCATTCTTTACCGGGCACGAAGGGCACGAAATCGGCAATGCCGTCGCGGGTGCCCAGAACTGTTCCGGGCACTGCTGCAAGAACGTTCACGCCTTCCGCCATCGCCGCCGCATTCGGCAGGGCGATGTCGGTGCCGTCATGGCCGTCATAGGTCAGCGTGCCGCAGGTAAAATCCTTGGTGCCGGGGCCGGGATCGCGGTCGACATAGTGCTGGATGTGGCAAGTCTTGCCCAAGGTGCAATCGACGGGCCACGCCAATTCAAAGGCCCCCGCCGGTGAGGCGAGGGCCAATGTCAGTATGAGCGCCCTGATCATTCCGCCGTCAGAAGCGGCGGCTTGGAGCCAGTCAGGCGGGGCTTGGCGGGTTCTTGATATGTCAGCAGGATCGCGTCGTCCTTGACGCCGACATGCACCAGACCACCCTTGGTCAGTTTGCCGAACAGAAGTTCTTCGGCCAGCGGCTTCTTGATGTGTTCCTGAATGACCCGGCCCAAGGGACGGGCACCCATCTTCTCGTCATAGCCGCGTTCGCCCAGCCAATCGGCAGCCTCAGGCGACAGGTCGATGTGCACGCCACGGTCCAGAAGCTGGGCTTCCAGCTGCATGACGAACTTCTCGACGACGCGGTGGATGACCTCTTTGCCCAACGAAGCGAAGGGGATCACCGCGTCCAGACGGTTGCGGAATTCCGGGGTGAAGGTGCGTTCCACCGCCGCCGTGTCCTCGCCGGTGCGCTTGCCCCGGTTGAAGCCGATGGATTCCTTGGCAGCATCCGAAGCGCCGGCGTTGGTCGTCATGATCAGCACCACGTTGCGGAAATCGACTTGGCGTCCGTTGTGGTCGGTCAGCTTGCCGTGATCCATCACCTGCAGAAGGATGTTGTAGACATCCGGATGGGCCTTTTCGATCTCGTCCAGCAGCAGCACGCAATGCGGGTGCTGGTCGATACCATCGGTCAGCATGCCGCCCTGATCAAAGCCGACATAGCCCGGAGGCGCGCCGATCAGACGGGAAACCGCGTGCTTTTCCATGTATTCCGACATGTCAAAGCGCAGCAGTTCCACGCCAAGGATCGAGGCCAATTGCTTGGCCACCTCGGTCTTGCCCACCCCGGTCGGCCCGGCGAACAAGTAGTTGCCGATGGGCTTTTCAGGCTCACGCAGGCCAGCACGGGCCAGCTTGATGGCGGAGGCCAGCGCTTCGATTGCCTTGTTCTGCCCAAACACCACGCGCTTGAGGTTCTTTTCCAGATCGCGCAGCACTTCGGCGTCGTCCTTGCTGACGGACTTGGCGGGAATGCGGGCGATCTTGGCCACGACAGCCTCGATCTCCTTGATGCCAATCGTCTTGCGGCGCTTGGATTCGGTCAGCAGATGTTGGGCTGCGCCGGCTTCGTCGATCACGTCGATCGCCTTGTCAGGCAGCTTGCGGTCGTGGATGTAGCGGGCCGAAAGCTCCACCGCCGCCTTGATGGCGTCGTGGGTGTAGCGCAGGTCGTGGTGTTCTTCGAAATATGGCTTCAGACCCATCAGGATCTTGATGCTGTCTTCGATGTTGGGCTCGTTCACGTCGATCTTCTGGAACCGGCGGGACAGGGCGCGGTCCTTTTCGAAGTGCTGACGGAATTCCTTGTAGGTGGTGGATCCCATGCAGCGCAATTTGCCGCCCTGCAACGCTGGTTTCAGCAGGTTGGAGGCATCCATCGCCCCGCCAGAGGTCGCACCAGCGCCGATCACAGTGTGGATTTCGTCGATGAACAGGATCGCATCGGGATGATCCTCCATCTCTTTGACGACCGCCTTCAGACGTTCTTCAAAGTCGCCGCGATAGCGGGTGCCGGCCAGCAAGGCCCCCATATCCAGAGAGAAAATCGTGGCGCCAGCCAGGATTTCCGGGGTTTCGCCGCGCACGATCTTCAAAGCCAGACCTTCGGCGATAGCGGTCTTGCCCACGCCTGGGTCGCCTACCAGCAGGGGGTTGTTCTTGCGGCGGCGGCAGAGGACCTGGATGCAGCGCTCCACCTCGGCCTCGCGGCCGATCAGCGGGTCAACCTCGCCCTTGATCGCCTTGACGTTGAGGTCAACGCAATACTTCGACAGGGCGGATTCCTTGGTATCCCCTGCCTCGGCCTTGGGGGTTTCGTGGTGTTCTTCGGCACCCGAGACCGGGCGCGCTTCGCCGAAGGCGGGGTTCTTGGCCACGCCGTGGGCGATGTAATTCACCGCGTCATAGCGGGTCATGTCCTGTTCTTGCAGGAAGTAGGCGGCATTCGACTCGCGTTCAGCGAAGATGGCGACCAGAACATTGGCGCCGGTCACTTCGGTGCGGCCTGACGATTGCACATGGATCGCCGCGCGCTGGATCACGCGCTGGAAGGCAGCAGTCGGCACGGCTTCGGACCCTTCCACGTCGGTGACCAGCGTGGACAGGTCATCGTCGATGAAATCGGTCAACGTCTTTTTCAGGGCGTCCAGATCCACCGAGCAGGCTTTCATCACCCGGGAGGCGTCTGGTTCGTCCGTCAGCGCCAGGAGAAGATGCTCCAACGTGGCGAGTTCGTGGCGGCGTGCATTCGCAAGCGCCAAGGCGCCATGGATGGCTTGCTCGAGTGTGGTCGAAAATGTCGGCACTTGCGTCGTGCTCCTGTCTTGCAGGTCGGCATGGCCCGAACGGGGATCGGACGGGCCTGTCTTGACCGTGGCCTCATAGTGTTAAGGATCGGTTTTCTGCGCCAATCTTCAAGTGCTAATTGGAAGGAAAACGCACTTGACGGTGGGTTGACCCAAAAAAGTGATGGACCCTGACCAGAAGTCGATCAGAACGCGGTCAGAACTTGTCCTTGCGCGCCCGGATTTCGGCGAAGACCTCGGCATCTGATGCCTTGCCCATGCCGAGGGCCGCCTTAACCTGCGGCAGTCCGGCGCGCAAAAACGGGTTGGTGGCCAGTTCTTCGGACAGAAGCGAGGGCACGGTGGCCTTTTCGGCGGCGCGCGCTGCGGTAACTTGGACCATCCGGGCCAGCAGGGCGGGGTTCTCGGGCTCGACCGTCAGGGCAAAGCGCAGGTTGGATAACGTGTATTCGTGGCCCGAGCAGATCAGCGTCTGACCCGGCAATGCCGCAAGTTTGGACAGCGATGCCCACATCGTGGCCGGCGTCCCCTCGAACAGCCGCCCGCAGCCGCCAGCCATCAGGCTGTCGGCGGTGAAGGCGAGGTGCGAGCCGGGGAAGACGAAGGCGATATGGCCCATGGTATGGCCCGAGACGTCCAACACATAACCGGTCTCGCCGCCCACGGTGATCTGGTCGCCCTCGGCCAAGGCACGGTCAAGGCGGGGCAGGCGGGTGGTATCGGCGCGGGCACCCAGCACGACGGCTCCGGTCGCTGCCACCAGATCGGGGACGCCCTGGATATGGTCTGAATGGTGGTGCGTCAGCAGGATCACCCCCAGTTTCCAGCCGCGCTCTTCCAGCGCGTTCAGAATCGGCATGACCTCGGGCACGTCGACAAGGGCGGTCTGGCCCGATTCCGCATCATGAATCAGGTATGCATAGTTGTCCTTGAGGCAGGGGACGGTCACAAGTTCCAGCGGCATCGGGTCTTCCTTCTGTTCGCCCAAGCCACGCATGGCAATCGGGGGGCGAATGGCTATGATGGCCCAATGTGGCCCTGACCTGTGACACCTGCAATGCATCTGGACGTTCTGGACTTACGGAATTTCTACTACCGCACAGCGCTTGGCCGGGTGGCGCAGCGGGCGATCCGGGAGCGGGTCGTCGAGATGTGGCCGCCACGGGCCGGGCAGACTATGGTGGGCTTCGGTTTTGCCGTGCCCTTGCTGCGGCCCTATCTTGCGCAATCGCGCCGGGTGATCGGCCTGATGCCCGCACCGCAAGGGGTGATGCCCTGGCCACTGGGGGAGCCGAACGTCAGCCTTTTGTGCGAGGACAGCGAGTGGCCCTTGGCGACGGGCTTTGTCGACCGCCTGATCCTGATGCATGGGCTGGAAACCTCTGACAACTCCGCTGCCGTGCTGGAGGAAAGCTACCGCGTCCTTGGTCCCGGGGGACGGGCGCTGTTCATCGTGCCCAACCGCCTTGGTCTTTGGGCACGCGGCGACAGCACCCCGTTTGGCTTTGGCCGTCCCTATTCGATGGGCCAGATGGAGACGGAACTGAAGCGCCACGGCTTCATGCCCGAACGCGCCATGACGGCCCTGTTCGCACCGCCCTCGCTCGGGCGGTTCTGGCTCAAGACCTCGGGCTTCTGGGAATGGGCTGGACACAACGCCCCCTGGCTCGCGGGCGGGGTGCTGATGGTTGAGGCCTCCAAACAGGTCTATGCCCCCACGCGCGGCGGCATCGGAGCCATGGTGCGCAGGCCGTTGCGCGCGCTGGAGGGGATTCCGGCGGCCGCCCCGGTGCCAAGGCTGGAAATGGCGGAACAGGCCCGGATTCCCGGTGAAGTCATCCCAAAGTTATAGCCCTGCGACGAAGTGCCACCCTTCGGGTGCACAGGCTTTGGGCCAAGTGCCACAGGGCCGATTTCACCGCGCGCATCGGCGGGATTCTTGGTTGCGAGGTTCCAAGTGCTCTGCTATGGACGCCGCAATCTCAAAGAGACGCAGACACTATGTGTGCGCCAACGGAGGCTTTTGATCTGCCCGAAGGGCAGGTTCGGGGCCCAGACAGCGGAAGGGTTGACGTGTCGGAAACAGCATCCATCTCCCTCAGCATCGCCGGGCGCTATGCCCAGGCTCTATTTGAACTGGCAAAGGAAGACGGCGCATTGATGGCGCTGGAATCAGATGCCGATGCTTTGGGCGCGGTTCTGACCGAAAGCCCCGAGCTGGCGGCCATGATCGCTTCCCCGGTGGTGAACCGGGACGAGCAATCGGCAGCCATGGCGGCGATTGCCGCGCAAATGGGCCTTTCGACGCTGACTCAGAACACTTTGGCGCTGATGGCGCAAAAGCGTCGTCTGTTCATCCTGCCGCAGCTGGTGCAGGACCTGAAGGCCCGCATCGCCGCTGAGAAGGGCGAAGTGACCGCCGAGGTGACCTCGGCCACCGTCCTGACCGCCGGTCAGCGCGATGCGCTGGTGGCGACGCTGAAGGCGAACTTCGGCAAGGACATCAAATTGAACACCGCTGTCGATGAAAGCCTCATCGGTGGTCTTATAGTCAAGCTGGGCTCGTCCATGATCGACACCTCGGTCAAGGCCAAGCTCGCGGCACTCCAGAATGCAATGAAAGAGGTTGGGTGATGGGTATCCAGGCTGCTGAGATCTCTGCGATCCTGAAAGCGCAGATCAAGAACTTCGGTCAGGATGCCGAAGTCGCCGAAGTTGGTCGCGTGCTGTCCGTCGGTGACGGCATCGCCCGCGTCTACGGGCTGGACTCGGTCCAGGCCGGTGAGATGGTCGAATTCCCCGGTGGTATCCGCGGGATGGCGCTGAACCTCGAAGTCGACAACGTCGGCGTCGTGATCTTCGGTTCCGACCAGGACATCAAGGAAGGCGACATCGTCAAGCGCACCAAGTCCATCGTGGACGTGCCTGCCGGCAATGGTCTTCTGGGCCGCGTCGTTGACGCCCTTGGCAACCCGATCGACGGCAAGGGCCCGATTGCGTTCACCGAGCGTCGCGTGGCTGACGTCAAGGCTCCGGGGATTATCCCCCGCCAGTCCGTGCATGAACCGATGGCGACCGGCCTGAAAGCCGTCGACGCCATGATCCCGATCGGCCGTGGCCAGCGCGAACTCATCATCGGCGACCGTCAGACCGGCAAGACCGCCGTCGCCTTGGACGCCATTCTGAACCAGAAGGTCTATAACGACGCGGCTGGCGACGACGAATCCAAGAAGCTGTACTGCATCTATGTCGCGATCGGGCAAAAGCGCTCGACCGTGGCGCAGTTGGTCAAGAAGCTGGAAGAAACCGGTGCGATGGCCTACACGATCGTCGTGGCCGCGACCGCATCTGACCCGGCGCCGATGCAGTTCCTTGCCCCCTTCGCCGCGACCGCGATGGGCGAGTTCTTCCGCGACAACGGCCGTCACGCTCTGATGATCTATGACGATCTGTCCAAGCAGGCCGTTGCGTATCGTCAGATGTCCCTGCTGCTGCGCCGCCCGCCGGGCCGTGAAGCGTATCCGGGCGACGTGTTCTATCTGCACTCCCGCCTGCTGGAGCGTTCGGCCAAGCTGAACGCGGACTTCGGTTCGGGCTCCTTGACCGCACTGCCGATCATCGAAACCCAAGGCGGCGACATTTCGGCCTTCATTCCGACGAACGTGATCTCGATCACCGACGGTCAGATCTTCCTGGAAGGCGAACTCTTCTACCAAGGCATCCGTCCTGCCGTGAACACCGGTCTGTCGGTGTCTCGCGTCGGTTCGTCCGCCCAGACCAACGCCATGAAGTCGGTGGCCGGCAAGGTGAAGCTGGAACTGGCGCAGTACCGCGAAATGGCGGCCTTCGCACAGTTCGGGTCCGACCTTGACGCCTCGACCCAGCAGTTGCTGAACCGTGGTGCGCGTCTGACGGAACTGATGAAGCAGCCGCAATACTCGCCGCTGACCACCGCGGAAATCGTCTGCGTGATCTTCGCCGGTGCCAACGGCTATCTCGACAAGGTCGCCGTGCGTGACGTGGGCCGCTATGAAGCCGGTCTGCTGAAGCACCTGCGCACCAAGGGCGCGGCTCTGCTGGCCGACATCACCACCAAAGACCGCAAGGTGGCGGGTGATCTGGAAAAAGCTATTCGGGCCGAATTGAACGCATACGCCAAAGACTTCGCGTAATTTGGTCCCGGGAGCAGCAAAATGCCCAGCTTGAAGGACTTAAAGAACCGGATCGGCAGCGTAAAGAACACGCGCAAGATCACGAAAGCCATGCAAATGGTGGCCGCAGCGAAGCTTCGCCGCGCCCAGGACGCCGCAGTTGCAGCCCGGCCCTATGCCGAGCGGATGATTTCGGTGATGGCCGGGCTTTCCGCCTCGGTCGGTACCAGCGACGGTGCGCCCCGGCTTCTGGCCGGGAGCGGGTCTGACAAGGTCCATCTGCTGGTCGTCATGACCTCGGAGCGTGGGCTTTGCGGCGGCTTCAACACCACGATCGTGCGTGTGGCCAAGGCCAAGGTTGCCGAACTTCTGGCGGCTGGCAAGACGGTGAAGATTTTCACCGTCGGCAAGAAGGGCCGCGAACAGATGCGTCGGGAATATGGCCAGTACTACGTGGGCCACGTCGACCTGACCGAGGTGAAGCGTGTGGGTTACGTCAATGCGCGTGACATCACCCGCGACGTTCTGGCCCGCTTTGAAGCTGGCGAATGCGATGTCGTCACGCTGTTCTACAACCGCTTCCAGTCGGTGATCAGCCAGATCCCGACCGCGCAGCAGGTGATCCCGGCGGTCTTCGAAGGCGCGGCCGCCCCCTCGACCTCGTATGACTACGAGCCGTCCGAAGAGGCGATCCTGGCCGACCTGCTGCCGCGTGCAGTGGCGACCCAGGTCTTCACCGCGCTGTTGGAGAATGCGGCGTCTGAACAAGGCGCGCGGATGTCTGCGATGGACAATGCCACCCGCAACGCGGGCGACATGATCAACAAGTTGACCATCGTCTACAACCGCTCGCGTCAGGCCGCGATCACCAAGGAACTTATCGAAATCATTTCGGGCGCCGAGGCGCTCTGAGGAACCGGAGAGACGTTATGTCACAAGGTAAAATCACGCAGGTGATCGGCGCTGTGGTCGACGTGCAGTTCGATGGCGCTCTGCCGGCGATTCTGAACGCGGTGACCACCGACAACAACGGCAAGAAACTGGTGATGGAAGTCGCCCAGCATCTTGGCGAGAACACCGTTCGCTGCATCGCCATGGACGCCACCGAAGGGCTGGTCCGTGGGTCTGCAGTGTCTGACACGGGTTCGCCCATCATGGTGCCGGTTGGCGACGCGACCCTCGGTCGTATCCTGAACGTCATCGGCGAACCGGTTGACGAACGTGGCCCGGTCAACGCGACCGAGTACCGCTCGATCCACCGCCCCGCTCCGAAGTTCGACGAGCAGGCGACCGAAAGCCAGATCCTCGTCACCGGCATCAAGGTCATCGACCTTCTGGCCCCCTACTCCAAGGGCGGAAAGATCGGTCTGTTCGGCGGCGCTGGTGTG
>CANBRQ010000166.1 GCA_947371955.1 Paracoccaceae bacterium | reverse complement strand
TCCAAGCCATTGATCGCAGCCCCTATCATCATTAAAATTGAATTCATTGTACCAGCGAAGCAGATTTGAATCAAACCTTGGACGGCAATCGATGCCGGATCGGTTTCTCTTCCGGTCTCTGCTGCACGGCCAAGGCGCAGATGTCGTGTCAACACGAACCTCGGCCGTCCGGAAAGCAATCTTGCGGCGCAGGACTTGGGTGGCTTTGCGCAAGACGCCTTGCAGATGGCGTGGGGCCCGGAACCTGGACCCGTGCTCGCACGCGGAAACGCCGGCCTGCGGGTCAGGTCGTCTGACGGGCTTTCGGCCACGAGGGTGGCTTGGGCGTAGACCTTCACCTGCGGCCCCAGCGCCTGCTGACGGGCCTTCGCTTTCAGGCGGAAATGGGTGCTGCCCCGGAAAGCGGTCGAAAGGTCAGGCATGCCGCACACCAAAGTGTGCCGGAGGCTATACGTAAGTACCCAATATACCCTGATTATTTCGCGTTCATTCGCCGAGGCGCTGATTTAGATTGTGAACAGGCCGGAGTGTACGGCAATGGAAGGGCGTCAATGCAGGATTACGAAAACACGACGCCAGAGGGTAACACGGGCCCCGTCTTTTCGGTTCTGATTGCTGATCCTCATCTTGTCGTGGCCGAGACGATCTGCGCAATTCTGATTGAAAAGAGAGACTGCACGGCCAAGGGCGTAGACAGTCTGGAAGCGGCCATCGCAGCCTCGGCGCAGGAGAGCTACGATCTTTTTCTGTATGACTGTAGTTTACCGGGATGCTACGGGCTGGATCGGCTGAAACATATTGTTGCAGCCTTTCCTGACACGGCGGTCGTGCTGTTCGGCACGTGCGGCGATCCTGTCTTCTTGACATCGGCCATGAAATCAGGATTGCGCGGCTATGTGCCCAAAAGCCTGCCGCTCAACAGTTTTCTGCCGACGGTTGATCTTTTGATGGCGGGTGAGTTGTTCTTGCCGTCCGAAGTCGTCCGGACGATGGGAGCCCTTGGATCGCCCGGGCCTGTGAAGACCGGGATGCTGAAGGATATCGAGCGCCGGATTTTGGGCATGATCGACGCCGGATTGAGCAACAGTGAAATCGGTTTGGAACTGGCGACGAGCGAGAATCAAATCAAGATGAAGCTGCGCACGCTGTACAGCAAGATCGGCGCGAACAACCGGATCCACGCAGTGCGCATCGCGCGGGAATTGGGTGAGTTGTAGGCGGCATGCCTACGCCAATCCCTGCGAAGAGGGGCGCGAAGACCTGCGGTTCAGACCGCCTCGAAGGTGATCTTTCGGCGCAGGAATTGCGTGGCCTTGCTGGAGACGTTCTTGGGATCTCCGGTGGTCAGGAATTTCGACACGGTGCCTGCACCCAGAAACTCGGGCCTGCGGGTCAGGTAATCGGCAAGGCTTTCGGCCACGAGGTTGGCCTGACTGTAGACCTTGACGTTTTCGCCCAAAGCCTCCTGAAAAGCCTGCGCCATCAGCGGGTAATGGGTGCAGCCCAGCACGGCGGCCTCGGGGTGGGGCATCCGGCGTTTCAGGGCCTCGACATGAGAGCGGACGAGCGCTTCGGCAAGGATCTCGTCGCCCTGTTCGATGGCATCGACGACACCGCCGCAGGGTTGTGCTTCGACATCCACCCCGATGGCGCGGAAGGCCAGCTCGCGCTGGAAGGCGCGGGAGGCGACCGTGGCGGGCGTGGCGAAGAGGGCCACGTGTTTCACCGCCACTTCGCGGGGCGGGGAGTTGTCGCCCCACTGGCGTTCGGTCAGCGCCTCGATCAGGGGGACAAAGACGCCCAAGACGCGCTTGTTGGCGGGAACCCAGGTTTCCTGCATGCGCTTCAAGGCGGCGGCAGAGGCGGTGTTGCAGGCAAGGATGACAAGGTCACACCCCTCGGCCCAGAGGCGCTCGGTGGCTGCGCAGGTCAGGTTGAAGATGTCATCATGGGTGCGCACCCCGTAGGGCGCATGGGCGTTGTCGCCGAAATAGACGAAGGGCACGTCCGGCAACCGCCGCGCCACGGCGTCCAGCACGGTCAGCCCGCCCAGACCGGAATCGAAAATGCCAACCGCCATGCTCTGCCCCTTTACCCGGTTCTTGCAACCTTTGCCTGTAGAATAGACCCTGCCCGCGCCAGAGGGAAGCGCGGGCATGGGCGGGGCTTGCACAGGGGGAAAGCACCGATGGCCGTCCAAAGCGGTTTACAGGCGGAACTTCTTGGGCCACAGAGGTCGGCATGGTAGCGTGACGTGCGAGGGGGGAACTTGCCGTGATGGATTGGGACAAGCTGCGCATTTTTCACGCGGTGGCCGACAAGGGCTCGCTGACCCATGCCGGAGAAGTGCTGCATCTGAGCCAGTCTGCCGTCAGCCGCCAAATCCGCGCGCTGGAGGAAAGTCTGTCGGTGACGCTGTTCCACCGCCATGCGCGGGGGCTGATCCTGACGGAACAGGGCGAGTTGCTGTTTGATGCGACCAGCCAGATGGTGCGCCGTCTGGATGCGGCGGCGGCGCGGATCAGGGACTCCGAGGACGAGGTGTTCGGCGAGTTGCGGGTGACCACGACGACGGGCTTTGGCACGCTGTGGTTGGCGCCTCGGTTGGCGGCTTTGTACAAGAAGTACCCAGCCTTGAAGATCGACCTGATGCTGGAAGAGCGCGTGCTGGACCTGCCGATGCGCGAGGCCGATGTGGCGATCCGCATGAAGGAACCGCAACAGGCCGACCTGATCAGGAAGCGTCTGATGCAGATCCGGATGCGGCTCTTTGCGACGCCGAAATATCTGGAAGAGCATGGTACGCCCAAGACGATGGACGAGATGACCTCGCATCGCCTGATTTGCCAGCATGCGGGCACCGCGCAGGTCGCAGCGGGCGCGCTGCTGGTGGCGGAATTGATGAGCCATGACATTCCGTCGACCCTGACGGTGAACAACTATTTCGGCGTGCTGCAGGCGGTGCTGAACCATCTGGGGATCGGCGTCTTGCCGGATTACGTTACGGAAGACAGCCCGCATCTGGTCCGCGTGCTGCCCGAGGTCGAAAGCAACGAAGTGCCGGTGTTTCTGGCCTATCCCGAAGAACTGCGCCATTCCAAGCGCGTGGCGGCGTTCCGCGATTTCGTCATGGAAGAGATCATGGCGTTCCGGCAGCGCCAGCAGGATTAGACCCGCCGCATAGAGCCTTCGGCGGAGATATTTGCGCAAATGTGAAAGAGGGCGGTTTGGGCGCCTGATCACGGTCGTTTGCGCAATGTAACAGGCATGCGAAAGCCATGCGCAAGACGCATAGCGGCAATGCCGGCTTCGCAGCCTGATTCCCGTTGCCGCTAACAGGCCATTTGCCTATCTAGAGTGGCGAGACGGTGGTTGAGTTCGCTCTCATCGTCTCATACCTCCCTGTTGGACCTGGCCGAGCGAAAGCTCGGCCTTTTTTTTGGTTTTGCGTGATTTTCCGGGGGCTTGCCTGTCAATGCGGCAGTGCAGCACGGCGTTTGGCCAAATATGCGGCATCAGCGGAAGAGGCGGCGAGGGTGATGGCCGTGTCATAGGCGGCGCGGGCCGGGCCGGGGCGGCCTGCGCGGGCGAGGTATTCGGCGCGGGCGGCGTGGTAGGGTTGATAGGCGGCCAGGGCCGGGGCGAGGCTGTCCAGGAGGGTGAGAGCGGCCTGAAGCGCGCCGGTTTCGGCGAGCGCCACGGCGCGGTTCAGGTGGACGACAGGGGTCGGTTCAAAGCGCGCCAGCGAGGTGTAGAGGGCGGCGATCTGGTCCCAGTCCGGCGTGGCTGCGGTGTGGCAGCCGGCGATGGCGGCCTTGATCTGATAGGGGCCGGGCTTGCTGCGGGCCATGGCGGCGTCGATCAGGGCCAGCCCCTCGGCCATAGCCGCGCCGTCCCAGCGGCTGCGGTCCTGCTGGGCAAGGGGCACGGTGACGCCCTCTGCCATCCGGGCGGCCTTGCGGGCATGGGTGAGAAGCATCAGGGCCAGGCACCCCTCGACCTCGGCCAGATCGCAGGTGGCGGGCGGGCTCAGCTGGGCGATCAGGCGGGCGAGGAAGATCGCCTCGTCACAAAGGTCACGCGGTTCGGCGGGGCCGGCGGTGTAGCCTGCGTTGAAGATCAGGTAGACCACGGCCAGCACGGATTGCAGACGGTCAGGCCAATCTTCGGGGCCGGGGATCACGAAGGGGATGCCCGCCTCGCGCAGTTTGGTTTTGGCGCGGGTCAGGCGCTGCCCCATCGTGGGTTCGGCATCAAGGAAGGCGCGGGCGATTTCGGCGGTCGACAGGCCTGCGATGGTGCGCAGGGTCAGGGCGACGCGGGATTTCGGTTCAAGCGCCGGGTGGCAGCAGGTGAAGATCAGGCGCAGGCGATCATCCATGACCTCGGCCTCCTCCTCGGCCTCGTCGCGGGCCAGCACGGTCAGGGCGGCGGTCTGGCGGGCATCGCGCGCCGTCTGGCGCAGGCGGTCAATCGCCTTTCGGAAGGCCACGCGGATCAGCCAGGCCTCGGGGCGGCTTGGTGCGCCCGAGCGGCCCCAGTGCACAAGGGCCGAGGCGCTGGCATCCTGCAGGGCATCCTCGGCCAGTTGAAAATCGCCGACCCTGGAAATCAGGGCGGCGACAATGCGCCCCCGATCCGCGCGCAGCGTCTGGTCCAGAAGACCATGCAGGGCGGGATCGGGGGCATTCATGTCAGCGTTCCCGGTCGTTACCAGATCATGATCGGGCGCAGTTCCACGGTGCCGTAGCCTGCGGTCGGGATCTGGGCCGCGTATTTGATGGCGGTGTCCAGATCAGGCACTTCCATCAGATAGTAGCCGCCAAGGTGTTCCTTGGTTTCGGCAAAGGGGCCGTCCATGGTTTCCACCTTGCCATCCTTGACGCGGACCGAGGTGGCGGTCGTCACCGGCTTCAGCCCGTCACCCGAGACGAAAGCGCCGGTCTCTTTCAACATGGCGGTGAAGGCGTTGTAGCCAGCCATCATGGCACCGAATTCGGGCGTGCCGTATTTCGGTTCATTCTCGGGGGCAGAGTAGATCAGGGCAAGGTATTGCATGATATGATGTCCTTTGAGGTTGGGGTTGAGAATAAGCGCAGGATCAGGCGAAACGATGAAGGATCAGCGACACGGCGAGCACCAGTTGCACGAGGTTGGTCACTGTGGAGCCGATGATGCGGGCGGGGTGGGCCGCTGCCCCGGCCTTGATCCCGAAGGGGTGGATCAGGCGGGCCAGAAGCAGGGCCGACCCGCACAGGGTCAGCAGGGTGGGCCCTGACCCGCCCGCCTCGGCCAAGGCCAAGAGCAGAAGGGCAAGGGGCACGTTTTCGACGAAATTGGCCTGACGGCGCATGGCCTGCAGGACAAGTGTGTTGCCGCCGTCACCCAGACCCACATGGGCCTTCTGGCGGGCGAAGATGACGGCAAAGGTCAGAACGATGAAGATCAAGGTCAGGGCGGCAGCAAAGGGGGCGGTGATGGGGAAGGTCATGATGCGTCCTTTTCGTTTCGCCCCCCAAGGACGCTTATCCTGCACCGGATTCGACATCGCTTCCGAAAAAATCTTAGCCTTGTGGGGCGGCCCGGCAAAGCGCCTCTTTTCCTGACCCCCCGCTTGTCCTAAGAGGCCGCAACCCCATCAGGAGACCGCCATGGCAGAGCCCCGCGTTGAACCCGCCATCACCCCGGAACTGGTCGCCTCGCACGGGCTGAAGCCTGACGAATACCTGCGCCTGTTGGGCATCATCGGGCGCGAGCCGACCTTCACCGAGCTTGGCATCTTCTCGGCCATGTGGAACGAGCATTGCTCTTACAAGTCCTCGAAGAAATGGCTGCGCACGCTGCCCACCACCGGGCCGCAGGTGATCTGCGGACCGGGCGAGAATGCCGGCGTGGTCGATATCGGCGACGGGCAGGCCGTGATCTTCAAGATGGAGAGCCACAACCATCCCAGCTACATCGAGCCCTATCAGGGGGCGGCCACCGGCGTCGGCGGCATTCTGCGCGATGTCTTCACCATGGGCGCACGGCCGATTGCGGCGATGAATTCGCTGTCGTTTGGCGTGCCCAGCCATCCCAAGACCTCGCATCTGGTCAAGGGCGTGGTCGAGGGTGTGGGCGGTTATGGCAATGCTTTCGGTGTGCCGACGGTCGGAGGGGAAGTGCGCTTCCACCGCAGCTATAACGGCAACTGTCTGGTCAATGCCTTCGCGGCGGGCTTGGCGGATGCGGACAAGATTTTCTACTCGGTGGCGTCCGGCGTGGGGATGCCGGTGGTCTATCTGGGGGCCAAGACCGGCCGGGATGGCGTGGGCGGGGCCACGATGGCCTCGGCCGAGTTCGATGCCTCGATCGAGGAAAAGCGGCCTACGGTGCAGGTCGGGGACCCCTTCACCGAAAAGCGCCTGCTGGAGGCCTGTCTGGAACTGATGGCCTCGGGTGCGGTGATTTCCATTCAGGATATGGGAGCGGCAGGCCTGACCTGCTCGGCGGTCGAGATGGGCGACAAGGGTGGCTTGGGGATCAGGCTGCAACTGGATAATGTGCCGCAGCGCGAGACGCATATGACGGCCTACGAGATGATGCTTTCGGAAAGCCAAGAGCGCATGCTGATGGTTCTGAAGCCGGAACTGGAGGCGGTGGCGCGCGCGATCTTCGTGAAATGGGACCTCGATTTCGCGATTGTCGGCGAGACGATTGCCGAGGACCGCTTCCTGATTATGCATGGCGACGAGATCAAGGCCGACCTGCCCTTATCCAAACTGTCGTCCTCTGCCCCGGAATATGACCGGCCTTGGGTGGAAACCCCTGCGGCAGCGCCCTTGGGTGACGTGCCTGCCATCGGCGCGCTGGATGGCTTGCGCGCCCTGATCGGCTCGCCCTCTTATGCCCACAAGGCTTGGGTTTACGAACAATATGACAGCCAGGTTCTGGCAGACACCATCCGTCGGCCCGGCATTGGCGCGGGCGTGGTGCGGGTGCATGGCACGAAGAAGGCGCTGGCCTTCACTTCGGACGTCACACCGCGCTATGTGATGGCCAACCCGCGTGAGGGTGGCCGCCAAGCGGTCGCGGAAGCCTACCGGAACCTTTGCGCCGTGGGGGCCCTGCCCTTGGCCACCACCGACAACCTCAACTTCGGCAATCCCGAAAAGCCCGAGATCATGGGCCAATTGGTCGGTGCCTTGCAGGGCATCGGCGAGGCTTGCATTGCGCTGGATATGCCGATCGTCTCGGGCAACGTCTCGCTTTACAACGAAACCGACGGCAAAGGGATCATGCCCACGCCAACCATCGGCGCGGTGGGTATTCTGGCAAATGCGGCTCATCTGATCGGCGGTCTGGCAGAGGACGGCGACGTCGCGGTTCTGATTGGCGAGACAAAGGGCCATCTTGGCCAGTCCGCACTGTTGGCCGAGGCCTTCGGGATCGAGGCGGGCGATGCGCCGCCGGTCGATCTGGCGGCGGAAAAGGCCCATGGCCAGTTCATCCGTGCCAATGGCCGCGCCTTCCATGCCTGCACCGACCTGTCGGATGGCGGTCTGGCGCTGGCGGCCTTCGAGATGGCCGACAGTGCCGGTTTGGGCTTGACCCTGACCGCTTCGGACACCGCAACGCTTTTCGGTGAGGATCAGGCGCGCTACCTGGTGGCAATGACGCCGCACAAAGCCTCCAAACTCTTGGCCCACGCGGCGGAAGCCGGGGTTCCGGCGGCACGGGTCGGCAAGTTCGGCGGGTCTGTGGTGAAGTTCGGGGCGGAAACGGTGGCTTTGGCCGAGCTTTCGGCACTGTATCGCGGAGCCTTCGCCAAAGCGGTGGCTTGATGCCAGTCAAGGGCGGGCTTGCAAGCCCGGCCCTGCCGTCCTAAATCTGATGCAAAGCCAAGGAGTCCCCGGATGGCGATGGAAGCCCACGACATTGAAGCCCTGATCCGCGCCACCTTCCCGCAGGCGAAGATCACGATCACCGACCTTGCCGGTGACGGCAACCATTGGGCCGCAGAGGTGATCGACGACAGCTTCAAGGGCATGAACCGGGTGCAGCAGCAGCGCGCGGTCTATGCCAGCCTGAAAGGCAAGATGGACGGCGCGCATGGCGAATTGCACGCGCTGGCTTTGACGACCAAGGCGCCCGAGTGATCGCGGCAGCCTGCAATGCGGTGACGGAAGCTGCGGGCCATGTGCTGCGTGACGTGGTGCGGACGCTCATCGAGGCGGTTGCCACACCTTCCGGATCCGATCCGGTGAAGACCCCAGACACGACCAGAGCCCGCAGGACCAAAGCGGCGAAAGGAACCAGACCATGAGCGCGATTGACACAATCAAAGACACCGTGACCAAGAACGACGTCGTTCTGTTCATGAAGGGCACCAAAATGATGCCACAATGCGGGTTTTCGTCCCGTGTGGCGGGGGTTCTGAACTACATGGGCATCGAATTTGCCGATGTGAACGTTCTGGCCGATGCGGATATCCGTCAGGGGATCAAGGACTTCTCGGACTGGCCGACCATCCCGCAGCTTTACGTCAAAGGCGAGTTTGTGGGCGGCTGCGACATCGTGACCGAGATGACGCTGTCGGGCGAGTTGGACCAACTGCTGGAGGCCAAGGGTGTGGCGTTCAACAAGGAAGCCGCCGCCAAGATCCGCGAAGCCAACAAGGAAGGCTGAGCCGCCGGGACCAGAAGATTTTTCGGCGAAAAATCTTCGTTCGGTGTGGTCGGGTCAGAAAGATTTTTCGACGAAAAATCTTCGGTTCGGTCAGATGCAGGGACGCGGCAGACGTGCCGCGTTTCATTCATTTTGACGTTTCTTGTAGCAAGTCTGACCGGCCATAGGCCGCCGGCGTCACGCCATCACAGGCCTAGGCCAGACGCGCTTCAATCGCTTCAGCGAGGCTTTCGGCTTCGGCAGTCAGTTGCTCCAGAACCTCGGTCGAGACGGGATCAGCCTGCTCGACCTGCGGTTCTGCGGCGGGCAGGCTTGGTTCCACGGCAAGCTTGGCGCGCAATTGGCGCAGTTCGTCTTCCAGACTGGCGGTGCGGTCGGCCAGCATCAGGCCGGCCATCAGCAGCATCCGCGCTTCGGGCAAACGGCCCATCTGGGCCTGCAGGGGGGTTGCCTCGTCATCCAGCAGTTTGGCGGCGGCGTTGAGGAAATGCTCCTCTCCGGGCCGGCAGGAGACGAAGAATTTGCGGTCGCCGATGGTGATTTCCAGATCAGGCATGGGCGCGGGCCTCCTCGGCTTCCACAAGCGGGCCTAACGTGGCCAGAATATCCGCCATCTCGGTGATCTCTGAGGCGCGCACGGCACGCAGCGCCTCCAACTCGGCCTGCAGGGCGCGGTTGACAAGGGCGGCATCGGTGGCGCCCGTCTCCGCCGCTTCGCGCAGGCGGCGCAACTCCTCGCGCAGTTGCGCGACCGAGGAGCGCAGGCGCTGGTTGTCTAGGCTTTGAGCATCGAGTTGCCGGGTCAGGCGGTCAAGTTCGGCAGGGTCTGCCCCGGGTGTGGGGGATTGC
>CANBRQ010000165.1 GCA_947371955.1 Paracoccaceae bacterium | reverse complement strand
TGTCGGCAGTTCGGAAGTCTTTGGCGGCACTATTGGTGCTGGCCGGGTGCGGTGGTGCGCCTTTTGCTGGGAGCGGCGGCGGCGTTACGGTCAGTTCCGTGTCGGATTTGCCGTCCACGTCGTCGGGGGTCTCGGCCGCGAACGGGGTGGAGCGGCATGAGGGGCACAAGCGCGGGCCGGATGACAAGCCGGGGACCGTAAACACGGGGCCCTATGTGGGCAACGGGTTTGCCTTCAAGAATGGCAAGATCAACTACGATGGCACGAAGGACACCTTCACGGTCGACAACCTCGCCTTTGACGGCGGCAATGTCTATCAGCACACCACTGTGGGCGGAGACATGGGGCCGGATGCGGGGCCGGCGCGGGTCTTCAAGGCGGACAGCACCTATGCCGATGACCAGACGGGCGAGTTGATCGACCAGTTCTCGTATCGCACGCTGTATGGGGTGTCGGACACGGGCCGGACGCGCTTTGCCATCGTGCGGACCGGGGCCTATCGCAACTACGGCTTCGGCGGTTTCATCTACAACCGGACCGGCGGCGTGACCCTGCCCACGACGGGCGAGGCGCAGTACAACGGCACCTATGCCGGCTTGCGGGATTCTACGGCGGGCGGTCTGGCCTATACCACCGGCGACATGCAGATGAGCATCGATTTCAACGACTTCAATCCCGAGGAATCGGCCACCGGCAATGGCGCGGGCATCAAGGGCTATATCACCAACCGCCATATCTTCGATCTGAACGGAAATGAGATCACGGACTCGGTTCTGGCCGGGATCAATGCCGACAAGAAGCCGCTGACCGACCTGACGGAATTGCCGACGCTGGCGTTCAAGGTGGGTCCGGGGGTTCTGGACAACAACGGCGAAGCACAGGGCGAGTTGAACAGCGTCATCGTCGTCAAGGGCGTTGGTGGCGCTGGCACCGTTCAGCAGCTTGAGGGCGGCAAGTATTACGCCGTCGTCTCGGGCGCCAATGCGGATGAGGTGGCGGGGGTGATCGTCGTCGTCTCGACCGTGGCGGGGACCGACTTCCGCGAAACCGGCGGCTTCATCCTGTATCGCCCGTGAGCCAGCCCGTGCGGCGGGCGGTCGCGGCGGCCCTGCTGGTGCTGGCCGCAGGTCTTACGGGTCAAGGTGTGGGCACGGCCGTGGCCAAGCCTGCGGTTCTGACCGCGGCTGAAATGCGCGCCTTCGGCATGGAGGCTTTGGCCAAGGGCTATGCCCAACAGGCGCTGGAGATTGCCGAGGCTTTGGGCCAGCGCGACCCCCGCGACAGTTCGGCCTATGTCCTGAAGGCGCAGGCCCTGCGCGTGCTGCAGCGGCTGCCGGAAAGCGAGGCTGCGGCGCGGCAGGCCTGGAGCCTCGCCCAGGATGCCGGCACGCGGTATCAGGCCGCGACCACGGTGGCGCAGGCCCTGTCGTTGCAGGGGCATCGCACCTCGGCACAGTACTGGCTGCGGCAGGCGGTGCAGAACGCGCCCAACGGGGCGGCGCAAGCGCAGGCCCTGCAGGATTTCAACTATGTCCGCTCGCAGAACCCGCTCAGTCTGCGGCTTGATGCCTCGCTGCGGCCTTCGGACAATGTGAATGGCGGCACACGGGTGACCAGTTTTGCGCTTGGCGGTCAGACCGTGTCCGTGCCGGGCAACCTTGAGGCGCTGTCGGGCCTGACATGGTCGCTGGGCGCACAGGGCGGCTACAAGCTGGCGGCCTCGCCCACCGGGGTCACGCGGCTGATCTTCGGGATGACGCAGCAGGGCGTGGTTCTGTCAAAGGCGGCGCAGGCGCAGGCCCCGGGCGCGCGGAATGCGGATTACGCGTTCTCCCAACTCTCGCTGGGGGTGGAGCGCAAGACCTATACCGACCTCGGACAATGGACGCTGACGGCAGAGGCGGCACACAACTGGTATGGCGGGGTGAACCTGTCGGACAGTCTTGCGCTGGATCTGGGGATCGACCGCCCGCTTGGGCAGGGCATGCTCAGCTATGGGGCCACGGTGACGCGCCAGATCCGGCTTGACCGGCCGCAGTCCTCGTCAACCGAGGCGGAACTGACGACCGAGACCAGCCAAAGCGGCCCGCAAGGTGACCGTTGGACGGGCAGCCTGTCCGTGACACGCAGTTGGTCGCGGGATGCGCGGGTGGATCATGCCGAGGCGGCCGTTGGGCTGGATTGGCAGGCGGCACATCCTGTGGCCGGCGTGACGCTGGGGGCCAATCTGGGGCTGCAGGCGGCAATCTATGGCGTGCAGGGCCGTCGGGACGGGCGGTGGAGCACGGGGCTGACGGCCACGCTGGACAAGGTCGGATATCTGGGCTTCGCGCCGGTTCTGTCTTTGTCGATGGCACAGACCAACAGCAATATCCTGCTGCACACGACGCGCAGTTTCGGGATCGGTCTGTCTATCCGCTCGCGCTTCTGATCTGGCAATCGGGTGGTTTGATGCTAGGGTCCGGCCAAATCATGGAGGCTGCCCAAATGAAGACCCGCTATCTGCACACGATGGTCCGCGTGCTGGACCTGGACAAGTCCATCGCGTTCTACAAGCTGCTCGGGCTGGAGGAAATCCGCCGTTACGAGAACGAGAAGGGCCGGTTTACCCTGGTGTTCCTGGCGCCTCCCGGCCAGCCGGAAGCGCCGATCGAGCTGACCTACAACTGGGACGGCGACACCGGATTGCCCTCGGACGGCCGCCACTTCGGCCATCTGGCCTATGAGTTCGACAACATCTACGAGATCTGCGCCAAGCTGCAAGCTGCTGGCGTGCTGATCAACCGCCCGCCGCGCGACGGGCACATGGCCTTCGTCCGCTCGCCCGACAATATCTCAATCGAAATCCTGCAGATGGGCGAAAGCCTGGCCCCTGCCGAGCCCTGGGCCAGCATGGGCAACACCGGCCACTGGTAAGCCCCCTGCCCCACCCCTGATCCAAAGGAGCGCCAGAGGCGCGAGCTTTTTATCTCGCCTCTGGCGCAAGCGCCAACCGGCTCGGGCGAAGACGCTCCGCGGGGAGTATTTGGGAAGGAGCAAATAGGAAGGGTGCCCCCCTTGCATTTGCTCCTTTGGAAATACTCCACGGGAGGGTCCGGGAGGGTGTGAAACCCTCCCGGCGCCGGGGCTGGGCGCGGCCCTTGGCCTAGCGTACCTTCAGCGTCGCCAAGCCCAGCATGGCGAGGATCAGCGATATGATCCAGAAGCGGATCACGATCTGCGGTTCGGCCCAGCCGCGTTTTTCGAAATGGTGGTGGATGGGGGCCATCAGGAAGATGCGTTTCTTGGTGCGTTTGTAGTAGAGGACCTGGATGATGACCGACAGCGCCTCGACGACGAACAAGCCACCGACAATGGCGAGGACGATCTCGTGCTTGATGCAGACGGCGATGGCACCCAGCGCGCCGCCAAGCGCGAGACTTCCGGTGTCGCCCATGAAGACCGCGGCCGGCGGGGCGTTGTACCACAGGAAGCCCAGGCCTGCACCGAAGAGGGCGGCGGTGAAGATCAGGATCTCACCCGTGCCGGGGACGAAGTGGACGCCAAGGTATTCGGCGAAGTTGAAGTTGCCCACGACGTAGGAGATGACGCCGAGGGTCGCTCCGGCGATCATCACGGGCATGATGGCCAGACCGTCCAGCCCGTCGGTCAGGTTCACGGCATTGGCAGAGCCTACGATGACCAGCATGCCGAAGGGCACGAAGAAATAGCCCAGATCAAAAAGCGCGTTCTTGAAGATCGGCAGGGCGAGGTCATTGGCGAGTGCCGGCGGGTGGAAGCTCGCGGCGGCATAGCTTGCCAGCCCGGCGATGGCGAGGCCGGCGAGAATGCGGATGCGGCTGGAGACGCCCTTGGTGTTCTGTTTGGTCACCTTGGCGAAATCGTCGGCAAAACCGATCAGGCCGAAGCCCAGCGTCACGAGGACGACGATCCAGACATAGGGGTTGTCGAGCCGCGCCCAGACGAGGGTCGAGAACAACAGCGCCGACAGGATCAGCAAGCCGCCCATCGTCGGCGTGCCGGCTTTCGCCAGATGGCTTTGCGGGCCATCCTCGCGGATCGGCTGGCCCTTGCCCTGCTTGCGGCGCAGCAAGTTGATCAGGGGCTGGCCGAAGATGAAGCCGAAAACGAGCGCCGTCAGGAAGGCGCAGCCGGCCCGGAAGGTGATGTACTTGAAAAGGTTGAAAACCCCGCCGCCATCGGCGAATTGCGTCATCCAGTAGAGCATTCATTCCCCTCCAAACACCTGGGAGCCGCCCGATTGGCCTAATTTCTTCAGGCCGTCAACGAGGAGCGAGACTTTTATGCCCTTCGATCCCTTCACCAGCACGACATCGCCGGCATCGACCAGCGCACGCAGGCGGGGCAACAGTTCTTTCGCCTCGGCCACCCATTCGCCGCGTTGGGCGCGGGGCAGAAGGGCGTGCAGCGCCTGCATGCGGGGGCCAATGCAATGGATCGTGGCGATCTTCTCCAGCCCGGGATGGCTGGCTATGGCGCGGTGCAGGGCGTCTTCGGTGGGCCCAAGCTCCAACATGTCGCCCAAGATGGCGATGCGGCGGCCGGTGGCGATGCGGCCCGGGCCGTCTTGCGGAAGGGCCGCGATCAGGACGTCGAGGGCCGCCGCCATGGAGGTGGGATTGGCGTTGAAGGCGTCATCGAAGAGGTCAAAGCCTTGGCCCTCGATGGCGTCGAGCACGATGCGTTCTTTCATGCCGCGGCCTTGCGGCGGGGTCCAGCGGCCAAGGTCGGTGGCGGCAATTGCCGGGTCAAGGCCGAGGGCTGCTGCCACGGCCAGCGCCGCAAGGCCGTTGGCCGCGAAGTGGCGACCGGGGGAGAGGACCTTGAAGAGGAAGGACTGGCCCGCATGTTCCGCCCGCACGATGGTGGCAGTGTCGTGCAAGGTGGCGGAGGTCAGCCGGTAGTCGGCCTTGGCGCCGCTGCCGAAGGTCACGACTCTCGCGCCTTGCGCCTTGGCGATCTCGATCAGGATCCGCGAGGTGTCTTGACCCTCGGGCAGAACTGCCGTGCCGCCCGGTTCCAGCCCATCACAGATCGAGGCCTTTTCGCGGGCGATGCCTTCGAGGTTCTCGAAGGCCTCCAGATGTGCCGGGGCGATGATGGTGATCAAAGCGACGTGCGGGCGTGTCAGGCGCGAGAGGGGAGCGATTTCACCGGGGTGGTTCATGCCGATCTCGATGACGGCAAAGTCGGCGTCAGAGGGGAGGCGCGCGAGGGTCAGGGGGACGCCCCAGTGGTTGTTGTAGCTGGCCTCGGCGGCGTGGACCTTGCCTTGGCCGGAGAGGATGGCGCGGAGCATTTCCTTGGTGGAGGTCTTGCCGACCGATCCGGTGACGCCGACCACGCGGGCACGGCTGCGGGCGCGACCTGCGGCGCCGAGGCGGGTCAGCGCGGCCAGCACATCGTCGACGATCAGCAGGGGGGCATCTGGGGAGACGCCCTCGGGGATGCGGCTGACGAGGGCAGCGGCAGCCCCTTTGGCAAGGGCGGAGGCCACGAAATCATGGCCGTCGCGGATGTCTTTCAGCGCCACGAACAGGTCACCCGTCTGGATCGTGCGGGTGTCGATCGAGACGCCGGTGGCGGTCCATTGCGTGGTGGCGGTGCCGTGGGTGGCGGCGGCGGCTTCATCTGCGGTCCAGAGGGTCATGGTGCACCGTAGGGTGCGGGCTTTGCACGCACCATGGGTTGAGGGGGCCGGTGCGTGCAAAGCACGCACCCTGCCGATTGGCGGGTCAGGGTCATATCACACCGTCCAGTGCTGCCACAGCGATGCTGGCTTGTTCCACGTCATCGAAGGGGTAGATGTCGCCTTTGATCACCTGGCCCGTCTCGTGCCCCTTGCCGGCGATCAGCAGGGCGTCGCCGGGGCCGAGGGCATCGACACCACGCAGGATGGCTTCGGCGCGGTCGCCAACCTCGTTCGCCTCGGGGCAGGCTTGCAGAATTGCTGCACGGATCAGGGCTGGATCCTCGCTGCGGGGGTTGTCGTCTGTCACAAACAGAACATCCGCGTTGATCTGGGCCGCTTGGCCCATGAGCGGACGCTTGGTCCGGTCACGGTCGCCGCCTGCCCCGAAGACGATGACGATGCGGCCCATGACATGGGGGCGCAAGGCCTTCAGCGCCGTGGCGATGGCGTCGGGTGTGTGGGCATAGTCGACGAAGACCGAGGCGCCGTTCTTGCGGGTGGCGGCCAGTTGCATGCGGCCCCGAACGCCGGTGAGGTATGGAAGAGCGGCGAACACGTCGCCGGGCGCTTCGCCTGCGGCCATGACGAGGGCGGCGGCGAGGGTCACGTTCTCGGCCTGAAAGCCGCCGATCAGGTTGAGGCGGGCCTGGTGGGTGACGCCTTTGAAAGACAGGCGCAGGTCTTGGCCGGTGGCGTCAAAGCGTTGCGCGAGGATGCGCAGGTCGGCCTCGGGGCCATGGCCCACGGTGGTCAGGCCTTGGCCCTTGCGGCGGGCGATGGCGGCGAGGTCTGCGCCTTTGGGGTCGTTCAGGTTGATGACGGCGGTGCCTTCGGGCGGCAGGAGGCGGGTGAAGAGGCCGGCTTTCGCCTCGAAATAGGCCTCGAAGGTCTTGTGATAGTCGAGGTGGTCTTGGGTGAAATTGGTGAAACCCGCCGCCTTCAGGCGCACACCGTCCATCCGGCGCTGGTCGAGGCCGTGGGAGGAGGCCTCCATCGCGGCATGGGTCACGCCGGCCTCAGCGGCTTGGGCCAGCATGCGGTGCAGGGTGATCGGGTCGGGTGTCGTGTGGGAGGAGGGGGCGGCCCAGACGCCTTCGACCCCGGTGGTGCCGATGTTGATGGCGGCGTGGCCAAGCTGCATCCAGATCTGGCGGCAGAAGGTGGCGGTGGAGGTCTTGCCGTTGGTTCCGGTCACCGCGACCATGGTTTCGGGCTGCGCGCCGAACCACAGGGCTGCGGCACGGGCCAAGGCCTCCCTCGGGTCTTCGGCCAGAACGACGGCCACGGATGCGGCTTCGAGCGCCTCTTGCGCGAGGCTGGCGCCGAGGGCATCCGTAAGGATGGCCGAGGCGCCAGCGTCTATGGCGGCGGGGATGAAAGCCGCACCATGGGTTGCACTGCCGGGCAAGGCGGCAAAGAGGAAGCCTGCGCGGATAGCGCGGCTGTCGGCGGTGAGGCCGGTGATCACAGGATCACGGCCCGCCCGTGCGGAGAGGCCGAGATGCGACAGGTTTTTGGCTGCGGGGCCGGGCATGGTCACTCCTGCGCCACAGGGTCTTTGACCGGGGCGTTGATCGCGGCCACTGTCGAGACCGGAATGCCATCGACCTGCGGACGCAGGCCCAAGAGGGGGCCGACGCGGCGGATGATCTCGCCCGCCACTGGCACGGCGGTGTAGCCTGCGGTCCGGCGCGGCTTCAGGCCGGCGGTTTCCACCGGCTCGTCGAGCGTCACCACCAGCACGTATTTCGGATCATTGGCGGGGAACACGGAGGCGAAGGTGTTGATCACCTTGTCCGAGTAGTAGCCACCGCCCTTGCGCGGCTTGTCTGCCGTGCCGGTCTTGCCCGCGACCTCATAGCCCGGCACATCGGCAAAGGTCGCCGTGCCGTCAGTGACCACTTTGCGCATCATCAGGACGCAGGCAAGCGCGGTCTTCTCGGTCACCACACGGGGGCCGGGGGTGTGGCGATCAGAGTGGATCAGCGTCGGTGTCACCTTCAGCCCCCCATTGGCCAGCGTGGAATAGGCGGCTGCGAGGTTCAGCAAGCTTGTGGAGATCCCGTGGCCGTAGGAGACAGTGACGGTGACGAGGCCGGACCAGTTCTTCTGCACAAGGGGACGGGCCGAGGCGGCCTCGAAGAGTTCGATCTGCGGCGGGTCGAGCAGGCCCATCGCCTTCAGGAAGGCCTGTTGCCGCACGCCGCCGATCATCAGGCCGATATGAGCCGCACCAATGTTGGAGGAGACGGCGATCACATCGGACACCGATTTCGTCGGGCCGTAGTTGTGGTTGTCGAACTCGTGAACCGGGAAACCATCGTAGACGAAGGGCTGTTTGGTGTCGATCTGGGTGTCAGGCGTGATCAGGCCGAGGTCCATCGCTTGCGCCACAGCGAAAATCTTGAAGGTGGAGCCCAGTTCATAGACCCCCTGCACCGCCCGGTTGAAAAGCGGGTTGTCAGACGGGTCCACCGTGGGGCTGATGCCGGGCCGGTCGTTGGGGTCGAAGTTGGGCAGGGAGGCCAGCGCCAGAACCTCGCCGGTCTTCACGTCCATCAGGATCGCCGCAGCGCCCTTGGCTTGCAGCGTGTGCATGCCGGTGGCCAGCACCTCCTCGACATTGGCCTGCAGGGTCAGGTCGATGGACAGGGTCAGCGGGTTGGCCGATTGCGCCGGGTCGCGCAGGCGGGTGTCGAGTTGCTTTTCGATGCCGGCGGTGCCGATGACTTCCGCCGAATCCACACCCTCGGCCCCGAAGGCGGCCCCGCCAAGGATGTGGGAGGCGAGGTTGCCGTTCGGATAAAGCCGCATCTCGCGCGGGCCGAAATACAGGCCGGGGTCGCCAATCTCGTGCACCTGCTGCATCTGCTCGGGCGACAGGACCTTGCGGACCCACAGGAAGCTGCGGCCGTCGGTGAAGCGGCGCTCCAGCGCTTTGGCGTCGAGTTCGGGGAAGATCGCGGCCAGTTCCGTGGCGGCATGGACCGGGTCGACCATGTCATTGGGCTGGGCGTAGAGCGAATGGGTCATCATGTTGGTGGCAAGGATGCGGCCGTTGCGGTCCAGAATGTCGGATCGCTGGGCGGTGATCTCTGACCCGCCGGCAGCCGCGCGGGGTTCGGTCGGTTCGGAGGCCGCAAGGGTGCCCATCCGCGCGCCGATCACGCTGAAAGCGATGAAAAAGCTCAAAGCCAGAATCATCAGCCGCCGTTCCGCCCGCGCCCGCGACTTGTCACGCATTTCCTCGTGACGGATGGCGAGGTTTTCTTTCTCGATCATGTCCGGGTTTTCGCCCTTGGCACGGGCGTCGAGAATCCGGGCCAAGGGGCGCAGCGGGATGCGGCTCATGGAATTTGCTCTCCATCGGCGCCGGTCATGGCGGTGATGTCGGGGCTGGGCAGACTGCCTGCCGTGTCAACCGTGCCTTTGATCACAAGGGCGGGCGGCGGCGGCATGGCAACCTGTTCGGCGCTGCCCAGTTGCAAAGGCTCGATCGGCATCAGGCCCAGGCGGTCAAAGTTCATCGCGGCGAGGTCGCGCAACCGGTCGGGCCGGTTCAGGTAAGCCCATTCCGCCTTCTGCATGGCAATCTCGTCCCGGAGGGCTGCGATTTCGTCCTGTACGGCGGCCATCTGTTTGAGCTGATGCTGTGTCGCGTAGTTTTCCCGGTAAGCCCAGAAGGCCAGCCCCAGAACCGCGATGAAGGACAGCATGTACAGCACCGGACGCATTCAGCTTTTTCCTCTGCGAGCGTTGGGCTTGGGGGCCAAGGGAACGTCGATGTCTTCCATCGCTATTGCCTGCGCCGGGGCTTCGGTGCGCCGCGCGATGCGCAGCTTGGCGGA
>CANBRQ010000164.1 GCA_947371955.1 Paracoccaceae bacterium | reverse complement strand
CAGGATCATCGACAGAAAGCCCAGCAGGCGCAGGCGGCCCGCAGCCTGCGCCATCGGGCGGCGCCAGCGCAGGTGGTCATCGAGGACGGCACCGGGGGCCTCAGCGGACAGGCGTTGGCGCAGGCCTTCGGCGTCATAGCCGGCGCCGGTTTCGGTCACCTCCACCAGTTGCGGCAGGGGCAGGTCGGCAAGTGGCAGATCGGGGCCGAACCACGGTTCGAGCAGCTTGCGGGATTCGTCAGGCGTCAGGGCGCGGGCGGTGGCGATGCCGGGGGTGGTGGTCAGGATGTCGACGACGGCCTTGGTCTGCAGCTCCATCTGGTCATCGGGGGCCGAGATGCGGACGGTGGCGGTGCGGTCCAAGGCGTCAGCCCAGCGGGTGGCGAGTTTGCCGGTCGCCAGCGACAGGGCCATGGCGAAGACGGCAAGGAAGGTCATGGCGCCTGCGGTGAAGGCGGTCAGCCTGGCGGGCGCGCCCGAAGGCGGCACCACGCGGTCGTCCTGGCGTTGCTGGCGTTTGGGTTGCTTCACAGGTCGGCCCCCGCAAGCTGGATGCGGCGTTTCGATATGCGCAGCACGCGGGCGGCGATCTGGGATTTGGCCTGACGGATGACGTTGAGGTCATGCGTCGCCACAAGGATGGTCTTGCCCATGCGGTTGAGTTCGACCAGCAGGGTCAGAAGGCGCAGCGACATCTCCCAATCCAGATTGCCTGTGGGTTCATCGGCCAGAATGACATCCGGCCCCATGATGATCGCGCGGGCGAGGGCGGCGCGTTGGCGTTCGCCGCCCGACAGCGAGGGTGGCAGCGCGGTGGCGAGGGGGCCAAGACCGACCCAGTCCAGCAGGGCCGACAGATCGCCGGTGGGCGTGGGTTTGCCAGCCACCAGCAAGGGCAGCGCCACGTTGGAGGCAAGCGGCAGGTGGTCCAGAAACTGGCAATCCTGATGCACCACGCCGATGCGGCGGCGGGTCAGGGCCACGTCATCGCGCGAGAGGCTGCGGACCTCGCGGTCGAACAGGGTCAGGCGGCCGGCGGTGGGGACCAGTTCGGCGTAGCACAGCTTCAGAAACGTCGACTTGCCCGAGCCGGACGGCCCGGTCAGGAAGTGGAAGGACCCCGGTGCAAGGCGCAGCGAGATCTCTGACAGAAGTTCCCCGCCGCCATAGCTGTAGGCGGCATTCTCTAAAGCGATCAAGGTCTGGTTCCGTCCCTCGCCGTTACCGTTGCACCATTGCCCAAGGATACGCAGGATTCAACCGTCCGTGTGGGATTGGCGTGGCATGGGGGCTGCAGTGTTAACGTTTTGGCTACAAACCATTGGACGACCCCGCTTTAATTGCTACAAAGACTTCAAAACCCCCGATAAACCGGTTTGGACAGGTGAAGATGCGTTTGGTGTGCCCCAATTGTGACGCGGAATACGAGGTGGACGATGCCGCCATCCCGCGGACCGGGCGCGACGTCCAATGTTCCAATTGCGGTCATGCGTGGTTCCAGACCCATCCTGAGATGGTCGATCAAGAGACCGAAGATCTGATGCCAGATGCCGCGCCGGTCAGCGCGGCAGAGGCTTTGTCCGACGAATTACCAGATGAAGTGGCCGAGCCTGATCCGGCAGCGGACCTGTTTCCCGAGTCCGCAATGGCTGACCCGGCGGACGAGCCGGGTTCGGCCGCGCCGGAGGACGATGCTGTGGCGGCCAGCGTGGCAGAGGCCGTTGCGCAAAGCATCGCCCGGACCGAGGTAGCGCCCGATCCCGTTACGCCCGCAGCCCCGAAGGTTGTGGAAGCGTCAGCTTCAACGCGCAACATCGACGAATCCGTGCTGGCCGTGCTGCGCGAGGAAGCCGCACGGGAAGTGGCGGCGCGGCGGGCCGAAACGCCGGCCTTGGAAACCCAGACCGAAATGCGGCTGACCCCGGCTGCGGCTGCGGCCGCAAGTACGGTCGTCGCTCGTCTGAAGGGCGAGCCCGAGGCGGCACCCGCCACCGGCCCGCGCCCGCGCCGGGATCTGCTGCCCGCGATCGAGGAAATCAACTCGACCCTGCGGGCCAGTTCGGGGCGGCCGGGGGAAGAGGAGCAGTCTCTGGTTGCAGCCGAGGCGGCGCAGGCGGCGCGCAACCGGTTTGGCAGCGGGTTCATCACGCTGGTCCTGATAGGTGTGATCTTGCTGGCGATCTACGTTCTGGCACCGGTGATTGCGGAAAAGGTTCCTTCGCTGGCGGGAGTGTTGAGTGCCTATGTCGCGGCGGTCGATGCGGCGCGTGTCTGGCTGGACAGCCAGATCAGAAGTCTGATCGGCATGTTGCGCGGGCTGGAAGGCGCTGCGCAGGGCTGAAAGCACAGCGCTGGGGCAAGGTGAATTCCGGCGCTGCACAGAAGACCTTGCCTAGAACAGATCGAGCAATCGCTTGAGGTAACCGCGTTCCTGATCGGGGCGGTTCTGCTCGCCAGCGCGTTTGCGGATTTCGTCGAGCAGTTCCTGTGCGCGGCGGTAGACGTCCTGACCTTGCAGCAGAGAGTGGTCGGTGCCCATCTGGCTGCCCTCGCCGGTGTCGCGGCCCAAGGGGTCGCGCTGGCCTTGCGGGGCGGATTCCTGTGCTGTCTGGCCGTCATTCGGGTTGCGATCTTGCTCGCTTTGCGCCAGCGCTTCGCCCAACTGCTTCATGCCGTTGCGCAGCTGGTCCAGCGCCTGCGCCTGCTTGTCGAGCGCGCGCGGCAGGTCGCCGTCACGCAGGGCCTTTTCGGCATCCTTCATGGCCTTGCCGGCATCGCCAAGCGCCTGTCGCCCGGCCTGACCCTTGGGGTCGCCCGCGCCGGGCAGGGTGCCGGATTTGCCAAGTTGGTCGATGCGGTCTTTCAGCGCCTTCTGCCGGTCGGCGAGGCTTTGGCCGGGGGTGCCGTCGGGGTTGGTCTGGCCGTCCGGGCTGCCGTTCTGCAGGTCATGGAAGCTGTCGTCGGACAGTTTCTGTTGATCGCGCAGGGTTTGGCCCAAGTCTTTCATCGCCTGCTGGCCGGGGGTGCCCTGACCTTGGCCCTGACCCTGCCCTTGGCCTTGGGTGACCTTCATGTTGTTCATGAAGTCGCGCAGTTGCTGCATCAGGGCCTGCGCCTCGGCGGTGCGGCCATCTTTCATCAGTTCCTGCAGCTTGTCGAGCATCTGCTGCATCTGGTCCTGCGACATCTGCATCGCCTGACCGTTCTGCTTGTTCGGCTCGTCCGGGTTCTGCGCGTTCTTCTGCGCTTCCTGCTTCATGTAGTTGTCCAGCGCCTGACGCATCTCTTTCATCAGGCGGTCAATCTCGGCAGGCGAGGCACCGTTGCGGATGGCTTCATCCAGCCGGTCTTGTGCGCGTTTCATGGCCTCGAAGGCCGAGGCTAGGTCGCCGTCTTCAACAAGCAGGGCAATCTGCCAAAGTTCCTCAGCCAGTTCGTCGCGCTTGGTGGCGTCTAGGGTGGCTGCCGCCGCATCCAGTTCCTTGATCGCCACGCGCAGGCGCAAATAGGCCTTCCGGTCGGGAAAGAAGCCTTCCGGCTTGTTGGTGACGGCTTTGAGAACATGCACCACCTCCGGTGCATTCTGGCGGTTCCACAACAGGTCGCGGCGCATCTCGATCAGCGCGGCGGCCAGCGGATCAAAGAAGCGGCGGCCGGGCAGAGTGACGTGCAGCGGTTGGGACGCGGCCTTCTGGCCTGCTGCATCGGTGGCGGTGAAGGTCAGGGTCACAGGCAGGTTGGACATGACGTCTTTCGACAGGTCATCCACCAGCACCTGATCAACCTTGGTCCGGTCGCGTTTCATCGGCAGAGGCAGGTCAAGCGTCACCGGCGGGCGCGCCTCGGGGTCGATCTTCAGGCCATAGCGGCGGTCAACGGCGGCAAGGTCCAAAGCGATGGTAACATCCCCCTTGACCACGCCGTAATCATCCGTTGCCTCAAAAGGTTGCTTGAAGCGGCCATCTGCGTCGCGGTCCATCTTGCCGGTGGGTTTGATGGCGGGGGCGGCGTCGGGCAGGATCGTCACCAGCCATTCACGCCCGCCAGCGCCTTCGATCGAAAGCTTGCCGGATTGCTTGATGACGAAATCCTGCACGGGCTGCGAGGCCGGTGGCACATCGGTGCGGCCGGATACGGTTTCCGCAAGGATCAGCGCGCCCGGAGCGCCGTAGAAGCGCAACTGGATTCGGCTGCCGGCGGGCAAAAGCAGCACTTCATCCTTCTGATCCGCCAGATACAGCGCAGGCTTGCCGGTATAGGCGGGGGGTTGCGCCCAACCCTCCCAAGCGGGGCCGGTGGCGGCCTGGCTTTGGCCGCCGGGGACGGGCAGGGTGGTGACCGTAGCCACCCGCCAGACCGAGCCGAACAGAAGTGCCAGAACCAGAACGGTCAGCGCCATGTAGCGCAGGGCATAAGGGTCGCGTGAGGCGAGCTTCAAGTCGGGTTCAACCGCCTTGGCATCGCTGGCCTTCGCCGCCATGCGGTCGCGATGCACCGACCAGATCGCCTGTGTCGCGGGATCTGCAGCTCCCATGGCAAGGCTGTCACGCAGGGCGGAGATCGGGCGGCCGGGAAGACGGGAGTCGAGCCGCGTCAGCGCCTCGGCCCGCGTGGGCTTGCGAAAGGTACGCCAGCCCCAGACCAAGGCCCAAACCGAGGCAAAGGCAAACGACACCAGCCCGAACCAATCCGCCTCGAGCGGCAGGTTGTCCTGCACGCCAAGGGCTGCCAAGCCGAAGCCGGTGATCAGAACGGTCCACATGGGCCAGAAGGCACGCACAAGCCGTTCCGCCCAAAGCCCAAGCAGGGTCAGGCGCAGCGGAACTTCGATCCGTTTCAGGGCCGCTTCGGGCTTGCCTTCGGTCATATCCTCCGCCAGTTCACAACCATGACGGTATGGTATCGCGCTTCAGGATTTCGTCAAAGCTCGGACGGGGCCGGATGACGGCGAAGTGATCCCCCTGCACAAGAACTTCCGGCACGAGAGGACGGGTGTTGTATTCTGACGCCATAACGGCACCGTAAGCCCCTGCCGAGCGGAAGGCCAAGAGGTCGCCTTCGTGCAGCACGGTCATTGCGCGGCTTTTGGCGAAGGTGTCGCCGGTTTCGCAGACCGGGCCCACGACGTCATAATCCTGCATCTCGGCGCCCGGAGCCGCTTCGACGATCGGCACGATGTCATGATGCGCGCCGTACATCGAAGGCCGCACAAGATCGTTCATCGCGGCATCGACGATCAGGAAGGTGCGGTCCTCGCCCTCCTTGACATAGATGACTTGGGAAACCAGCATCCCGGCATTGCCGGAAATCAGGCGTCCGGGTTCGATTTCAATCTCGCAGCCCAGATGGCCCAGCGTGCGCTTGATCATGGCGCCATAGTCGAGCGGCAACGGCGGCGCCTCGTTCGACCGGGTGTAGGGAATGCCCAAGCCGCCGCCGAGGTCCAGCCGGCTGATCGTATGGCCATCCGCGCGCAACTGTTCGGTCAATTCAGCGACCTTCTGGAACGCGGCTTCGAACGGGGCAAGGTCGGTCAACTGGCTGCCGATATGGACGTCGATACCCACGACCTGAATGCCGGGCATGCGGGCGGCCTGTGCATAGACCTCGCGTGCCTTGGAGATCGGGATGCCGAACTTGTTCTCTTTCTTGCCGGTGGCGATCTTCTCATGGGTCTTGGCGTCAACATCGGGGTTGACGCGCAGCGTTATGGGGGCGGTCAGGCCCAGCCAGTGGGCGACTTCCGAAAGGGCATGCAGTTCCGGTTCGGATTCGACGTTGAACTGCCGGATGCCGCCGGTCAGCGCCAGCTTCATCTCCTCCCGCGTCTTGCCGACACCGGAGAAGACGATGCGCTCGCCCGGTACGCCCGCCGCCTTGGCGCGCAGGTATTCGCCGCCCGAGACGACGTCCATCCCCGCGCCCAGATCGCCCAGAAGTTTCAGAACTGCAAGGTTGGACAAGGACTTGATCGCAAAGCACACCTGATGCGGCAAGGGCTGCAGCGCTTCCGAGAACAGCTTGTAATGCCGCGTCAGGGTCGCCGCGGAATAGACATAGAAAGGCGTGCCCACCGCCTCTGCGATGTCTTCCAGCGCCACATCCTCGGCGTGAAGCTGCCCGTCCTTGTAAAGGAAATGATCCATGCGCCCGAAGTCCCTGTTCGCCCTGCAGGCCAGCTATAGCAGATGACTTCCCGGCTGCAATTGCGGATGGGTCCGAAGCCTCCGGCGGGGATATTTGGGCCAGAATGAAAGGGCAAGTAAGCGCCACCCTGCCCTTTCATACTCGCGCAAATATCCCGCAGGGGGGCTGGGGGACGCGAAGTCCCCCAGCCGGGTCCGCCGAGCGGCATCGCCCGGGGATTTTCAAGGAAAATCCCCGGGCGATGCGCTTTCGCCTCAGAAGCTCGCCTTGGCCTTCTGGTAGGCTTTGCGCTTTGTCTCATGCTCTGCCAACAGGCGGGTGTTGCGGGCGGAGACTTCGGCGAAGACGGGCAGGAAATCGGCGTTCAGGACGCCGCGGTCCGAGGCCAGTTGATAGAGGGCGTGGCCGGTGTTTTCGTTGCACTCGATCAGGCAGGCGCCGTTCGGCACCAAGGCGATGTCCCAGCCCAAGAGGCCGTTGTTGGGCACCACGGAATGGCAGGCTATGGCGAGGTCGGTGGCTGCCTTGAAATGTGGCAGGGTGATGCCTTTCAGCTGCACGCCGCTGACCGGGTGGGTTTCAACCCAGCGGGTGTCAAGCCCGGAGCCGAGGCGGATCTTCTCGACCACGCCAGAGGCCGGATTGACTGAGGCGATCAGGCTGCCCGGTTGCCAGAAATTGTCCGACATCGCCGTCAGGGACGGCAGTTTCCACGAGGTATACAGCACCTCGGGCGTGCCCGAGCGGTTCACCGTCACCACGCGCAGGGTCGAGACGGTGCGCGAGCCGGTCAGGGCCGCGATCTCTGGTGCGACCTCGACCGCGTCCTGGAAGACATAGCCGTGGGTGAGGTTCTGGGCGACCTCGGCTGCCAGTTGGCCCAGCGGCACGCGGGCACCGGTGGAGAGGCACGCCATGTCGCTGTCAAGGCCGAGGATCATCACCGCCCCCATGGCCTGCGCGCCCTGGATCGGTTTGCCGAACAGCGGGAAGCGGGCCTTGGTGCGCAGGAAGGTTTCCACCTCGTCTGCCGTGCGCAGGGTGGGCAGAAGCCCAAAGCCACGGCTGGGCGAGAAGGCCGCTTGCGCCTTGGTGGTGGGCAGGCCAAGACCGGCCATCATCGTGGTCAGCCCGACCTTGTCGGCCAGAAAGTTGCGCATATGGGTGATGTTGGGCGGCGCCATCTTCAGGTTCAGCGCCAGAGAGCCCGTCTCGCCGACGAATTCCTTCTTCTGCGCCGGGGTCAGGTCGGTGCGGAACAGTTGGTATTCGTAGTATTCGCGCACGCTGATCTGGCTCGCCCCACCCTTCAGCCATGCCATGTCGGCGAACTGGCGGAAGGGCGAGACCTTGAAGCGACGTGCCGTCTCGACCATCAGACTTTGCCCTGCGCCCGCCTTGGGAGCGTTTGATTGGGTCAGTGCATTGGGTGTTGCGATATCGGCCATGATCCACTCCCGCATTGTTTCGGGATAGGAAACTGCCAGCGGATCATGGGCGAATTATGGCGCGATCGTGCAAAAGCCGCCGCATTTGCCGGAAATGCGTTACTTCTTGACCACTTCCTGCACGATGCCGACACGGGCGGTTCCGCTGATCGACACGCCCGCCGGGGATGTCGCGGGGGCTTGGGGCGCGCCTTCGGCACCGCAGGCGGCGAGGGCGAGAAGGGCGAGAACGGCGAGGCGCGACATGAATAACCTGTTTGCTTGCGAATGGTACTGCGGTTTTAGGTCAGGCCAGCGCCGCTTTCCAGCGGGCAATCTGGGCACGGACTTGATCCGGCGCGGTTCCGCCGTAAGACATGCGGCTGCGGATCGAGTTTTCCACACCGAGCACGGAATAGACCTCTTGCGTGATGCCTTCGTGGGCCGAATGCATTTCCGCCAGCGTCAGATCGGGCAGGTCGCAGCCCTTGGCTTCGGCCAGGGCCACAAGGCGGCCGGTGACGTGGTGGGCCTCACGGAAGGGCAAGCCAAGCGCGCGAACCAGCCAGTCGGCGAGGTCGGTGGCGGTCGAAAAGCCCGAGGCGGCGGCGGCTTTCAGCGTCTCACGCTGGGCGGTCATGTCGGTGACCATGCCGGTCATGGCGGCGAGGGACAACATCAGAGTATCGGCGGCGTCGAAGACCTGTTCCTTGTCTTCCTGCATGTCCTTGGAATAGGTCAGCGGCAGGCCCTTCATGATGGTGAACAGGGCCACGGTTGACCCCAGAATCCGTCCGATCTTGGCCCGCAAAAGTTCGGCGGCGTCGGGGTTTTTCTTCTGCGGCATGATGCTGCTTCCGGTGGTCCATTTGTCCGACAGCTTGACGAAGCGGAATTGGGCGGTGGACCAGATCACCAGTTCCTCGGCGAAGCGCGACAGGTGGGTGGCGCAGATGGCGGAGGCTGACAGGAATTCGAGGGCGAAGTCGCGGTCGGACACCGAGTCAAGGCTGTTGGCGGTGGGGCGGTCGAAACCCAAGGCCGCCGCAGTCATATGGCGGTCGATGGGGAAGCCGGTGCCGGCCAGCGCAGCGGCGCCGAGCGGGCTTTCGTTCATGCGTTTGCGGGCGTCTTGGAAGCGGGAGCGGTCGCGGCCCAGCATCTCGACATAGGCCAGCATGTGGTGGCCCCATGTCACGGGCTGCGCCACTTGCAGGTGGGTGAAGCCGGGCATGACCCAGTCGGCCCCCGCCTCGGCCTGCGCGAGGAACGCTTGCATCAGGGTGGTCAGGCTTTGGATGGCCGCGTCGCACTGGTCGCGGACCCAGAGGCGGAAGTCGACGGCGACCTGGTCATTGCGGGAGCGGCCGGTGTGCAGGCGCTTGCCGGGTTCGCCCACGATCTCGGTCAGGCGGGATTCGATGTTGAGGTGGATGTCTTCGAGATCGGTGCGGAAGGTGAATTTGCCGGTCTCGATTTCTGACAAGACCGTGAGCAGCCCTTCCCGGATCGCCTCGGCGTCGCTAGCTATGATGATACCGCACGCGGCCAACATGGCGGCATGGGCGCGGGAGCCTGCGATGTCTTGGGCGTAGAGGCGTTGGTCAAAGCCGATGGAGGCGTTGATCGCCGTCATGATCGCGTCCGGCCCGCTGGCGAAGCGCCCGCCCCACATGGTATTGGCGGATTTGTCGGATTGGGTCATGGTGGCCTCTTCGTGAAGTAGGATGCGGGTGCGAGGTATCGATGCGGATCATTCGGGCTTTCCTTTATACGGGCTTTCTGGCCTGCGCAAACATCGCCTCGGCCGGGACGGTGGACCCTGCCCTGTTGACCGGGGCGATGGAGAAGCTGGTGCTGGAAGAGCCCAAGGCTTTGCCCGCTGCCGCATTGCAGGATCTGACCGATCAAGGGGCGAGCCTTGATCCCTACAAGGGCAAATGGATGGTGCTGAACCTGTGGGCGACCTGGTGCATGCCGTGCCGGGAAGAGATGCCGGCGCT
>CANBRQ010000163.1 GCA_947371955.1 Paracoccaceae bacterium | reverse complement strand
GACCTTGCCCGCCACGTCCAGTGCTGTGACCGGCTTGCCGATCAGCCGCCGTTCGGCTGCGGGTTTGAAGGGCATCGCAGCGAGTTCGTCGGGTGTGAAGCTCCGCGTAAGACCCTTTGCCACGATCTGCGCATAACTCACCGTCTTGCCACCGCCCGAGACGACACCAGCCAAAGCCGTGCAATCGGTGGGCTTGACGCCCAGCATGGCGGCCCCGGCCTCGATCAGCGCGATGCGCCCGGCCGCGCCAGCTTGGGCGTAGACCGGATAGCTTTGCCAGACCGACCAGCTGCCACCCGTGACCATGACGCCCCATTTCGCATCGGTGTCGACGTGGAGGATGCGGACATTGGCCCAGTCGACCTCCAGCTCATCCGCCAGAATCCGGGCGATTGCGGTACCGACATGCTGGCCCATCTCGGCCCGAATGATGTTGACGGTGACAATCCCGGCAGAGTCGATGGAATACCACAGCGTGGGGTCAAAGGTCGGGGCCACCGGGGCTGTGGCGGTGCCCTGCGGGCTCCATGCGGCATCGGCGGGGGTCAGGAAGCCGCAGACGAGGCCGGTGGCCCCGCCTGTCACCAGAAAGCCACGGCGCGACAGGGTGAAGAGGTTCTGTCTGGTCATCTCTCAGGCTCCCATGCTCAAGGCGGCTGCTTTGATCGCGGCGCGGATGCGGTCATAGGTCATGCAGCGGCAGAGGTTGCCCGCCATCATGGCGTCAATGTCGGCATCCGTTGGCTTGGGAAAGCGCGCGATCAGGGCCACGGCTTGCATGATCTGGCCGGACTGACAGTAACCGCACTGCGGCACCTGCAGCTTTTCCCAGACTTTCTGGACCGGATGGGCATTGGCGGGCACCAGACCCTCGATCGTGGTGATCGTCATGCCCTCGACAGCGGCCAGCAGGGTCACGCAGGACCGCACCGCGCGCCCGCCGATATGGACGGTGCAGGCGCCGCACATCCCGATGCCACAGCCGAACTTGGTGCCGGTCAGGTGCAAGTCGTCGCGGATCACCCACAGCAGGGGGGTATCAGGCTCGGCGTCCACGGTGACGGATTGGCCGTTCAGGGTGAATTGAGTCATCTTCGGGGTCTTTCGCGAAAGGGGTGGGATCAGTCGCCGCGCTGGCCGGAGGCGCGCAAGCCGGTCACGCGGGCCGCAACCTTCGTCCAGGGCGACTTGGGTTGGGCGGTGGTGCGCAGCCAGACCACCAGCCGCGTGACATCGGCGTCGGTCAGGACCTTGCCGAACGCCGGCATGCCGGCGCGGCCTTCATCCGGACCTTTGCCGAACAGGATCACCTGTACCAGCGCATCCGGTTTGCTCGACGCCAGGGGGCTGTCCGCCTCGAAGGCAGGCTTGCCCGCGCCCCGATAGTGACAGGCGGAACAAGCGGCATCGAAGGTGCGCGCTGCCAGGTCAGGATGCAGGGGCGTGATGCCGGGCGTTGCGGCGCTTTGCGCCAAGGCTGCCCCGGACAGGGCATAGAGGACAGCGAAGGCCAGCGGGATGCGCGATCGCATGGGGCATATCCTTTGGAGGGAGAAGAGTGCCGGAGCTGCGTCGGGCAGCCCCGGTTTGCTGGATCACTTGGCGAAGGTGAAATTCGGCAGGGATTTCAGCGACTCCTTGGTGGCGCCGTGCAGCGTCAGCTTGGCGGTCACCAGTTCCAGAGCCGAGGCCGCAACGACGACGTGATGCGCGGCCACGCCCAGAAACCCGCCGACCGAGACGACGGCATAAGGCACGGTTCCGGCATCGGTGATGATGATGTCTTCCAGCGTGCCGATCTCTGTTCCGGCATCGTCATAGACTTTGGCACCTATGATGTCGCTGCCGCGCCAACCGGTGGCGAGGGTGGTCGGATCAACCTGGGTCAGAACAATGGTCTGCTTCGTGGCCTGCGCAAAGACCGGCGCGGCAAGGCCAAGACCCAGAACGAGGGTGGTTGATGCAAGGAGTGTGGCAAGAGATTTCATGGGATATCCTAAGGTGAAAGTCGCAGGGCAACCCGGTACGGCCGGGTCGCCCCTCCGATACCGACCGCCGGGAAGCAGGGGGGGAGGCCACGCTTCCGGCGCATCAGCCCGGTGTCAGTAGTCCATCGCGTCGTAATAGTAGGGATAGAGGTAGCCGCTGTAGTAATTGGCCCCGAAGGCCGCATTGGTGTCGGCGTTGTTCAGGCGGCGGTAGATCGTGCCGCCCAGATGGTTCATTGCGTCGTCCAGAATGCTGGTCCAGTCTTCCGAGATTTCCGCGACCACGGCGGTTTGGCCGTGCTTGAGGGTAAAGAAAGCCTCGGCGGCGGCATTCTCGCGCTTGTTTTCCTTGACGGCGTCGGCGGTCAGGCCCACGGCCCCGCCCGCCAGCGCGCCAACACCGGTCGCCACACCTGCCGACAGGGCAGCGGCCCCGGCCACACCGGCGGCCACGCCCACCGGGCCTGCCAGCAGACCCAGAAGCCCGCCCACGCCGACACCGATCGCGGTGCGCATGCCCAGATCGGAGTCGCGGTCGGCGACGCGGATATGGCCCATGTCATCGCGGCGCACGATGGCCGCGCCATGCACGGTCAACTCGCCCGCCTCGTCCAGATCCCACAGCTTGCGCAGGGCGACATGGGCTTGGGAATTCGACGAGAAGACGACGGCGATATAGGTGTTCATGCCATCACCCTTGCGGCTTTCTTCGGTGCGATGGCCTTGGCCAGCTTGGTGCGGGCCTCCGCCACGGCGGCGCTGAGGCTGAGGGCCGCCCGATGGCTGCTGTCCAAGAGGGCGGCATTGGCGCGGTGGATATCGGCCGTGACGGCATCCTTGGCGTCAGTGGCCTTGTCTTCCACCAGCTTGGCGGACGCTTCCAGCTTCGCGATGGCGGCTTTGAAGCTGGCCTTGCCCGCATCGGCCTGATCGGAGGCTGCGGCTTTCATCTTGGTCGCCAAGGCATGGGCATCGGCCTGCAGGGCCTTGACCTTGGCCCACGTTGCATGTCCGGCATCGGCCATGTCGGCGGCAATCTTCTTGTGCAGATCTTGCGCGTCGTGACGGGTCATCTCTAGCACGGATTGCGGTTTGGTCATGGTGCACCTTCTGGGTTGTCGTAATAGGAGGCTGGTCCGTCCTTGTGGGCGGACTGGCCGGGGTCAGTGTGCCGCGACCTGATCGGTCGGGGTCTGCAGCGCGTGACGGGCCAGTTGCAGCAACTCGCTGACCGATGTGTGGGGCAGGTCTGCCACGATCTCGCGCGCCACACGGGAATGGACGGCACCGTGATGCTGGCTGAGGTAGGCCATCAGGTGATCGGCCTCGTTGCTTCGGCCATGGCCGTGGCCGACGACGACGATCCGGCCTTGCGTGCCCACCGCTGCCGCGATGGCGTCGAAATACTGGGTGTCGGCGGGATAGGTCTCGGCACGGTCGGCGTCATTCTGGCTGCGGTCGATGTAATGCTTGAGGTGATGCAGTTCCTTCGGCGCTGCGGCATCGGCGGAGCCTGCAGGGAAGATCCGCGCCTCGGCACGGTCGATGACGATGACCAGATCGGATGAGGTCTGGTCTTTGGTCCGGACCGGTGCAGCACCATGGGTCCAGCCGGCACGGGTCAGGAAATGGCGCAGGGCCATAATGTCCTCGGTGCCAAGGTCCTTGTCATGCAGCGGCAGGAAGCTTTGGTGATCCGCGCCAAGGTGCAGCACGACGTCGCCGTTATGGGCATGTTCGACGGAGCCTATGCCGTGAAAGAGCTCCAGCACCTCACGCCAGGACAGGTTGTGCGACATGGGATGCTGGAAGATGCGGCCCATGAGACGTTTCTGGATGACACTAAGACCGGGGGAGGCCGGGCCGTCTGCTTGGGGCGCGGTTTGGACGAGGGAGACATGGGGCATGGTCTGGCCTTCCGGAACTGTGAGAGAAGCCTGTCGATCGGCAGGTCTCGCTGAAGGCAAGGCTAGGACGGGGCGGGCGCGGGCGGCAGCCTCGGAAACTACTCAGGCGCGACAGGTGATGGCCGAGTACGGGTCTGGGTAGATTCCGAGGCTGCCGCCGCCCCTTGGACCCGTGCAGACTGGCGCGGACGCCATATCCCGGAAAGGACCGTGCCATGTCCATCGAAGAGCCGAATTTCGCCCTTGTCCTGAAGGACGGCGCATTCGAGTTGCGCGATTATGCCCCGACCGTGGTGGCAGAGGTTCTGGTGACGGGCGACCAGCAGCTGGCTGGCCGCAAGGGGTTCCGACTGCTGGCGGGGTATATCTTCGGGGCCAATCGCAAGGGCCAGAAGATTGCCATGACCGCTCCGGTGACCAAGACGGCGCAATGGTCCAAGGACGGGGCCGGGGAGAAGATCGCCATGACCGCGCCGGTCACGCTGACCGCCGGGATGGGCGACTGGCGCGTGCGCTTCACCATGCCGCGCCGCTATGCGCTGGCCGATCTGCCGGTGCCCACCGACCAGGCGGTGACGCTGATGGCACTGCCCGCCGCCCGTCTGGCGGTCTTGCGCTTTTCGGGGCTGGCCGGTGAGGCGCGGGTGGCGGATGAGACCGCCCGATTGCTGGCCATGGTGCGGACCCGGGGGCTGCAGCCCATTGGCCCCTCGACCATCGCGCGGTACAATCCGCCTTGGACGCTGTGGTTCCTGCGCCGCAATGAGGTGATGCTGCCCGTCGCGCTGGGCACCTGACCCGTGCCGCGGGCGCATGTCGAAAGCCACCTTGTCAACCGGATCGGCTGGCTCCGCGCCGGGGTTCTGGGGGCCAATGACGGCATCCTGTCGACGGCGAGCCTGATCGTCGGTGTCGCGTCGGCCTCATCCTCCAAGGGGGCGGTCATGGTGGCGGGACTGGCCGGGCTGGTGGCGGGGGCCATGTCGATGGCGGCGGGGGAATATGTCTCGGTCAGCAGTCAGGCTGATACGGAAGGTGCCGACATTGCCAAAGAGGCGGCGGAACTGAAGGCCGATCCGGCGGGGGAGACCGCTGAACTGGCGCTGATCTATCAGGGCCGTGGCCTGTCCGCCGGGTTGGCGCTGCAGGTCGCGCAAGAGATGATGGCGGGCGACGCGCTGGCCGCCCATACGCGGGACGAGTTGGGGATCACCCCGGCGCTGGCTGCCAACCCGGTTCAGGCGGGGCTTGTGTCGGCGGCCACCTTCGCCTCGGGCGCTGCGCTGCCCTTGGTTGTGGCGGGGCTGATCCCCGAGGCGGATATCCTGCTGGGCGTCTCGGCCGCCACACTTGTGGCACTTGTGGCGCTGGGTGGCATCGGGGCGCAGATCGGTGGTGCCAGCATCCCGCGCGGGGCCGCACGGGTGGCCCTTTTGGGTGCGCTGGCCCTGCTGGTCACGGCCCTTGTCGGTCGGCTTTTCGGCACTGTGGCATGACCGCAGCGCGCAGACATTTCCAATCGCAACAGACAGGAGCCTTGCCATGTCCGCCCTGACCCAAGCTGCCCGCGACGCCTTGCCCGACAGCGCCTTTGGCCTGCCCGCGCAGCGCAGCTATCCGATGCCGGATGCCGCCCATGCCCGCAACGCCAAGGCCCGCGCCGCCGAAGAGTTCAACGCAGGCAACCTTTCCGCCGCTGACCGCGTCCGGATCGACCGCAAGGCGGATGGCATTCTGGACCAAGGCTGACGCCCGGATCGGCGGACTTGGCCTACCTGAGTAGTTTCCGACCCTGACCCGCTGCAAAGCCCCGGTGCTAGGGTGACCGCGTGCAGCGCCGTACCGTTTCGGACCCCCGCGCACCCAATTTCCATCCCCATCGCAGGAAACAGCCATGTCTGACGACACATACCTCAAGCAAGCCGTGCTCGATGAACTGAACTGGGAGCCCAGCGTCAATGCCGCCCATATCGGTGTGACGACGCTCGACGGCGTGGTGACCCTGATGGGTTCGGTCGAGACCTATGCCGAGAAGCATGCCGCCGAAACCGCAGCCCTGCGCGTCAAGGACGTGAAGGCCGTGGCCGAAGAGATCGAGGTCAAGCTGCCCTACAGCGTCAAGCATGGCGATGCCGAGATTGCCGAAGCTGCCATCGACCGGCTGGCGTGGAATGTCTCGGTCCCGAAGGATGCGGTCAAGGTTGCGGTGTCCAAGGGCTGGCTGACGCTGACCGGTCAGGTGCACTGGCACTATCAGCACGACGAAGCCGCCGCCGCTGTGCGCACGCTTTGGGGTGTGACGGGTGTGTCGAACCAGATCACCATCAAGCCCATGGCCGATGCAGGCAACATCAAGTCCGAGATCATGGTGGCCCTGAACCGGTCCTGGTTCAAGCCGGAACATATCGACGTCACGGCCAATGACGGCAAGGTCACACTGACCGGCACGGTCGAATACTGGGACGAGCGCGCTTTGGCGGGCACCACCGCTTGGGCCGCACCGGGCGTCACCTCGGTGACCAACGACATCCGCGTCAACTGACGCCTTCGCCGCACCGGGCAACCGGTGCGCGCTTTCCGCTTTGGTCCGGACGGCCCAAGGCCGCATCAAGCAGTGCAGCCTCCCGGGGCCTTGCGGGTAGATTGGGATCGGGGCGGCCTCGGTCGCCCGGTCCGGCCTTGGTTCAGTTTTCGATGACTGTGCTGATCTCGACGCTCCACAACTGGCGTTCGACGCAGCGCCAGACCTGCGCCATGACCTCGGCAGTGGTGGTGTCACCGTAGGCCTCGGCCACGGTTGCGGCATCCAGAACCGATTGGCCGAAGGCGTCGAGCGGTTCCATTTCTGCTAGGGCCATCACGATTGGGTTTGCCATCGGCAGCCGCCGCAGACCGCGCTGGGCCGGGCGCACGTTGACGCCGTCGAACTGCCCGGCCAGATCCTGCCCGACCGGCCAGCGTGCGGTGCCGTCCAGATCGGCCATCCGCGCCGTGATCAGGGTCGAGCAGGTCTCCATAAGGCTGGAGACCTGCGCGCACATGCCATCCATCATGATGAAATTTGCCCCCAAGAGGTTGCGGGGCGAGTGCTGCATGCGGTCGTGCAGGATCACCGCCGCCGCAAGATGCTGGTTCAACAGGGCCAGCGATTGTCGCCTTGCCTGTTCGGGGGACGCGTTCTGCGAAAGCTGCATGGCCGTCAACTCCTTTGACGTGGCGATGACGGGTGCCGGTCGCGCGCCAGATGTGGCTGCGATGGAGCACGGAGCCCCCAACCAGAGCGACTGTCCGAGGACTGTCAGGAGGGCTGACAGGAGCGCGAACAGCGGGACTGGCGGGCACCCGCCTAGGGTCAGACTGGCATTCCCTGTCGGACGCGAAAAGCCTCGGAAACTACTCAGGGCAGCAGCGGCAAGCGGGGATTCCCGCCGACGGCATGACCGACTTACCCAAGTTAAAGCTCCACCCGTGGCAACGACTTACGCCGAAGGAGACCATTGCGCTTCCGGTCCGGTTCCAGTTGCAGAGGCTAAGTTCATGTCAGACATGCGGGCGCTGTTCGCCGATCCCATCGAAGTCTGCGCGCGCTGTGCGCCAATCTGCCAAGCCGGTCTGTCAGGTCGGTCGGCCCCCGCGCCAAAAGACGCGCCCGCCGCAGGACCCGATCCGGATGGTGTCTTGCGCGCCTTGCTGGACCAGCAGATCGCGCGGACCGACGAGTTGGAGGCGCTGATCGGCAGCCTTGACCTGCCGATCCTGCAACTGTGCGCCGACATGCGCCTGGTCTATTTCACCAAAGCCGCCGCACAGCTCTTCGGCCTCTGCGCCGCTGATCTGGGTGAAAGGCTGAACTTCCGCCGCCCGCCTGCACTTGTCAGCGAAGGGACCGAGGTGTGCCGGGCTGTCGTGCGGACCGCGGCGCGTGCTGATGCGGCACCGCTGGGCGATGTCTGGCACTGCCGCGTCCTGCCGCATTACACCCGCGCAGGCGCGCCAGCCGGTGCCATGGTCATCCTTCTGCCACCCGGGCCTGCCGAGCCGCTGTCGGCACCCGAGGATGACCTGACCCCACGGCAGCGGCAGGTGATGGATCTGGTTCTGGCGGGGCACCCCAGCAAGAATATCGCGGCCGATCTGAAGATCAGCCAGCGCACTGTTGAGAACCACCGCGCGGCGATCATGCGGCGCACCGGGGCCACCTCGCTGCCCGCCCTGGCGCGGCTGGCGCTGGGCGCGGCGGGGGGTGATGACTGCAATCTGCGGCAAGGCCGCCGCGCCGTGTCGGCGGCGATCGTTTGACGCGGCGGAAGTGCCAAGACGATGCTCAATGCGTCGGGGCTGGCGGTTGCCGTTCGGGCGCAATGCGGCGGGCCTTGCTGGTGATGGCAGAATGGCAGGACCCGTCCCGGCGCCCGTGACTCCACAGTGCCCGCCAATCTTCCGTGCATGGTCCGAAAGACCGAACACAGGGCTATGGCCGCAGAGGCCGTCGATGACAATCCCGTCGCGGCAGCCCTACCGCCGTCTTTCTGCGGTCCTTCTGCCAAGGCGGCTCTGTTTCTCCACCAGTGCCGGCCCCAGACCAGCGCCAACACAGCGCTCCAGACCATCGCTGCGCTGGAGACGACGGCGGCTACGATGCCAGAGGTCGCCTCGGTTGCCACATAGTAGTTGTAGGGGACATGCCAGACTGCCACGGCGAGAATGCTGCGCTCGGTGAATTGGCAGATATGCGCCAGAACGAAACTGCCCAGCACAAGCCCCGCCGCCCAACCCAGCAGAAGCGGCCCGATCAGCGCGTGCAGCGTCGGGTTCAGCCAGAACAGCGGCAGGTGCCACAGCATCCAGACAAGGGCCACGATCACTGCGGACAAGAAGGGCCCATGTTTGGCGCAAAGCGTGTCAAACAGCCAGCCGCGCCAGCCGGTTTCCTCGCCAAAGCCATTCAGCCCCAAGACCACCAGCACGCCGGCCAGACCGGTTCCGGCGGCAAGGCCGGGAAAGGCAGTGAAGGCGGCAAAGGGCGGCAGCGGATGTCCGTGGAGGACTTGCCAGCCCAATGCGCCCGCCGCCAGCACGACGGGCATGGCCAAGCCTGCCAGAAACGCCCCGGGCCGCTTGGGAAGGCGCCCCATTCTCTGCAGCAAATCGACCAGCCCGGCCCGCCCCTCGGTGAGTGTGGTGACGGTGAAAGCGGCGACCATCGGCCCCAAGGGGCCGGGCAGATTCGTTCCGGAACTGCCCTTGCCCATGGTCAGGCCCTGACCCGGCAGCCAAAGCCACTGGGACCAGGCGAACCCATAGGCGATCAGGATGTGTAGAATGAGTTGAACCGGGCGTCGCATGGCTTATTGTGGACGACGGGAACCTCCCGGACCTTCATCTTGGTCAATCGCGGTGGGCCTGTCTCTGTGCAGCCAAAGTCGGATGCCATCCCGCAATTGCCCTCGACCCGCCGCTCGCCCTGTCGTGCCGTCGATGGGTGGCGTTTGGCCGCCACTATGCCGGGTGTGAGGACGCCCTGCGCGAAAAGATCAATCTGTTCAACCCCAGACGAGGTGCAAACCCCTTGCGCGCGCACTAAGGCAGATCAGTGCGCCATCTGCCTCAGGTGCTATCGCCCGACCCTGACAAGCAGGAGATGGCGATGATCGAACTTCCCTTCGACAGCGACGAGATCGAGCAACTGGTGTTGCGCTTCAATGCCGTAATGGCGAAAGAGGGCATGGATATCCCCGATCCGGGCGGCAATGCCTCGGACGACGAGGTGGCCGAGACCCTGCAGGAAACCACCGGGGAC
>CANBRQ010000162.1 GCA_947371955.1 Paracoccaceae bacterium | reverse complement strand
CCTGTGGCCAGCCTTGGCTTTGCCCGCTCACCCCCGCCTCGTCGCGCCATTGCAGCCGGTAAAGCCGCCTGCCGTTCACCGTGGTGTTGGTCTGGGCGAGGCCCGTGACCGTAGCCTGCCGCCGCGTGCCCGTTTCACGCAGGGTCACCATCCGGCGGGCAAGGCCCCAGCGCCAGCGCAGGCCCAGGGAAGCGCCGATCAGCAGGGTCAGCGCGAAGAACATGAAGATCAGGCCCTGAAAGAAGGTCCAGCCGAATTCGACCTCAAAGATCGTCGGGTCGTCCTTGACATAGCGCACTGTGATCGGCCCACCCTCGGTCAACTCGCCATAGAGAAACGGGGTAACCGTGGTCTGGGTCTGCCGCCATGTGCCAGAATCAAAGCTGAAGTCGACGTTGTAGCTGGTGCAGGTGTCCATGCTGTCCTTGCCGCAGGAATGCGTACTGGTCCAAAGCCGGTTGACCTGCCCCTGCACCGTGGCCCCACCCATCTGAAGACGCCAGGCCCTCTCGAACATCACCTCGCCCGGAATGGCGACGCCAAGGCCGATGAGAACCAACAGAACGAAAATCCACCCCGGTGCGACGAGGGTCAGACCCAGAACACCACGCTTTGCCGTCATACCACCCTCCCCAGCGCCCGACGGCTCCTCCGCTCGGGCACCCCCTACCCTAGCGCAGCTACACCAAGCCCCCAACCCCTCACCAACAGCCCGCAACCGCTGAGGTGACGCCAAGGCGGGACACCGGCCGAAAGGGGGTCGCAACGTTGAGTGAGCCCGCAGCACCCCCAAAGCCACCGATATCAGGTCGTCCTTGCCTCTCTGCCAGCCGCTATGACCAATTGTCTTTTCCTGCCGTTCAAGTCCCGCTAATAGGCTGTCAAACCACTTCAGGATCGCCGTCATGCCCATGGAAAAGACCTTCAACGCCGCGGAAGCCGAGGCGCGCATCTCCAAGCTGTGGATCGACCGCAAGGTCGGGGCGGCGGGGGCGAACTCCGTACCGGGGGCTGAGGCGTTTTCCATCATGATCCCGCCGCCGAACGTGACGGGCTCTCTGCACATGGGCCATGCCTTCAACAACACCCTTCAGGATGTTTTGATCCGCTGGCACCGGATGCAAGGCCACGATACACTCTGGCAGGTCGGCACCGACCACGCAGGGATCGCCACGCAGATGGTGGTGGAACGCGAACTGGCCCGCGACAAATCCAACGCAACGCGGCGCGAGATGGGGCGCGAGGCGTTTCTGTCGAAGGTCTGGGAATGGAAAGAGCAGTCCGGCGGGACGATCATCAACCAGCTCAAACGCCTCGGCGCATCGTGCGACTGGGACCGCGAGGCCTTCACCATGTCGGGCAACTTCCCCGATGCGGTGACCAAGGTCTTTGTCGATATGTACAACAAGGGCCTGATCTATCGCGGCAAGCGTCTGGTCAACTGGGACCCGCATTTCGAGACCGCCATCTCTGACCTTGAGGTCGAGAATATCGAGGTGAAGGGCCATATGTGGCACTTCAAATACATCCTCGCAGGTGGGGAGACCTATGAATACATTGAGAAAGACGCCGAAGGCCAAGTGACCCTGCGCGAGAAGCGCAACTACATCTCCATCGCCACGACGCGGCCCGAGACGATGCTGGGCGATGGTGCCGTGGCCGTTCACCCCTCCGATGGCCGCTATGCCCCCATCGTCGGCAAGATGGTGCAACTGCCTTTGTGTGACCGGCTGATCCCGATCATCACCGACGAATACCCCGACCCGACTTTCGGCTCGGGTGCCGTCAAGATCACCGGCGCGCATGATTTCAACGACTATCAGGTGGCCAAACGCGCGGGCCTGCCCTGCTACCGCCTGATGGACACCCAAGGCCGCATGCGCGCCGATGGTGCGCCCTACGAGGTGGCCGTCGCCCGCGCCCGCGAAATCGCCGCGGGCTCGCCCACCAATGAAACCGAAGTCGACAGCCTGAACCTCGTCCCCGAGAAGTACCGCGGCCGCGACCGGTTCGAGGCGCGCAAACTGGTCGTGGCCGACATCAACGCCGCCGGCCTCGCCGTGACCCTGCTGATGAAGTCCTACGACGAGGAAACTGGTTCCGAACACCTGACCCTCGTTCCAGTGGTCGAGGACAAGCCGATCATGCAGCCCTTCGGTGACCGCTCCAAGGTCGTCATCGAGCCGATGCTGACCGACCAATGGTTCGTCGACACCGCCAAGATCGTCGGCCCCGCGCTGGATGCCGTGAGGAACGGCGACACCGTGATCATGCCCCAAAGCGGCGAGCGCACCTATTTCCACTGGCTGGAGAACATCGAGCCCTGGTGCATCTCGCGCCAGCTGTGGTGGGGGCACCAGATACCGGTTTGGTATGGCCTGAACCTTGATGTCGACAATTTCACTGATGACGAAGGCGACAATGCGCTGGATGAGGTCGAGATCCTCAACATCCTTGGCGATGGCGGTTATGTCGAACGCGAAGCGCGTTCGCATTGCGCCGCCGACAGTGCGGCCGTGGCCGAATTCTTCCGGGACGATCTCGCCCCGCTGCCACATCCCCTGAACGCCGCCCGCGTCGTCGAGGTGGCCGACCGTCACGCTGCCGTGGCGCTGCTGGCGCAGTCTCTGGCCGATTATAACCTAAGCCAAGACCCGACCCACCTGACCTACCCGATCTGGCGCGATCCCGATGTGCTCGACACATGGTTCTCCTCCGGCCTCTGGCCGATCGGCACCCTCGGCTGGCCCGACAACACCCCGGAGTTGCAGAAGTATTTCCCGACCTCCACCCTGATCACCGGAGCGGATATCATCTTCTTCTGGGTCGCCCGGATGATGATGATGCAGCTGGCCGTGGTGAATGAGGTGCCGTTCAAGACGGTCTACCTGCATGGCCTCGTCCGCGATGCCAAGGGCAAGAAGATGTCCAAATCGCTGGGCAACGTCATCGACCCCTTGGACATCATCAACGAGTTCGGCGCCGATGCCCTGCGCTTTGCCAATGCGGCAATGGCCTCGTTGGGTGGCACGCTGAAGCTGGACACCCAGCGGATCGCGGGCTACCGCAATTTCGGGACCAAGCTGTGGAACGCCTGCCGCTTTGCCGAGATGAACGGGGTTTGGGAGGGATACTCCACCGCCGCCACCCCGCCGAAGGCGGCCGCCACGGCAAACGTCTGGATCATTGGAGAGACCGCCAAGGCCCTCGCTGAGGTGAACGAGTCGCTGGCGGCCTACCGTTTCGACACCGCCGCCGATGCGCTTTATAAGTTCGTCTGGGGAAAGGTCTGCGACTGGTACGTCGAATTCGCCAAGCCCCTCTTTGACGGCGAGGCCGCCGCCGAGACCCGCGCCACGATGGCCTGGGTGCTGGACCAGTCGATGATCCTGCTCCACCCGATCATGCCCTTCATCACCGAGGAACTCTGGTCCACCACCGGCACCCGCGCCAAACTGCTGGTCCACACCGACTGGCCGACCTATGGGCTTGATCTGGTGACCCCCGAAGCCGACCGCGAGATGGCCTTCGTGACGACCCTGATTGACGAGGTCCGCTCCGCCCGCGCACAGGTCCATGTCCCCGTGGGCTTGAAGATAGATCTGGTGGCGATGACCCTGTCGGACGAGGCCCGCGCAGCCTGGACCCGCAACGAAAACCTGATCCGACGCCTCGCCCGGATCGAGACTTTCGAAGAAGGCCCCGCGCCCAAGGGCTCGATCACCCTGGCTCTGGACGGGGCGGCCTTTGCCATCCCGCTGGCGGGCCTCATCGACATCGCCGAGGAAAAGACTAGGCTTCAGAAGACGATGGACAAACTGGCCAAGGAAATCGGCGGGCTGACGGGGCGACTGAACAACCCGGCCTTCGCAGCATCGGCCCCCGAAGAGGTCGTCGACGAAGCCCGCGCCAATCTGGAAGCGCGCGAGGACGAGTCCGCCAAGTTGCGGGCGGCGCTGGCACGACTGGCCGAAATCGGCTGACCCGGCCCGGCGCAGACACGCTCCCACGCAATCCAAAGGAGCGCGTTCCGCGCATTGTTTTTGCCTCGCCTCTGGCGTGCCGCCAACCGGCTCGGGCGCCGCGCCGCGGGGAGTATTTGGGTAAAGAGCAAGGGGAAGGGACCGTCTCTTGCCTTTGCTCTTTGCCCAATACTCTCGGGGGTGAAGGGGGCAGACGGCCCCCTTCTCTTTTGCGGTACCAAGGGCCATATTCGGGCAATAGGGTGTTGAACGGAGGGTCTGACATGTCCTGGTTGTCCAAACTGGCAGAACAGCAGATCACCAAGGCGCGGCTGAAGGGCCAATTGCAGGGGCTGGAAGGTGAGGGCAAGCCCTTGCCTGAGCGGCCGGGTGATGCCTTTGTCTCGGCGGGTGATGCTGTGGGGTTCCGCATCATGGCTGAGGCGGGCGTGCTGCCGGAAGAGATCACGCTGAAGAAGCAGGCGGCCGTCTTGCGGACGCATCTGGCGACCCTGACGGACGAGGCCGCGCGCAAGACGGCGATGGCGGAACTGGCGCAGGTCGAGATGCGTCGGGCGATTGCGGAAGAGTCGCGCCGCGCTTTCCTCAAGGGCTGACCCTGGATTTGGGTAGGATGGGCGATCCGCCCATGTTTGCGGGCCATGGGCGGATCGCCCATCCTACCTCCCCCTTGCGCTTGGCGGCGGCACGCGGTTCACTCTGTCCAAACAGAGGACACCGTGATGACCCAGCTCAAGCCGCTCAACCCCGCCATGGCCGCAACCAATCCCCCGCCCGTCATGGAGGCGCGGCGCTGGATCGCCGGGCTGACCTTCCCCGCGGACAGGCCGCTGATCAACGTAAGCCAGGCCGCTCCGGTTGATCTGCCGCCCGAGGGTTTGCGTCAGGCCATCGCCGACGCCTCGCTGTACGACGCCAACGCCCACCTCTACGGCCCAGTCCTCGGCCTGCCCGCCCTGCGCGCCGAGATCGCGAGCCAGTGGAGCCTCGCCTATGGCGGAGCCATCGCGCCCGAGCAGGTTGCCATAACCCAGGGCTGCAATCAGGCCTTCTGCGCCGTGTTGTCCACCCTCGCGGGGGCCGGCGACGAGGTCATTCTGCCGACACCCTGGTATTTCAATCACAAGATGTGGCTCGACATGGCGGGGCTTTCGGCGATCCCACTGGCCACGGGGTCCGACCTGATCCCGCAGGCCGAAGCGGCCGCAGCCCTCATCACGCCCAGGACCCGCGCCATTGTGCTTGTCTCGCCCAACAACCCCGGCGGCGTCGAATACCCGGTCGAGACGCTGGCCGCCTTCCGCGATCTGGCCCGCGCCCGGGGCCTCGCGCTGATCGTGGATGAGACCTACCGCGACTTTGATGGTCGCACGGGCCGTCCGCATGACCTGTTCACCGATCCCGACTGGGACGACTGCTTCATCCAGCTCTACTCCTTCTCGAAGGCCTATCGCCTGACCGGACACCGGGTCGGGTCCATCGTCGCCTCCACCGCCCGCCTGGCCGAGGTCGAGAAATTCCTCGACACCGTGGCCATCTGCCCAAGCCAGTTGGGCCAGATCGGCGCGCTTTGGGGCATGCGCAACCTTGCGCAATGGGTGGCCGGAGAGCGCGATGAAATCCTCGCCCGACGCGACGCCATGGTCGAGGGCTTCCACACCCTGTCCGACTGGAAACTGCTCGGCTGTGGTGCCTATTTCGCCTATGTCGAACATCCCTTCGACCTGTCGTCCGAAGAGGTCTGCAAGGCCGCCGTCACCCAAGCCTCGGTCCTGATGCTGCCCGGCTCGATGTTCCAGCCGGAAGGCTCGCCCGAGGGCAGGCGCCAGATCCGCATCGCCTTCGCCAACATTGACCGCGTGGGCATTGCCGAACTCTTCCGGCGGCTGGCGACGTTCCATCCCTGACGCCCTGCTGCCCAAGATTTTTCGTCGAAAAAATCTTGGGCGCGCGCCGCAGCGGCTGACAAGGTGTGGCTGCACCCTTGCTCCCCTGCACCCTTTCGGCATAAACCGCTGCTACTTTGCAAAGGACGCCTGACATGGCCAAGACTCCCAAGCCGCAAGACCCCAGTCTGAAGGATGGCGACGAGATCGTCTCCCGCAAGGGCTCCCGCGCGGGGACCAGCATTCTGGCTTTCGTGATGCTGGGCATGATCGTGATCGGCCTTGGCGGCTATGGTGTGACCAACTTCGGCCATACGATCGACAGCGTGGCCACCGTGGGCCAAGCAGAGATCAGCACGAACGACTATGCCCGCGCCCTGAAGAACCAGATCAACGCGGTCTCCAAGCAGTTCGGCACGCAATTGACGCTGCAACAGGCGCAGATGTTCGGGGTGGATGCGCAGGTTCTCAGCGGGCTGGTCTCGAACGCGGCACTTGACAACGAGGCGATGCGGCTGGGACTTTCGGCGGGCAACCTGCAGGTGGCCCAGAAGATCGCCGCCAACAAGGCCTTCTTTGACGTGACCGGCAAGTTCGACCGCGCGCAATATGCCCAGTTGCTGGAGCAGAACGGCATGACGGTGAAGGATTTTGAGAGCGGCATGCGCAAGGACCTTGCCCGGCAGGTGCTGCAGGCGGCCATCGTCGGCGGCGTGCTGACCCCGCAGCCCCTGACCGATACCGTCTATGCCTATCAGGGCGAGGCGCGCGGCTTCACCCTGCTGCAACTGACCGAGGCGAGCCTGCCGCAGAAATTGCCAGCGCCCACCGATGACGAACTGAAGGCTTTCTATCAGGCCCATATCGCCGATTTTACAAGAGCCGAGGCCAAGCGTGTTTCTTACGCCCTGTTGCAGCCTGCCGACATCGCCAAGGACCAGACCGTGGCCGAGGCTGATATCAAGGCCGCCTATAACGCCGCTGCCGACACCTACAACGTTCCCGAAAAACGGCTGGTCGAACGGCTGGTCTTCCCCTCGGATGACGAAGCCAAGGCCGCCAAGGCAAAGTTCGACGCCGGAACCCCGTTCGAGGATCTGGTCAAGGCCCGTGGTCTCGCACTGGCTGACATCGACATGGGCGACGTGACCGTGGCCCAGCTTGGGGCAGCCGGCAAGGATGTCTTTGCCCTGACAGCCCCCGGCGTCGTGGGCCCGCTGCCGTCTGATCTGGGGCCCGCCCTGTTCCGGATGAACGCCATCCTGCCTGCGCAGGTCACCACGCTGGATCAGGCGCATGACAAGCTGAAATCCGATCTGCAACTGAAAGCAGCCGCGCTGGCGATTGCCGCGAAGAACGAGACGATCAACGACCTGCTCGCCGGCGGCTCCACCATCGCTGAGGTGGCCAAGGATCAGAAGATGACCGAAGGCACCACAGACTATGCCAAGGGCGCCGATGACAATGATCCCATCACGCAGGATCCCGCCTTCGACAAGGCAATCGCTGCGCTGCAGCCCGGCGATTTCGCCCAAGCCATTGGCCTGTCGGATGGCGGCCTGATGGTGGCGCAAGTGACCGAGACCGTGCCGCCCACTCCGGTGCCTTTCGACAAGGCAAAAGACAAGGTCGCTGCCGCCTTCCACGCCGATGCTCTGGCCAAGGCGCTGACCGCTCTGGCTGACGCTGACCTTGCCGCCGTCAAGGGGGGTGCCAAGCTGGAGACGCTGGGGATCACGGACCACATCTCCTCCGCCACCCGCGCGGCCAAGCTGGACGGGATCCCTGCGGATGCCGTGACCACCGCCTTCACGCTCAAGGTCGGCGACGTGGTCAAGATTGACGCCAAGGGTGTGGTGGCCGTTCTTCGGCTGGACAGCGTGACACCCGCCGACATGAAAGGCGACGCGGCCAAAACCGCCCTCGACAGTCTGTCGACGCAAGCCGGCCAGTCGATTGCGCAGGACGCCTATGACCTCTTTTCCACTGCGATGACCACCCAAGGCGGCCTCAAGATCGACCAAGCCGCGATCAACGCCGTTCAGGCCCGGATGAACTGAGCCATGAAACTGCACCCCGACTTCTCGGCTTTCGAGACGGCATGGGCGCAGGGCCGCAACCAGTTGGTCTATGCAAGACTGGCAGCGGACCTTGATACGCCGGTGTCCTTGATGATGAAGCTGGCCGAGGCCCGGACCGACACCTTCATGCTGGAATCGGTGACCGGTGGCGAGGTGCGGGGACGCTATTCTGTGGTGGGGATGAAGCCCGACCTGATCTGGCAATGCCAAGGGGCCAAGGCCCGCATCAACCGCGAAGCCCGCTTCGACGCCTCCGCCTTCGTGGACGAGGCTCTGCCGCCGCTCGAAAGCCTTCGCGCCCTGATCGCCGAATGCCGGATCGACCTGCCCGAAGGCCTGCCTCCCATCGCCTCGGGCCTGTTCGGCTATCTCGGCTATGACATGATCCGGCTGGTGGAACATCTGCCACACATAAACCCGGACCCTTTGGGCCTGCCAGATGCCATCCTGTTGCGTCCCTCGGTCGTGGCCGTGCTGGACGGCGTGAAGGGAGAGGTCACCTTGGTGGCCCCCGCCTTCGTAACCTCCGGCCTTTCGGCTCGCGCCGCCTATGCCCAAGCCGCCGAGCGGGTGATGGACGCGCTGCGCGACCTCGACCGCGCCCCGCCCGCCCAACGCGATCTGGGCGAGGCGGCCCCGGTCGGTGAGGCCGTGTCGAACTTCACCCACGAAGGCTACAAGGCCGCCGTCGAGAAGGCCAAGGACTACATCCGTGCCGGTGACATCTTCCAGGTCGTGCCCTCACAGCGCTGGAAGCAACGCTTCGAACTGCCGCCCTTCGCCTTCTACCGCAGCTTGCGCCGCACCAACCCCTCGCCTTTCATGTTCTTTTTCAACTTCGGCGGCTTTCAGGTCGTCGGCGCCTCCCCTGAAATCCTCGTCCGACTGCGCGAAGGCGAAATCACCATCCGTCCCATCGCCGGCACCCGCAAACGCGGCGCCACCCCCGAAGAGGACCGCTTCCTGGAAGCCGACCTCCTCGCCGATCAGAAAGAACGCGCCGAACACCTGATGCTGCTGGACTTGGGTCGCAACGACGTGGGCCGGGTGGCTAAAGTCGGCACCGTGCGCCCGACCGAGAAATTCATTGTCGAACGCTACAGCCACGTCATGCACATCGTCTCCAACGTGGTGGGCCAGATTGCGGACGGCGAAGACGCGCTCTCGGCCCTGCTGGCTGGCATGCCCGCAGGCACGGTATCGGGTGCGCCAAAGGTTCGCGCGATGGAAATCATCGACGAGTTGGAGCCGGAAAAGCGCGGCGTCTACGGCGGCGGCATCGGCTATTTTGCAGCCAATGGCGAGATGGATTTCTGCATAGCCCTCCGCACCGCTGTCCTGAAGGACGAATATCTCTATACGCAAGCCGGTGGCGGCGTCGTCTATGACAGCGACCCCGAGTCCGAATATCAGGAAACCGTCAACAAATCCAGAGCCCTAAGGCGTGCCGCCGAGGACGCCGGGACGTTTGCAAGGCGCGGCAACGGCTAAGGACCATGGGCAGATTGCCCATCCGACGCGGCGGACAGGTTCCTTGCCTTTGCTCTTTGCCAAAATACTCCACCGGAGGTCCGGAGGGTGTGAAACCCTCCGGGGGTCGAGACGATCGCTCCGGTTTCAGGTCTGTCTCGCCGCCAAGGGGTCAAAGGTCACCGAACCCGGTCACAGGTAGGATGGGCGTAAGCGTCCGCCCTGGCTGCCCTGCCTGGTTTGAAGAGTGTGGGATAATGTCCGCTTGGGATAGCGGACATTATGGGGGCGC
>CANBRQ010000161.1 GCA_947371955.1 Paracoccaceae bacterium | reverse complement strand
GGGGGGGCAAGTGATGGATCTGGCGAGTTTCCTGCAGATACTGGAATCGACGATCCGGCTGGGAACGCCCCTGCTGTTTGCCTGTCTGGCGGGCTTGTTTTCCGAGCGGGCCGGGGTGTTTGACATCGGGCTGGAGGGCAAGATGCTGGTGGCGGCGTTTGCGGCGGCCTCGGCGTCTTATGCAACCGGGAGTGTCTGGGTTGGGGTTGGGGCGGGGATTGTGGCGAGCCTGCTGTTTGCGGCGATTCATGGTCTGGCAAGCATCACCTTCCGGGGCAATCAGCTGATTTCCGGGGTCGCGATCAACTTTCTGGCCTCTGGCCTGACGGTGGTTCTGGGGACAAGCTGGTTTCATCTGGGGGGGCAGACGCCTCCGCTGGTGGATGGGATGCGGTTTGATGATGCGCCGATCATCCATCTGCTGGGCCTGCCGGCCAATCCGGTGGTGGAGTTGCTGTTCGGGCATTCGGTGCTGGTCTATGTCTCATTGGCCGTCGTCCCGCTGACGTGGTGGGTTCTGTACCGGACGCGCTTTGGGTTGCGGCTGAGGGCGGTTGGGGAGAATCCGGCGGCGGTGGATACGGCGGGCGTTTCGGTGACCGGGCTGCGCTACGCAGCGGTCGGGATCACGGGCGTTCTGTGCGGGTTGGCGGGGGCTTACATGTCGATGGGGCTGTCGGCGGGGTTCCTGAAAGAGATGACGGCGGGGCGGGGGTATATCGCGCTGGCGGCGTTGATTTTCGCCAAGTGGCGGCCATGGTATGCCTTGGCCGCTTGCATGTTGTTCGGTCTGCTGGATGCGGTGGCGATCCGGTTCCAGAACATCGACCTGGGGTTTGTCGTCATTCCGGTGCAGTTCACCCAGGCCCTGCCCTATATCCTGACGGTGATCATTCTGGCCGGATTTGTCGGCAAGGCGATCCCGCCGCGGGCCGGAGGAGAGGCTTATGTCAAAGAGCGTTGAGATCATCCGGGACCGCGCTGGCACTGAGCCGGTGCGGGTGGCGTTCATCCTCGGATCGGGGCTGGGACATCTGGCGCATGCGGTTGAGGGGGTGGCCATTCCCTATGCCGATTTGCCGGGATTTCCGCATGTGAGCGTCTCGGGGCACAACCCTTCGCTGCATGTGGGGATGCTGGAGGGGACCCGGGTCGCGGTTCTGGGGGCGCGAGAGCATTATTACGAGAAGGGCAACCCCTCGGCGATGCGGGTGGCTTTGGAGACAGTCAAGGCGCTGGGGGCCGACACTTTGATAGCCACCAATGCGGCAGGGTCCTTGCGGCTGGATATTCGGCCGGGCGATCTGATGCTGTTGTCGGACCATATCAACTTTTCGGGTCTGAACCCGCTGATTGGCGAGCCGACGGACGCGCGGTTCGTGCCCATGACCGATGCGCATAGCCCGGAGGTGCGGGCGGCGCTGAAGGCAGCGGCCCATGCCGAGGGTGTGGCTTTGCCGGAGGGGGTTTACGCCTGGTACTCGGGGCCGAGCTTCGAGACGCCTGCGGAGATCCGGGCGATCAAGATCCTCGGTGGCGATGCTGTTGGGATGTCGACGGTGCCGGAGGTGATTCTGGCACGGTTTCTGGGGCTGAAGGTGGCGGCGATTTCCACCATCACCAACATGGCGGCGGGCCTGTCGGACGAGAAGATCAGCCATGAACACACCAAGGCGATGGCGCCCTTGGGGGCTGCCAAGCTGGAGCGGATCTTGCGGGAGTACTTGCGCGGATTGGTCTAGCGTGACGCTGCCGCCCAAGCCTTAAACCCGACCGGGTTATTCGTGATTTCCTCAAGGATTTGAGGGACATGGCGGAAAAGCGGCCAAAATTCAGCCTTATGCCAATGAACCGCCGAAACCGGTGCGGAAGGGTTTGACTTGGCGAAAAATCCCGCGCAAGCGTGAGGGAAACAGGCAAGTCACCCCTAGACCCTTCCAGCAGCTTTCACGGGCACAATGCAGCTTTACCTTCCCATTGCCGAAGTCTCGGTGAACGTCTTTGTCCTTTTGGGGCTGGGCGGTCTGGTGGGCTTTCTGTCGGGGATGTTCGGCGTGGGCGGCGGGTTTCTGATCACGCCCTTGCTGATGCTGATCGGCGTGCCGCCGGCCGTGGCGGTGGCGACGGGGGCCAATCAGGTGGTGGCCTCGTCGATCTCTGGCGTGCTGGCGCAGTTCAAGCGGCGGGCGGTGGATATGAAGATGGGCGCCGTGCTGACGGTGGGGGGGCTCTTGGGGTCAACCATCGGCGGCTTCGTGTTCGATCTGATGAACCGGCTGGGGCAGATCGACGTCTTCGTGCAGCTGTCCTATGTGCTGTTCCTTGGCCTGATTGGCGGGATGATGCTGGTGGAGAGCGTGCGGTCCCTGCTGCGGACCAGCAAGGCGGTGGTGCGGCGGGGCCATGTGCATACGCTGGTGCATCGCATGCCGTTCAAGATGAAGTTCCGCGCCTCGGGGCTGTATATCTCGGTGATCCCGCCCTTGATCGTGGGGGCGGCGGTGGGCTTTCTGTCGGCCATCATGGGGGTCGGCGGCGGGTTCATCATGGTGCCGGCGATGATTTACCTGTTGGGCATGCAGACCAAGGTTGTGGTGGGGACGAGCCTGTTCCAGATCACCTTCGTGACGGCCTATACGACGCTGGTTCATGCGGTCACCCATCATACGGTGGACATGATGCTGGCATTGCTGCTGATTCTGGGCGGCGTCATCGGGGCGCAGTTTGGGGCAAGGGTTGGGGTGCGGCTGAAGGCGGAACAGTTGCGGATATTGCTGTCCTTGCTGGTGCTGGCGGTGGCGGTGAAGATCGCGTTTGACCTGCTGCTGACGCCGTCCGAGCTTTATTCGATCACGCGGGTGGTGGGATGATCCGGGTGCTGCTGGCCCTGCTGCTGCTGGCGCTGCCTGTCAGGGCGGAAGAGATCGTGTCAGGCGTCAGTCAGTCGGGCGTGTCGATCACCACGAATTTCGATGGCACGGCGATCATGGTCTATGGTGCCGCGATCCGCGACAGGCCTGCGCCGGATTGGCCGCTGTTGCAGGTGATCATCACGATCGAGGGTCCCTCGGCCCCCTTGGTGGTGCGCAAGAAGGAACGCGTGGCGGGGATCTGGCTGAACCGCGGGGCGGTGCAGATCGCTTCTGCCCCCAGTTTCTATGCGGTGGCCACGACCGGGGATATTGGTGAAATCCTGTCTCCGGCGGAGGATGCAAAGTATCATGTGACGATCCCGCAGACGATCGAGGCGGTGGGGTCTTCTGCGGATCAGGGCAAGTATATTGCGGCTTTGCAGCGTATCCGGGCGGAGTCGGGGTCCTATCGGCTGGCGCAGGATTCCGTGTTGCTGCTGCGGCAATCGCTGTTTAGGACCGATATCACCCTGCCGGCCAATCTGGTCGAAGGCCCCTACAAGGTGCGCATCTTCCTGACCCGGGGCGGCGAGGTGGTTGATATGCAGGAAAGCCAGATCAATGTGGCCAAGGCGGGGCTGGAGCGGGCGTTGTACAATCTCGCCATGCAAAGCCCGCTGATTTACGGGGTCCTGTCGCTGCTGATGGCGATGGTGGCGGGCTGGGGTGCGTCGGAACTGTTCAAGCGGCTGAGGGCTTAAGAAAAAGGCTTGATGGAAAGTTCTTTGGGCGATAGCGTTTTAGAAATCACTTAATTTAGGAAAAATGATCTTCCGATAGCGAATTCGGTCGAATGTCGCTCCGGTCGGTCTGGACCTTGGGGGGCTATTGATGATCAGACAATCCGTACTTCTTATGGCCATGGGCTGCATTCTGTCCTTCGCTTCCGCTGCGCATGCGGATTCCTTTGTGGCCCATCTTGGCACCAAGTTCACAGGCAAAGGAAAATGCCTTGATATCGTAAATGATCAGGACCGGAACAAACTGGTCATGGGGGATTGCGGCAATTACTCGGGCCAATTCTGGGAGATTTCCACGGACACGGCGGACGGGCCGGCGCGCTTGCGCAATTCCTTTTCGGGGGACGGGCTTTGTCTTGACGTGGTGAACGACGGTACCAACGATCAGGTGGCCATGGCCGAGTGCGGGAATTACTCGGGACAGGCTTGGACCCTGTGGGATTACGAAGGAAAACCCGGGTACATGCGTCTGACCAATGACTTCACGGGAGAGGGCAAGTGCCTCGACATCGTGAATGACGGCAACAATGATCAGCTGACGCTCGCCGAATGCGGAAACTACACGGGCCAGATGTGGCGCGTGGCGCCGGTCAAATAGGTCGGGTCGCGGCACGGGTCAGGATCTGCGGGAAGGCGCGGTAGAGCGTCAGCCCCCGGGCAGCGTTCATCAGCATGAGGGCGGCCCAGAGGCCCTGGTTGCCGAAGGTGGGGACGAGGATGGCGAGGCTGGCGGCATAGATGCAGGCCACCACGATGGCGGCGTTGCGCATGATATGGGTCATCAGGGCGCCGATGAAGATGCCGTCGTAGATCCAGCAGGCCGTGCCGATCAGGGGGGCCGCGATGAGCCATGGCAGGAGGTGGAACGCCTCGGTCCGGACATCGGGGGCGGTGGTCATCAGGGTGATCGCGAGATAGCCGCCGAGGCCGAAGGTGATGGCCAGAAGGATTGCGCCGCCGTAACCCCATTGCATGGACATCCGGGCGGCGCGTTTGACGGCGGCGGGTTCTTTGGCGCCCATGGCCTGGCCGACGAGGGATTCCGCCGCGAAGGCGAAACCGTCCAGTGCGAAGGCCATGATGGAGAGGAACTGCAGGAGGATGGCATTGGCGGCCAAAGTGGTGTCTCCGAACCTTGCACCGAGGAAGACGAAGGTGGTGAAGCTGAGTTGCAGGATGATGGTGCGGATCAGGATGTCGCGGCTGGCGGAGAAGGTGCGGCGGAGGGCCTGAGGGTCCGCGAGCCGTTTCAGGGCGGCGCGGAGGGGGGCGAGCGCCTCACGCGCGAGGTAAAGGCCCAAGGCGAGGCCGGTCAGTTCGGCGATCAGGCTGGCGGTGGCCACTCCGGCGACGCCGTAGCCGAGACCTATGACAAACCAGAGATCCAGCGCCATGTTCAGGCCGTTCTGCCAGAGTTGCAGAAGGAGGACGGCGCGGGTGCGTTCGGTGCCGACGAAGCAGCCGGTGAGGGAGTAGAGGCCGATGGTGGCCGGAGCGGCCCAGATGCGGATCGAGAGGAAGGTGAGGGCGAGGCTTTCGACCTGCGGCGAGGCGGGGGCGATCTGGAAGGCGAGGGCGAAGAGCGGGCGGTGGAAGGCGATGAGGGCCAGGCCGGCGATGGCCCCGATCAGGAGGGCGCGCAGAAGGGTGGCGGAGAGTTCGACGGGGTCTTGCGCGCCCTTGGCCTGGGCGGCGAGGCCGGAGGTGCTCATCCGCAGGAAGCCGAAGGCCCAGTAGAGGGTCGAGAGGATGGTGGCGCCGAGGCCCACGGCACCAATGGGGGCGGCCAACCCGAGGTGGCCGATGACGGCGGTGTCTACGGCGCCCAACAGGGGCACGGTGGCGTTCGACAGGACGATGGGGAAGGCGATCGTCAGGATACGGCGGTGGGTCAGTTGCATCAGGGTTGGTCTTTGGGCTCTGGCATCAGGAAATGCGCGGTCGCGGCGGCGAAGGGTTTGGCGTGGTTGTCCTGCCATGCCGCAATGTGGACCGAGGCATAACGGCGGCCGGAGCGGGTGACGGTGGCGCGGGCATAGGCGTCGCGCGGCAGGCCGGAGCGCAGGTAATCCACCGTGAAGGTGATGGTTTTCGGCAGGGCGGGGAAGACCTCGGACGCGGGGTCGATGCGGCCGCTTTCCATATCCTCCCAAAGCGTCGTCCAGGCGAGGGTGATGATGGCGGTCACCTCAAGGAAAGCCGCCGTGGCGCCGCCATGCAGGGCGGGGATCAGCGGGTTGCCAATCAACGAGGGGTGAAAGGGCAGGATCGCGGTGAGTTCGTCGCCGCGCCGGTCAAAGCGGGCGCCGAGGAAGCCGATATAGGGCACACCGGCGACGAGGCGGGCAAGCGCGGCCTCACGCCGGGACTTGACGACTTCGATGGGCTCGGGCGGGCGGCGGGTCATGGCGTGACCGGCGGGCGTTCGAGGGTGAATGTGCCGGTGCCCATCGCGACGGGGCGGCTTTCATCGGCATCGGTGGCCACAACGCGGATGAACGCGACCGAGCGGGTGACGTGATGACACTCGGCCCTTGCGGTGATGGCCTGACCGGGGGTCGCGGGGCGCATGTAGTCGATCCGCAGGTCGAGGGTGGCGGTCGAGGCGGGGGCCGAGGGGTGGCACATCACCGAAGCACCGGAGGCGGTGTCCATCAGGGCGGAAATCGCTCCGCCGTGCAGGACGCCGGTCGTGGGGTCGCCGACAAGGCGCAGGTCGTAGGGCATGGTGATGGTAGCGCGGCCCTCTCCCATTTCGGTCAACTGCATCCCGAGGCTTTTCGCATGGGGCAGGGTTTGCATGAAGGCTTTCGCCAGGGTCAGACGGTCAGGCAATGGGTCGGTCGGTTTGTCGGGCATCGGGGCCTCCGCTTCAGCCATTTTCCCCGGCGGACGGGCGGGCGCAAGGGGCGATCGTTGCGCGCAAGGCCGGTTGACCTTAGGGTAAGTCCGAGGAGGCCCAAGGTGAGTGAAACCCGGCTGAGCTTCAAGGAGATGTGCGCCCGGTTCGCGGTGACGCCCCGGACGCTGCGCTATTACGAGTATATCGAACTTCTTGCCCCCGAACGGGTGGGACGCGCGCGCTTTTACAGCCACCGAGAGGTGGCGCGCATGGTCCTGATCCTGCGCTTGCGGCGCTTTGACTTCAGCCTGGAGGAAATCCGCCAATGGCTGGAGATTTACGCCGCCCAAGGCACCAAGGTGCAGCTGTAAACCTGGCTGGAGATGGCAGACAGACGGCTGGCGGCCCTGCAGGCGCAGGCGGGCGATCTGGCCCATACGATCGCGGATCTGCGTAGCCTGCGCCAGACCGCCGCCGAAGAACTTGAGCGGTTGAAATGACGTTACGTTGACGCGTACGTCAACTCCCCTACACTTCAGCGAACAGCCGGACCAACTTGGGCCCCGTGACGTGACCCCATCCAAAGACAGGCCGATGACCGAGACGTTTTCCATTCGCCAGATGTGCGATGCCTTCGAGGTGACCCCTCGGACCCTGCGGTTTTATGAGCAGAAGGAACTGCTGGCCCCGATGCGCAGCGGCACCCGGCGGCTTTACACGCGGCGCGATCGGGCAAGGTTGACGCTGATCCTGCGTGGCAAGCGGTTTGGCTTCAGCCTTGAAGATATCCGGCAGTTGCTGGAGATCTATGACCGCGAAGGCAGCGCAAGCCAGGTGGTCCGGACCTGTGAACTGGCCAAGGCCTGGCTGGTGCAGATGGAGGCGCAGCGCGCCGAGATGGGTGCGGCGATTGACGACTTGCGCGCCGAGATTGCCAAGGGGGCCGCATTGATCGCGGGGTTCCAGCAGGCGGCGGAATAGGGAGGAAACATGGGTTACACGGCACCGTTGGAAGATTACGCCTTTCTGCTGCACCGGGTCATGCAGGTGCAAAGCCTTGGTATTCCCGGCTATGCCGAACTGGACGAGGGTTTTACCGCCGCGGTGCTGGAAGCGGCAGGCAAGATTGCCGCTGACGTGCTTGCGCCGCTGAACACCGTGGGCGACCGAGAGGGCTGCGTCCTTGAGAATGGCGTGGTGCGCACGCCTGAAGGGTTCAAGGCGGCGTTCGAGCAGTTGCGCGCCGGCGGCTGGATGGCGCTGGACTGTGCGGCGGAGTATGGCGGGCAGGGCCTGCCCTACCTGATGCATACCGCCGTGAACGAGGCTTTCGTCTCGGCCAACATGGCGCTGAACATGTATCAGGGCCTGACGCATGGTGCCTATTCCGCGTTGCGGGCGCATGGGACGGCAGAGCAGAAGGCCTATTACCTGCCAAAGCTGGCATCCTGCGAATGGACCGGCACGATGAACCTGACCGAGCCGCAGTGCGGTACCGACCTGGGACTGATCCGGACACGGGCGGAGGCGGAAGGCGAGGCTTGGCGGATCACCGGGACCAAGATCTTCATCTCGGCCGGTGATCACGACATGGCCGAGAACATCGTGCATCTGGTGCTGGCCAAGGCTCCGGGCGGCGGCGAGGGCACGCGGGGCATCAGCCTGTTCGTCGTGCCCAAGGTGCTGGCGGATGGCACGCGCAATGCTGTCAGCGTGGGCAAGCTGGAGGCCAAGATGGGCATCCACGGCTCTGCCACCTGTGTGATGAACTATGACGGGGCCCAGGGCTGGCTGGTGGGCGATCTGCACAAGGGCATGCGCGCCATGTTCACCATGATGAACGAGGCGCGGCTGGGTGTGGGTTGTCAGGGCTATGCGGTGGCCGAGGCGGCCTATCAGGCGGCGACGGCCTATGCGAAAGACCGGCTGCAGGGACGCATGGCGGAGGGTGCAGGCCCAGCGCAACCGCTGATCGTGCATCCGGACATCCGCCGCAGCCTGATGGATCAGAAGGCCTTCATAGAGGGCGCACGCGCGCTGACCTTCTGGGGCGCCTCGTTGATCGACCGGGGGCATCATGGCGATGCGGCGGCAGAGGGGCTGGCCTCGCTGCTGATCCCGGTGATCAAGGGCTTCCTGACCGACAAGGGGTTCGAATCGACGGTGCAGGCCCAACAGATCTGGGGCGGGCATGGCTATATCGAGGACAACCCGGCCAGCCAGTTCGTCCGCGATGCGCGGATCGCGATGATCTATGAAGGCGCGAATGGCGTGCAGGCGCTGGACCTTGTCGGGCGCAAGCTGGCCTCGGACGGCGGCAAGGCGATCCGGGCCTTCCTGCAGATGATCCTGGCGGAATGTCAGGCCCTTGAAGGTGATGCCGCGATGGAGCCCGTCGCCAAGCCTTTGAAACGGGCGGCTGGGCAATTGCAGGAGGCCTTGGTCTATTTCATGTCGGTGGCCGGCCAATCGCCGCAGGATGCGCTTGCCGGGTCGACCGACTTCCTGCATCTGATGGGGCATGTCAGCCTGGGGCTGATGTGGCTGCGCATGGCCAAGGCCGCGCAGGGGGCAGAGAACATTCCCTTCCTGCAAGCAAAACTTGTCACCGCGCGGCATTTCATGACCCGCCAGCTTCCCACCTGCGCATTGCACTTGGCCCGGATCATGGCAGGGGGCGAAACCGTTATGGCGCTGCCGGCCGAAGCCTTCTAACCTGTGGGCAAGACCATGACTGACCGCCTCCAGAACCCCCGAGGACCCGATGCCCAAGCGCTTCCGTCTGACCCGCCGCTTCCCCGTCGCCATGACGGAAGACGGCTACCGCCGCCTGAAACGCTTCTCGGCCGAAGCGGGCCTGGACGACGGCGAGGCGCTGTCCTTCCTGTTTGAACATTTCGACTCTGTGACCGATCTGGAAACCCTGACCCACCGCCTGCGCCTGTTCAATCTGGAATTGGAGGACAGAAAACGCTGACAGAAGGGATATCAAACGGCGGACGCCTCCGGCGGGGGGATATTTGGACCTGGATGAAACTGCCGCGTTCCACCCTGCCCCGAGGCTCCGTTTTGGCTATCCGTCATGTCAAGGCAGGGCTTCACCCAGGGCGGTCATCGGCTTCCCAGCCTGTACCGCACGGCAAGAATCGCAGGCTTTGGTTAATTTCGGGTTAACTTCATTCAGGCTCAAGTATCCTCCGGGGGTCCGGGGGTGGAAAACCCCCGGCGC
>CANBRQ010000160.1 GCA_947371955.1 Paracoccaceae bacterium | reverse complement strand
CGGTAGTCGATGGGCTCGATACCGTGGCGGGTGATCTGCAGGACCTGCGCTTGGGGGACGGCCATGAGCAGGGGGGAATGGGTGGCCATGATCACCTGCGCCCTGGCCTCGGATTGGATGCGGGCGAGGAGGCGGAGGAGGTTGAGTTGGCGCCGGGGCGAGAGGGCGCTTTCGGGCTCGTCCAGGAAGTAGATGCCTTGGCGTGACAGGCGTTCGTCGAAGAAGCGCAGGAAGCCCTCGCCGTGGCTGTGAGAGAGGAAGTCAGCGGTGGGGGAAGCCACCGCATCCAGATAGCGTGCGACGGAGAAGAAGGTCTCGGCCCGGAAGAACCAGCCGTTGGTGATCTTGGGCAGCCATGCGGCGCGCAACGCGTCGGCCAGGGCGCTGCCGCTGGTGTCGACGGCGCGGGAGTGGTCGACGGGGCGGTCGCCTTTGCCTCCTCCGGCCTCGTCATAGCCGGAGAGGGCGGCGAGGGCCTCGATCAGGGTCGATTTGCCAGTGCCGTTTTCGCCGGTGAGGATGGTGACGGGGGTGGTGAAGCTGAGTTCGAAGTCGGGGTTCTGCAGCCAGGGCAGGTTGAAGGGATAGGCGGTGCGATCGGGGAGGCGGTCTTCCAGCAGGCTGATGCGCTGCAGGAACGGGGCGGGCAGGGCCGTGGTGTGCGGGCGGCGGGCCATTTGGGTGCCTTTGGCTGTGGTATCAGGATCATGGGATGGCGGGGTACTGCTTGGCAAGGCGCATGGGCCGACGGCCCATACTACCGGACCCCGGCCGTTGGTAGGATGGGCCGTCGGCCCATGCGCCGCCGGGGGTGTTCTGGCGCGGACAGTCTGATATGGAGGGGGCAAAATGGGGGGTTGCCATGGTGCATCTTTGGGTCAGGGCCGAGCAGCGGCCGCATGAAGAGCGGGTGGGGCTGACGCCGGAAGGTGCGGCGGCGCTGGTGGCGGCGGGCATTCGGGTGAGTGTCGAGGACAGCCATGTGCGGGCCATTCCGATCGATGGCTATCTGCGGGCGGGCTGCGAGATTGCGGCGGAGAATTCCTGGCCGATTGCTCCGGAAGACGCGATCATCTTCGGGCTGAAGGAACTGCCGGAGGATGGTACGCCGCTGACGCATCGGCACATCATGTTTGGTCATGCCTTCAAGGGGCAGCCTGCGGGGCGGGTGTTGTTGCAGCGGTTCAAGGCGGGCGGCGGTGTGCTGTATGATCTGGAGTATCTGGTCAATGAAGCCGGTCGCCGGGTTGCGGCGTTTGGGTATTGGGCGGGCTATGCGGGGGCGGCTGTCAGTCTGAAATGCTGGGCGGCGCAGCAGCGGGGCGGGATTGCCGGGCCGGTGGCGGTTTATGCCGGCAAGGCGGAGTTGCTGGCCAATTTGGGGCGGGAACTGGCCGGCCTCGGGCGGCCGAATGCGCTGATCATCGGGGCCTTGGGGCGCGTGGGCACCGGGGCTGCGGATTTGCTGGCGGCACTCGGCTGTGGCGTGACCAAGTGGGATATGGCGGAGACGGCGAGCGGAGGGCCGTTCCCGGAAGTGTTGCAGCATGAGATCTTCCTGAACTGCATCCTCGCGCGGCCGGGGTGTCCGGTGTTTGTGCCAGCTTCAGCGAAAACCGATGCGCGGAAGTTGACGGTGATCGGGGACATCGCCTGCGATCCGACCTCGGATTTCTCGCCCATCAAGGTTTATGACCGGGCGACGGATTGGGATGCACCGGCGTTGCGGGTGGCGAAGAACCCGCCCTTGGATGTGACCGCGATTGACAACTTGCCGTCGCTGATGCCGGTGGAGTCTTCGCAGGACTATGCGGCGCAACTGTTGCCCTCGCTTCTGACGCTGCTTGATCTGGATGCGGGCGTCTGGGGTCGGGCCAAGGCGGACTATGACCGCCATATCATTTACGTTTGAGGAGGACGCGATGACGATACATTGGTGCGGAACGGGGCTGTCGTCGGCTCCGGGGTTGCGGCGCTTGATCGAGGCGGGCTTGCCCGTCGTGGTGTGGAACCGCACGGTCGAGAAGGCTGTGGAGGCGGTGGGGGATATCGCAAGCGACATCCGGGCCTATTCGCTGGAGGCTTTGACCGAAGCCCTGCAGCCCGGCGATGTGGCGATTTCGATGCTGACGGTGGAACACCATGTACCCATCGCCAAGGCTTGCCTGACAAAAGGTGCAAATTTTGTCAGTTCGTCGTATATATCGCCGGAAATGCGGGCTCTAGATGGAGAGTTTAGGGCCAAGGGACTGGTGTCGATCAACGAATGCGGGCTGGACCCGGGGATCGACCACTTGATGGCGCATGATCTGGTGGCGCGGTATCGGGCCTCCAAAGGGTTTGATGCCAAGAACGTGCTGTCCTTCGTGTCCTATTGTGGCGGCGTGCCGAAGATTCCGAACCCGTTCCGGTACAAGTTTTCCTGGGCGCCGCTGGGCGTGTTGAAGGCGCTGCGCTCGCCCTCGCGCAGCCTGAAGAATTTCGAGGAGTTCAAGGTCTCGCGCCCCTGGGATGCGATCACGTCCTATGATGCGCCGCTGCCGCACCCGGAAAGCTTCGAGGTCTATCCGAACCGTGACAGCTATCCGTTCATGGCGGACTATCACTTTGATCCGGCGTGGCCGGTCAAGGATTTCGTCCGTGGCACGATCCGGTTGAACGGTTGGGAAGCGGCCTGGACGCCGGTGTTCCGCGAGATCGAAACGCTGTCGGGTCCGGAAGGCGATGCACGATTGGCCGAGATGGCGGCGGAGTTCGTGCGGGAGAATTCTTATGCCCCCGGAGAGCCGGACCGGGTCATTCTGTTCGTGTCGTTGAAGGCGGAACAGGACGGCAGGATCATGTTCCACGAGACCTGGGCGATGGATGCCTGGGGCGATGCCAAGGGCACGGCGATGGCGCGGTTGGTGTCGACTCCGGTGTCGTTTGCGGTGGAATCGCTGCTGGCGGGCGAGATTGAACCCGGCGTGCACCCGGCACCGCATGATCCCAAGCTGTATACCAAATGGTTGGGTCAGGTGAAAACTCTGGCCCAATATATGGAGCGGATCGACCACACCGCGTGAATTTGCCAATGCCCCCTGTCGACGGTGACAGGGCAGGGGGCATTCGCTATGGTTCCCCTTGAAGGTCCCGCAAGCGGGCAGGTGGCAGGGCGGAGCGGAATGGCCTTTGGGGAGCATGAGCAGCGCGCGTCGGGGGGCTGGCGTGACAAGCTTGCGCTGTGGCGGTCCTTGCGGGCGGCGCAGAAGGCCAAGGTTGCGATGGGCTTTGTCAGTCAGCCGGAACCGCGCACCATCGGGCTTTATGCCCGGGGCAAGCAGTTGGTGGCGGGGAATTTCACATCCGGCGGGGCGGTGGTGGAAAGCCCCGGTGTGCCGATCTGGGATGTGCCCTTTCCGGATTTTGGCCAGCGGGTCGAGGTGCATGGCTTTGTCTGGCTGGATGACCTTGCGGCCTTGGGCGACACGCGGGCGCAAGAGCGGGCGCAGGCCTGGACCTTTGACTGGATTGCGCGCTTCGGCAAGGGCAAGGGGCCCGGCTGGCAGCCCGATCTGATCGGGCGGCGTTTGATCCGCTTGATCAACCACGCGCCGATGCTGCTGGAGGGGGATGAGGCCACGCGGCAGGTGGCCCTGCTGGGCAGCCTGTCGATGCAGGTGCATTTTCTGGCGCAGCGCTGGTCTTTGGCCGCCCCCGGGCTGGCCCGGATCGAGGCGCTGACCGGGATCATCGTGGCCAGTCTGGTGCTGCAGGGCATGTCGGGCCATGTCGATGCTGCGGTCAAGGCGCTGGCGGCGGAACTGGAGTCCGAGATTGACATGGGCGGCGGCATTCCCAGCCGCAACCCCGAGGAGTTGCTGGACGTCTTTACTCTGATGACCTGGGGCGCGCAGACCCTGGCCGAGGCGGGGCGCACGGCCTCGCCGCAGCATTTCGCGGCGATGGAGCGGGTGGCGCCCGTGCTGCGGTCCTTGCGGCATGCCGATGGCGGGCTGGCGCGGTTTCATGGCGGCGGGCGCGGGGCAGAGGGGCGGCTGGATTCGGCGCTGGCCAATGCGGGGATCAAGGCTGCGGCCTCGACCGGGATGGTGATGGGCTATGCTCGCCTGACCGGGGGCCGCACGACATTGGTGCTGGATGCGGCACCGCCGCCGGGCGGGCCTTTGGCCCATGCCTCGACCAATGCGTTCGAGCTGACGTCGGGGCGGCGGCCTTTGGTTGTATCTTGCGGGTCTGGTCTGGTCTTCGGGGCGGAATGGCGGCAGGCGGGGCGGGCGACGGCGTCACATTCCACGCTGTCGATCGAAGGATTCTCCTCCTCCCGTCTGGGGCCGGGCGGCGAGGGGTCTTTCGTCGAGCGGGCCGAGGTCACGACGCTGCGTGTGCTGCCGGGCGAAAATGGGCACGGCGTGCATCTGGCGCAGAATGGCTGGGCCGCAACGCATGGCCTGAGCCATGTGCGCGATCTGATGCTGACGCAGGATGGCAGGCATCTGACCGGGTTCGACCGGATTGCCGCCATATCGACCGCCGAGAAGCGGCGGCTGGAGAAGGTGCTGGCGGCAAGCCGTCAGCAGGGCGTGCGCTTTGCCGTGCGGTTCCATATTCACCCCGATGTCGACGTCAGGTTGGACATGGGCGGGGCTGCGGTTTCGCTTGCCTTGAAAAGTGGCGAGATCTGGGTGTTCCGGCATGACGGCACGGCCAAGCTGACGCTGGAACCGTCAATCTATCTGGAAAAGACCAAGTTGCGCCCGCGCGAAAGCCGGCAAATCGTGCTTTCGGGTCACGCTGTGGATTTCGATACTCAGCTGGGCTGGACCTTGGCCAAGGCGCAGGATACTCCGCTGGCGATCCGCGATCTGGAGCGGGAGGACCCCGCCAGCCAGATCTGACACATTGCGAGGGGACCCCGCATGCCAAATCTCGTCCCGATCGGTCGCGCGCTGATCTCGGTTTCCGACAAATTCGGGCTGATCGAACTTAGCCGGGCTTTGGCGGGGTTCGGGGTCGAGTTGATCTCGACCGGCGGTACGGCGAACATGCTGCGGGCGGCGGGCCTGAAGGTGCGCGATGTGGCCGAGGTGACGGGGTTTCCCGAGATGATGGACGGGCGGGTGAAGACCTTGCATCCGAACATTCACGGGGCCTTGCTGGCGCTGCGCGACGATGACGAGCATCTGCTGGCGATGGCGGCGCATGGGATCGAGCCGATCGATCTGCTGATCGTGAACCTTTACCCGTTTGAAGAGACGGTGGCGAAGGGGGCAGATCACGCCACCTGCATCGAGAATATCGACATCGGCGGGCCTGCGATGATCCGGGCGGCGTCGAAGAACCACAAGTTCGTCACGGTGATTACGGACCCGGCAGATTACGGCGCACTGGTCGAGCAGATGAAGGCCAATGACGGCGCGACCACCTTGGCCTTCCGGCAGAAGATGGCGCTGACGGCTTATTCGAAGACGGCGGCCTATGATGCCTCGGTCTCAGCCTGGATGGCGGGGGAGTTCAAGGAACCCTTCCCACGCAACCGTTCTTTCGCCGGCAAGTTCGCGCTGGGCATGCGGTATGGCGAGAATCCGCATCAGAAGGCGGCGTTCTACACGGATGGTTCGGGGCGGCTGGGGGTTGCGACGGCGCGGCAGTGGCAGGGCAAGGAACTGTCCTACAACAACATCAACGACACCGATGCGGCGTTTGAACTGGTGGCGGAGTTTGCGGGCGATGGCCCGTCTGTGGCCATCATCAAGCATGCCAATCCCTGCGGGGTTGGCAAGGGCGCTACGCTGAAAGAGGCGTATCTGCGGGCCTATCAGTGCGACCAGACCTCGGCCTTCGGCGGGATCGTGGCGCTGAACCAGCCGCTGGATGCCGAGACGGCGGAAGAGATCGTGAAGATTTTCACTGAGGTCGTGATTGCGCCCGGAGCCTCGGACGAGGCAAAGGCGATCTTCGCTGCCAAGAAGAATTTGCGGCTGCTGACGACGGCGGGCTTGCCGGATGCCAAGGCGCCGGGGCTGGCGTTCAAGCAGGTGGCGGGGGGTATTCTGGTGCAGGAGCGGGATTTCGCCTCGTTGGCAGCGACCGACCTGAAGGTGGTCAGCAAGCGGGCTCCGACGGCGGCAGAAATGGCGGACCTGCTGTTTGCATGGAAGGTTGCCAAGCATGTGAAGTCGAATGCCATCGTTTACGTCAAGGATGCGGCGACGGTGGGGATTGGCGCGGGGCAGATGAGCCGGGTGGACTCGACGCGGATTGCGGCGCGCAAGGCGGGCGATATGGCTGAGGCTTTGGGGCTGCAGGCTTCGCCGACCGTGGGGTCTGTTGTCGCCTCGGACGCGTTCTTTCCGTTTCCGGATGGGCTGCTGACGGCGGCGGAGGCGGGGGCTACGGCGGTCATCCAGCCGGGCGGGTCGATGAATGACGCGGCGGTGATTGCGGCGGCGGATGAGGCGGGGCTGGCGATGGTCTTCACCGGCCAGCGGCATTTCCGGCACTAGGATGGGGCGCTGGCGCATACCTTTGGTGGCTTTGGCGGTGCTGGTGCTGGACCAGTTGACCAAGGTTGCCGTGGTCTTCGGGCTGGATCTGGCCAACCGGGTCGAGATTGATGTCTGGTCACCCTTTCTGGTGTTCCGGATGGCGTGGAACTACGGGATGAACTTCGGCCTTCTGGCGCAGGATTCCGCGATGGCGCGGGTTCTGCTGATCGGCGTGGCGGTGGTGATCTCGGGCTGGGTTTGGGTTTGGGTCAAGCGCGAGAAATCCGGGTTCTGGGCCGAGATCGCGGCGGGCTTGCTGATTGGCGGGGCGGCGGGGAATGTGATTGACCGGCTGCTGTATGGTGCGGTTGCGGATTTCCTCAACATGTCATGCTGCGGCATCGACAACCCCTTTGCCTTCAACGTGGCGGATGTGGCGATCTTCATGGGTGCGGTGGGATTGGTTCTGTTCACCAACTTCGCCGGGGGCAAGTCGGCAGATAAGCCAGTGAAGAAGCGCTGATCACAAAGACCCCGTGACGTGAAGCCTTCTATGCGGTAAGACGAGCAAAATACGGCGCAAGAGTTGGGGCAAGGGTCGGGCGGAATGCGGAAGGCACGGATGGTTCTCGCGGGGGCGGGCATAGCGCTGATGGCGCTTTCAGCCTGCGGTGGGGGCAAAGGCACGCCGCATTTGATGAACCTGCGGTCGGGCACGGATGGCCCGGACGAGTTCTCGATTCTGCCACCCAAGGCGCTGGAGATCCCGCCGGACCTGACGGCATTGCCCGAGCCTACGCCGGGTGGCGAGAACCTGACCGATCCGCATCCGATGGACGACGCCGTGGTGGCGCTGGGTGGCAAGCCCCGCGCGGCAGGCGGGGTTCCGGTGGCGGATTCCGGTCTGGTTGCCTATGCCGGGCGCAATGGCGGGTCTGCAGGCATTCGCGCCTCGCTGGCGGCGGATGATCTGGCCTTCCGCAAGAAGCACCCCGGCAAGCTGCTGGAGCGGGCCTTTGGCCTGACCACCTATTTCAACGTCTACAAGGCCCAGTGGCTGGACGAATATGCCGAGCTTGCCAAATGGCGCGCGGCAGGGGCGCGTACCCCCTCGGCCCCGCCCAAGGCGGGCAAGTAACCCCGCGCCTGCTCGCGATCTGTCACAAGCGCGTGGCGGGGGTTGCGCGTGGCTGCTGTGCCGCTAGCTTGACGGCAAGGCAGGAGGACTCCATGCGCCCAGAATTCGGTTTCAAGATGTGGTGCCGCGCGGCACTGGCTTTGGTTGTGCTGGCGGGAACGGCGGTGGCCGATACGGTCAGCACCTTCAAGTTGGACAACGGCATGGATGTGGTGGTGATCGAGGATCACCGGGCCCCGGTCGTGGTGCATATGGTCTGGTACAAGATCGGCGCTGCGGATGAATCGCCGGGCCACAGTGGGATTGCCCATTTTCTGGAGCATCTGATGTTCCAAGGCACCAAAGACGTGGCCCCCGGCGATCTGTCGAAGATTGTGGCCGCTCAGGGCGGGTCTGACAACGCGTTTACCACGCAGGATTACACGGCCTATTTCCAGCGCGTCGCGGCCGACCGGCTTGAACTGGTGATGAAGCTGGAATCCGACCGAATGCACAACCTGAACCTGACGGAAAAGGATGTGACAACCGAGCGGCAGGTCATACTTGACGAACGCAATGAACGTACCGACAGCGACCCAGGCGCTTTGCTGACCGAGCAGATGTCGGCGGCGCAGTATCTGAACCATCCCTACGGCATCCCGGTCATCGGCTGGCGGCATGAGATGGAGCAGCTGACGCGGCAGGATGCGCTGGACTTCTATCAGGCCAATTATGCGCCGAACAATGCCATCCTGATCGTCGCGGGCGATGTGAAGCCGGATGACGTGCTGGCCTTGGCGAAGAAATACTACGGGCCGATCCCGCCCTCGGACAAGATCCACCCACGCGTCCGCCCGACCGAGCCGCCGCAACTGGCGGAGCGGAGGCTGGTGCTGAGTGACCCGCGCGTGGCCCAGCCCTATGTGGTGCGCAGCTATCTGGCGGCGGAACGCAATCCGGGTGACCAGAAAGAGGCGGCGGCTTTGACCATGCTGGCGCAGTTGCTGGGCGGAAGCCGGGCGACCTCGGTCATGGCCAAGGCGCTGGAGTTTGACCAGAAGGTCGCGACCTATACGTCCGTGTCCTATGACGGCGTGTCGATGGATCCGACGACCTTTGCGCTGGTCGCTGTGCCTGCCGATGGCGTCAGCCTTGGCGATCTGGAAAAGGCGATGGACGGGGTTGTGGCCAAGTTCCTGAAGGACGGCGTGGACCCGGACGAGTTTGCCCGCATCAAGGCGCAGGTGAAGGCCAATCAGGTCTATGCGCAGGACAACACGCAAGGGCTGGCGCACCGCTATGGCATGGCGCTGGCCTCGGGCCTGTCGGTGCAGGACGTGCAGGACTGGCCCGCCATCGTGCAGGCCGTCACACCCGATGAGGTGATGGCCGAGGCGAAGAAAGTGCTGGACCGCCACCATGCCGTGACCGGCTGGCTGACGGCTGAGGAGGCCGCGCAATGAATTCCTTCCTGAAAACCAAGGTTCTGGCGGTTATGTTCCTGCTGCTGGCCTGGCCAGCGATGGCCGAGATCAAGATACAGGAAGTGACCTCCCCGGGTGGCATCAAGGCCTGGCTGGTGGAGAATCACGACATTCCGTTTACGGCGCTGGACATCCGCTTCATGGGCGGCACCTCGCTGGACGCGCCCGGCAAACGCGGGGCGGTTAACTTGATGACGGCGCTGATCGAAGAAGGTGCGGGCGATCTGGACAGTCAGGGCTTCGCGGCCGCCCGAGATGCGCTGGCGGCAGAGTTCAGCTTTTCCAGTGATGAAGATGGCGTCGATGTTTCGGCCAAGTACCTGACCGAGACCAGCGACAAGGCGATGGACCTGCTGCATCAGGCCCTGACCAAGCCGCGCTTCGACGATGCCGCGGTGGAGCGGGTGCGGGGGCAGGTGTTGCAGAACATCGCCTCCAACGCCAAGGACCCGGGGGCGATTGGTGGCGACATCCTGCGCAAGACGGCCTTTGGCGAACATCCCTATGGCACGGTCGGTGATGGCACCGAAGCCAGCGTCAAGGCGCTGACCCGGGCGGATATTCTGGACGCCTATCACGGCGCGCTGGCGCGGGACCGGATCTATGTGGCGGCGGCGGGCGATATCTCGGCGGCTGATCTGGGCGTTTTGCT
>CANBRQ010000159.1 GCA_947371955.1 Paracoccaceae bacterium | reverse complement strand
TAGGTCGCCGAAATCTCGACCGGAACCTGACCGTTGAACTCGTTCATGATCTTGGTGGCGTAAAGCCGCAACTGCCGCGACCTGCGCGCATTTTCCATGATGACGCGCAGATCCACTGAGCCGCGCGCCAGAAACTCGGCCAGCGACCGGCCCCGCACATTGGTCAGATGCGTGCTGTCGGTCAGCTTCAGGAAAGCGTCGTTGCCCAAGGTGATGGACCCGTCCTGATCCAGAAAGACCATCGCGTCGACGCCTTCGGCAAAAAGCCGTTCCAGATTCTCGTTCGCATCGCCCTGTGCTGCAATCGCGGGCTCTGTGGTTTCCAGTCGGCACAGCATCAGACGCTCGCCCGCGGCGCGGAACAGTTTGGGGATCACCCGCAACTTGCGCTGCGACCGGCGCGCCATCAGTTCCACCGGCAGCACGGCATCGGCCGAGGCGATGTTGGACAGGTTCTCGAGAAACTCACCCCGACGGCGGCCCTCGAACTCTTGTGCGATGGCCGCCCCCACCAGCTCCTGGCGCGAGCCGCCCAGCATCGCCGCGGCCGCCGCGTTAAGATCGGCGATCCGGCCGTTGTTCATCGACAACAGCACGACAGCATCGCGCGTCGCTTCCATCAGCACCCGGTAGCGCGTGTCCATCTCGCGCTGGGTCTCGTAGTCGCGCTCGAGCGCAATCTGCGCCTGAACCAACTGCTGCTGCATCTCGGCAATCGGGCGCATGTCGCGGCCCAGAAGCAGCAGGGCCTTGTCCGGCCCGATGTTGTGCATGATGTAACGCACCGGGAATTCCCAGATCGCCAGCCCCGTGTGATTCACCTCGATCGCAAGCGACTTCACGCCCGGCTTGCGGATCTGATCCATGCGGCGGTCCAGCTTGTCATGGCTTTCTTCCGTGGTGATGTCATGGACATGCTTGCCGACCCAATCATTCAACTGCCCGAAGGCCGGGTGATGCGGGTTGATCATCACCGAGGCCACACGGCCCTCGGCGTTCAGAATCAATGACAAGTCGGACGCCGTCGAGACGATCTCGGACAAAAGTTCCGGATCGATCAGCGGCATCGCCAGCCCGTCAAGAAAATGTTTCGTATCCGTATTCACCAAGGTTTCGCCATTCTTGCCGCCCACCCGTCCGTCCGGGACAGCGGTCTGTTACGTGCGCCGAAGCACACAGGAGGCGTCGAACTTCAGGCCAATCGCCTCAAGCGCCGCGCCAATGTCATTTGAGGAAAAGTCAGCCCCTGTGCATGTCGCAGGATCCTTTACAAAAGACATGACGGCCCCGCCCACCACGATGGGACAGGGTTTCGCCAGAACTGACTTCAGAAAATTGACGGTCTTCGCAACGGATTCGAGCTTCTCCTTTGTCGCGACCGAGATCAGGATGCCGTCGAACTGCCGTGTTGCCACCAGATTGCGCAATTCGTTGAAACTTGGCGCTATTCTCAGGCAGACCGAAACCCCGTAGCGGCGCATTTGTCCCATCGCGACCATCGGACCAAGGGTGTGCTGCTCGCGGTCGGGCACCAGCATCATCACCGCGCCATGCCCATTGTCCGACGCCTGATCCGCCACCCAGGCCGTCCCAATCTCGCGCAGCAGGCTTTGCATGCGCCCGACGCCGATCGTCACATCCATCCAGGACATGTCGTCCTCGTGCCACATCTCGCCCATCCGGCGCGCCGCTTCGGGGATGTACAGATCGGCCAGCGCCGCCAGACTGATCCGCGACTTGCGCAGTTCCGTCAGCAGTTCGGCGAAGGCGTGTTTGCTGCCCGTCAGCGAGGCCGTGATCAGCCCCTTGACCAAGGGCTCGCGCAGCTCCGACACGGTGCGCGCGGTTCTTTCGGCCAATAGCGACACGACCTGCGAGGCAAAATAGTTCACTCCAGCAGTGTCTTGCGCTGCGGAGCCCCCTTGGTCTCGCGGCTGGATATCCTGCATGCCGACGGCCCTCCACCGGGTGGCCCGCACAATCGCAGCTTGAGTCTGTCTGCACGATCGGGGTCATCCTTGTAGTGAACTTTCCCTTAGGACGGCTGCATTGTCAAAGAAAATTGACACTTATGAAGATACGCCTTGGGGTCTGAAAATTCAAGGCACTGTTTTTAAATAGTAATGCACACAAATTTGTGCAGCAAAATATGTCTTATCCGACCCCCGTCACCGTCGTGTCGCGCACGACGTGTAAACCTGACTTGTGTAAGTTTTGGTTGACACATTGAGAATCGCGGGGCTAGGGTTCAGTTCAGGACAAGCCGTCTGAAAGACCCGCAATGGCCCAGAATCGACCACATCAGCCCGCCCGCAAACCGCTCTACACCGCGGAAGAACGCGTCCGGCGCGACACCACGAAATGGACTTTGGTGCAGGGCATTCTCGCGCCCCTGCAGTTCCTCGCCTTCGCGACTTCTCTGGTTTTGGTGCTGCGCTACCTGATCACCGATCAAGGATACGAGGCGGCGACCGTCTCCATCGTGGTGAAGACCGGGTTCCTGTACCTGATCATGGTGACCGGTGCGATCTGGGAGAAGGTCGTGTTCGGCCAATACCTTCTGGCCCCGGCGTTCTTCTGGGAGGACGTCTTCTCCTTCGCCGTCATCGCCCTGCACACCGCCTACTTGATAGCGCTTTGGACTGGGGCTTTGTCACCGACCGGTCAGATGGTCCTCGCTCTGTCCGCCTATGCGACCTATGCCATCAACGCCACGCAGTTCATCTGGAAGTTGCGCATGGCCCGGCTGGATGCCGCCCGCGTCGACTACGAGGCCCGCATGAGCGACGCGGTGCAATCATGAATGCCCCCGCTCCGGCGCTTGGCTGCACCAACACCCCGGTCCTGAAAGAACGCGGCCAGCGCGAGGTGTTCTGCGGCCTCACCGGCATCATCTGGCTGCACCGCAAGATGCAGGACGCCTTCTTTCTGGTGGTGGGCAGCCGCACCTGCGCCCACCTTCTGCAATCAGCAGCGGGCGTGATGATCTTCGCGGAACCCCGCTTCGGCACCGCCATTCTGGAAGAAAAAGACCTCGCCGGTCTGGCCGATGCCCAGACCGAGCTTGACCGCGAGGTGGATCGCCTCCTGTCACGCCGCCCTGACATCCGTCAACTGTTTCTGGTCGGCTCCTGCCCGTCGGAAGTCATCAAATTGGACCTGCACCGAGCCGCCGAACGGATGAGCATGAAGCATGCGCCGCATGTGCGTGTGCTGAATTATTCGGGCTCGGGAATCGAGACGACCTTCACCCAAGGTGAAGATGCCTGCCTCGCCTCGATGGTTCCGACGCTGGCGTCCAGCGCCGAAAAGCAACTCCTCCTCGTCGGTGCCCTGCCCGACGTGGTCGAGGATCAGGCCGTAGCCCTCCTCTCCGCCATGGGCATCAAGTCCGTCCGCTGCCTGCCCGCCCGGCGCTCCGCCGACGCGCCCTCGGTCGGCCCGAACACCGTCTTCGCTCTCGTCCAGCCCTTCCTGGGCGACACCGCCCACGCGCTGACCGGTCGCGGCGCCCGCCACATCGCCGCCCCCTTCCCCTTCGGGGCTGAGGGCACCACCCTCTGGCTCCAAGCCATCGCCACCGAATTCGGCGTCTCGCCCGAGCTGTTCGAAAAGGTCACCGCCGCCCCGCGCGCACGCGCTGAGAGAGCCATCGCGGCGGCCGCCCAGACTCTGACCGGCAAGTCGATCTTCTTCTTCCCCGACAGCCAGCTTGAACTGCCCCTCGCCCGCTTCCTGACCCGCGAATGTGGCATGACCGCCATCGAGGTCGGCACCCCCTTCCTGCACCGCGACCTGATGGGCCCGGAACTGGCGCTTCTCGCCTCCGGCCCGACCCTCTCGGAAGGCCAGGACGTGGACAAGCAACTCGCCCGCGCCCGCGCCGCCCGCGCTGATCTCACCGTCTGCGGTCTGGGTCTGGCAAACCCGCTGGAAGCCGAAGGCATGGCCACCAAATGGGCCATCGAACTGGTCTTCACGCCCGTCCATTTCTACGAACAGGCCGGCGACCTCGCCTCCCTCTTCGCCCGTCCCCTGCGCCGTCGTGCCCTGCTTGCCCCGCTGGCCCCAACGCTTGAGGCTGCCGAATGAAGCTGACCCTCTGGACATATGAAGGCCCCCCGCACGTCGGTGCCATGCGCGTCGCCACCGCGATGAAGGGCCTGCACTACGTCCTGCACGCCCCGCAGGGTGACACCTACGCCGACCTTCTCTTCACGATGATCGAACGCCGTGACCACCGCCCCCCGGTCACCTACACCACCTTTCAGGCCCGCGACCTTGGCGGCGACACCGCCACCCTGTTCAAGACCGCCTGCCAGGATGCCGTTGACCGCTTCCACCCAGAGGCGATCATCGTCGGCGCCTCCTGCACCGCCGAACTCATTCAGGACAATCCCGCAGGCCTCGCCGGGTCGATGAACCTCGGCCTGCCCGTCATCGCCCTCGACCTGCCCTCCTACCAGCGCAAGGAAGGCTTCGGCACCGACGAGACCTTCCTGCAGATCGTCCGCCACCTCGCCAAGCCCTGCGAGCGCACCGCACAGATCACCGCCAACCTGATCGGCCCCACCGCCCTCGGCTTCCGGCACCGCGACGACATCACCGAACTGACCCGGTTGCTCGCCGAAATGGGTATCGGCATCAACGTGGTAGCCCCGATGGGCGCCCGCCCGAGCGACATCGCCCGCATGGGCGCCGCCCATTTCAACGTCCTGATGTACCCCGAGCATGCCGAATCCGCCGCCCGCTGGCTGGAAACCAACTGCAAGCAGCCCTACACCAAGATCGTCCCCATCGGTGTCGGCGCCACCCGCGATTTCCTTGCTGAAGTCAGCAAGATCACCGGCCTGCCCGCCAAAACCGACACCTCCCGCCTCCGCCTGCCGTGGTGGACCCGCTCGGTCGACAGCACCTACCTCACCGGCAAGCGCGTGTTCCTCTTCGGTGACGGCACCCACGTTCTGGCCGCCGCCCGTATCGCGCGCGAGGAGATGGGCTTCGAAGTCGCTGGCCTCGGCTGCTTCAACCGCGAAATGGCAAGGCCCATCCGGGCGCTGGCGAAGGAATACGGCGTCGAGGCCTTGATTTCCGACGACTACCTCGAAGTCGAATCCACCATCGCAGCCCTGCACCCCGAACTGATCCTCGGCACCCAGATGGAGCGTCACATCGGCAAGCGCCTCGGCATCCCCTGCGCCGTGATCTCCGCCCCCGTCCACGTGCAAGATTTCCCCGCGCGCTATTCGCCCCAGATGGGCTGGGAAGGCGCCAACGTGATCTTCGACACCTGGGTCCATCCCCTCGTCATGGGCCTTGAAGAACACCTCCTCACCATGTTCCGTGACGACTTCGAATTCCATGACGAGGCCGGCGCCTCCCACCACGGCGCCAAGCACCAGCCCAAGGAAGCGACCCCGGACATCAGCGCTGAAGCCGCCCCTGCGGCCGCGGCCGAAGTGGGCTCGATGCCCGCTGAGGCCGCAGCCTCCGACGCTGTCCCTACCGTCCAACCTTCCGGCCAGATCGTCTGGCTGCCCGCCGCAGAGAACGAACTCAAGAAGATCCCCTTCTTCGTGCGCGGCAAGGCCAAGCGCAACACCGAGAAATACGCCGAAACCAAGGGCGTCACCGCCATCTCCGTCGAAACCCTGTATGAGGCCAAGGCCCACTATGCGCGCTGACACCCCCCTGAACGGAACCCGGGTCGGCTACAACATCGTCGTTGTGACGCTTGACCAGCACGCCGCAGGCCCCGCTGCCCGCATCGCCCCGCGCTTGGCGAAAGACTTCCCCGGCCTGAACATCTCGATCCACGCCGCCGCCGAATGGGCCGAAAATCCCGCCGCCCTCTCGCGCTGCAAGACCGCGCTCAAGACCGCTGACATCGTGGTCGCCAACCTCCTCTTCATCGAGGAGCATATCACCGCCATCCTCCCCGACCTGACCGAGGCCCGGACCCGCGCCGATGCCTTCATCGGCGTCATCGCCGACAGCTCCATCGTCAAGCTGACCAAGATGGGCGATCTGGACATGTCCAAGCCCGCCTCTGCGGCCATGGCGCTCTTGAAAAAGCTGAAACCCACCGCCAAGACCTCGTCCAACTCCGGCGAAAAGCAGATGTCGATGCTGCGCCGCCTGCCCAAGATCCTGCGCTGGATCCCCGGCAAAGCACAGGACCTGCGCGCCTGGTTCCTGTCGATGCAATACTGGCTGGGCGGCTCGGACGACAACATCGAACAGATGATCCGCTTCCTGATCGGCCGCTACTCCACCCGCAAGGACTGGCGCGGTGCGGTGTCGAAAGCCCCCGTCGACTACCCCGAAGTCGGCCTCTACCACCCGAAAGTCCCCGGCCGCATCACCACCAACCTGTCAGACCTGCCCCGCCCCGCAGGGTCCAAGCTGACTGTCGGCCTCCTGATGCTGCGCTCCTACATCCTCGCCTCCGACACCGCCCACTACGACGCCGTGATCGCAGCGCTGGAGGCCAAAGGCATCGCCTGCATCCCCGCCTTCGCCGGCGGACTCGACGGCCGCCCTGCGATCAACAACTACTTCAAGACCACCCGCCCAGTCGATGCGATGATCTCGCTGACCGGCTTCTCCCTCGTCGGCGGCCCGGCCTACAACGACAGCCCTGCCGCCGTTGAAGCCCTGTCAGCCCTTGACGTGCCCTACATCGCCGCTCACCCCTTGGAATTCCAGACCCTCGGCCAATGGGCCAATGCCGGCACCGGCCTTGGCCCGATCGAGACGACGATGCTGATCGCCCTGCCGGAAATCGACGGCGCGACCAACCCCACCGTCTTCGCAGGCCGCCACGGGCTGGATGGCTGCACCGGCTGCCAGCACATGTGCAAAGGCTCCCCTGACAGCCGCGCCATGTCGCCCTGCCCGGAACGCGTGGCCTCGCTCGCCGAGAAAACCCACCGCTTGGCCAGCCTCCGCCAGAAGCGCAACGCGGACAAGAAAGTCGGCATCGTCCTCTTCGGCTTCCCGCCGAACGCCGGCGCCGCCGGCACCGCCGCTTACCTGTCCGTCTTCGAAAGCCTGCACAACACCCTGAAATCCATGAAGGCCGAGGGCTACACCCTCGACGTCCCCGCCACGGTCGATGACCTGCGCGAGGCTGTCCTTGGCGGCAATTCCAAGACCTACGGCCAGCCCGCCAACGTGGCCGCCATGGTCGACGCCGACACCATCGTGCGCAACACCACCCACCTCAAGGACATCGAAGCCGTCTGGGGCCCCGCCCCCGGCAAGGTGCAATCCGATGGCCGCAACGTCTTCGTCTTGGGCAAGCAGCTTGGCAACATCTTCATCGGGTTGCAGCCGACCTTCGGCTACGAAGGCGACCCGATGCGCCTGCTGTTCGAGCGCGGCTTTGCGCCGACGCACGCTTTCGTCCAGTTCTACCTCTGGATGCGCAACAGCTATCAGGCCGATGTCTATCTGCACTTCGGCATGCATGGTGCTCTGGAATTCATGCCCGGCAAACAAGCCGGCATGGGCGCGCGCGACTGGCCCGACCGTCTGATCGGCGAGGTCCCGAACATCTACCTCTACGCCGCCAACAACCCCTCCGAAGCCTCCCTCGCCAAGCGCCGCTCCAACGCCATCACCATTACCCATCTGACGCCCCCCTTGGCACAGGCCGGCCTCTACAAGGGCCTGATCGAACTCAAAGACAGCCTGACCCGCTGGCGCACGATGGCACCCGACGCGCCCGAACGCCGCGAACTTGAAGTCCTGATCGCCGAGCAAGCCGCCGCCGTCGACATGGGTGGCCAGAAGCCCGCCGCCCTGTGGCTGAAGCTGCTGGAGGCCGAAGACGCGCTGATCCCGGACGGCCTCCACGTGGTCGGCAAACCGATGAGTGCCGCCGCCCGCGCCGACTACCTCGACCTGCTGCCACCGATGGATGACATCCAGCGCGCCAAGATCGACAAGCAACTGCAACAGGATACCGAAATCCCCGGCATCCTGCGCGCCATGTCGGCTCGCTTCATCACCCCGGTTCCGGGCGGCGACCTGATCCGCAGCCCGCAAATCCTGCCAACGGGCCGCAACATCCACGCCTTCGACCCGTTCCGGATGCCGACCGAATTCGCCCTGCGGGACGGTGCGGCCCAAGCCGACAAACTGTTGGCCGCCCACCCGACCCTGCCGCGTTCGATCGCGCTGGTTCTGTGGGGCAGCGACAACATCAAATCCGACGGCGGCCCGATTGCCCAGGCGCTGGCCCTGATGGGCGCCCGCCCACGCTTTGACGCCTATGGCCGCCTTTGCGGTGCGGACCTGATCCCCTTGTCGCAACTCGGTCGCCCGAGGATCGACGTGCTGATGACCCTGTCCGGCATCTTCCGCGACCTTCTGCCCCTGCAAACCAAGATGCTGGCCGAGGCCGCCTACAAATGCGCGGTGGCCGACGAACCCCTGTCCCAGAACTTCATCCGCGCCCATGCGCTGGCCTATGCCGAGCAGATGACCTGCGACATGGAAACCGCCTCGCTGCGCGTCTTCTCGAATGCCGAGGGGGCCTATGGCTCCAACGTCAACCAACTGGTCGACAGCTCTGCCTTCGGTGATGAAAACGAACTCGCTGACGCCTACGAGGCCCGCAAGAGCTTCGCCTACGGCATGAACGGCAAGCCGGTGAAGCAGGCGGCGCTGATGCAGAAGGCGCTGAAGAACGTCGAGATGGCGTATCAGAACCTGGAATCGGTGGAACTTGGCGTCACCTCGGTCGATCACTATTTCGACACGCTGGGCGGAATCGCCCGCGCGGTGAAGCGCCAGCGCGGCACGGAAACTCCGGTCTATATCTCGGACCAGACCCGGGGCACCGGCAAGATCCGCACCCTGCGCGATCAGATCGCGCTGGAATCCCGCTCTCGCGCCTTGAACCCAAAGTTCTACGAGGGTCTTTTGAAGCACGGGGCCGAAGGGGTCCGGCAGATCGAATCCCACGTCACCAACACGATGGGCTGGTCGGCCACTGCCGAAGCGGTGGAGCCTTGGGTCTATCAGCGCCTGTCGGAAACCTTCGTGCTGGACGAGGCGATGCGCAAACGGATGGCCGCGCTGAACCCGCAGGCCGCCTCGCGCATGGCCAACCGGCTGATCGAAGCCTCGGAACGGTCCTACTGGACGCCCGACGCCGCCACTTTGGCCGCTCTGCAAGGGGCTGCTGATGAACTGGAAGACCGTCTCGAAGGGATCGCAGCCGAATGAGCCCGATCTCCAACAGCACCAAGCCCGCCGCCGGAGCCTCCGGCGGGGATATTTTCACAAGTATGAAAGGGGCAGAAGCATGAGCCTTGATGCAGTTCCAATCCTGCGCGGCCTTGACGGAGAAGGCTCCGTGCAGGTCCATCAGGATGCCGAGACCAAGATCGAGGGCGCCAAGGTGTTTTCGGTCTATGGCAAGGGCGGGATTGGCAAATCCACCACCTCGTCGAACCTGTCAGCTGCCTTTTCCATGATGGGCAAGCGCGTGCTGCAGATTGGGTGCGACCCGAAGCACGACAGCACCTTCACCCTGACCGGGCGGTTGCAGGCGACGGTGATCGACATCCTCAAGGACGTCGATTTCCATGCCGAGGAACTCCGCCCCGAAGACTACGTGGCCGAAGGCTTCAACGGCGTGAAATGCGTGGAGGCCGGTGGCCCGCCCGCTGGCACCGGTTGCGGCGGCTATGTCGTCGGCCAGACGGTGAAGCTGCTCAAGCAGCACCACCTGCTGGACGACACCGACGTGGTGATCTTCGACGTGCTGGGCGACGTGGTCTGCGGCGGTTTCGCAGCCCCCCTACAACACGCCGACCGGGCGGTGA
>CANBRQ010000158.1 GCA_947371955.1 Paracoccaceae bacterium | reverse complement strand
GGATACATCCCGCCCGCAGAAGCAGAGGAGGCGTTCTATGCAAATCTGAACAAACTCGATATGGTCGCCTAGTCGTTGAACAAATCACCCTCCGGTAAACCCGGGGCGGTTCAGACTGCTTTTCAACAACCAAACCGGCAAGGCTCAGGTCGTTCAAAGGATTCGCTCCAGTTTTCGTGGGACACATTGCTTGTAACTCATTGATACTTCGTGGGACATGTGTCCCACGTTTTTACCAAATTGTCCAATGAAAACAATGAGTATGGTAGGCCCGGAGGGACTCGAACCCCCAACCAAGGCGTTATGAGCGCCCTGCTCTAACCGTTGAGCTACAGGCCCGCCGTAAGCTTTTGCCTAGCATAACGTCGGGTGTGGTCAAGAACCTTGGGCGGGCCTGACGGTGGAAAAGGGTGACAGAAGCGTGTCGGGCCGGATTTTCCGGGCCAGGGGCAGGGTGGGGTTGGGCAGAGGCCGGGGCCATGATGCCCAAAGGAAGGCGTCTTGGATGGCGGCTCGGCCCTTTCGCGTGCCGCTAAGGATGTGGCCATGGTCGAAGCCCGATGCGTCCTTGAACGCGCTTGGCCCGAGGCTGGCACCACTCCATACCCGCGCCTGCGGATCAAGCGCAGTTCTCTGGCCCCGCAACGTGGCGGACGCGGCGTTCATGCCTTCTGGTTTCCCTGCCTTCCCGTTTCCTCGGATCCAGCCTTGGTGACTTCATTGCGAGATGCGGCATCTGGCGTCGCACAAACCCCTCGCCATCGCCTCGCGGTAATGCCGGACAGCCTCTGCCGCGTGATCGCCTTCGCTGCCCCAGCCATTTTTCGGGCGGCAAACATCGGCCCGGATACCTAAGCTGCCCCGAGCCCCCGATATGTCGCCAGCCGGGGCACTGCCCTTGCCCGCAATCCTGCGGCGGCGGGCGCTTTGGCCGCACTTGACCTGCGCGCATTGGGCCCGGGATGTTGCGGTGGCTGCCCCGATGGTCTATGCGGCTCCCCACACAGAAGCGAAGGGAGCGGCGCATGACCCAAGGACATAACGGCCTGACCTATGCCGATGCGGGCGTCGATATCGACGCGGGCAATGCACTGGTCGAGCGGATCAAGCCCGCCGCCAAGCGCACCCGCCGGGCGGGCACCATGGGTGGTCTCGGCGGCTTTGGCGCTTTGTTTGACCTGAAGGCTGCGGGCTACACGGACCCGATCCTTGTGGCCGCGACCGACGGTGTCGGCACCAAGCTGCGCATCGCCATCGACACTGGCAATGTCTCAACCATCGGCATCGACCTTGTTGCCATGTGCGTCAACGATCTGGTCTGCCAAGGGGCCGAGCCCCTCTTGTTCCTCGACTACTTCGCCACCGGCAAGCTGGATGTAGATCAAGCCACCTCGATCATCGAAGGCATCGCCCTTGGGTGTGAGAAGTCCGGCTGCGCCCTCGTCGGGGGTGAGACGGCCGAGATGCCCGGCATGTACCACGGCGGCGACTTCGACCTCGCCGGTTTCGCCGTTGGGGCGATGGAGCGTGACACCGACCTGCCGCGCGGCGTGGCGGAAGGTGACGTGTTAATCGGGCTCGCCTCTGATGGCGTCCATTCCAACGGCTACAGCTTTGTGCGCAAGGTGGTGGAGCTTTCCGGCCTCGGCTGGGACGCAGCCTCGCCCTTCTCGGACGGCAACCTCGGCCAAGCCCTGCTGACCCCCACGCGGCTTTATGTGAAACAGGCCCTCGCGGCGATCCGCTCCGGCGGCGTCCACGGTCTTGCGCATATCACCGGTGGCGGCCTGACCGAGAATCCCCCGCGTGTCCTGCCCGACGGCCTTGCCTGCGCCATCGACCTGAACGCATGGGCGCTGCCCCCGGTGTTTCGCTGGCTGGCCACCAACGCCAATATGGCGCAATCGGAACTGCTCAAGACCTTCAACTGCGGCATTGGCCTGATCCTTGTCGTCGACCCGACCCGGGCCGAAGCGGTCAGCCAACTTCTCTGCGACCTCGGCGAAACCGTCGTGCAACTGGGGCGTATCGTCCCGGGCGAGGGCGTCATCTACACCGGCAAACTCCTGTGACCAAGGCCGAAGGCCGCGTGAGCTTCAAACGCGTGGCCATCCTCATCTCCGGCGGTGGCTCCAACATGCGGGCGCTGGTGGAATCGATGGCGGGCGACCACCCCGCCCGCCCGGTGCTGGTGGCGTCAAACGACCCGGCAGCCGCAGGCCTCGGCTGGGCGGCAGGGCAAGGAATTCGTACCGCCGCCATCGACCACCGCCCCTTCGGTAAGGACCGAGCGGCGTTTGAGGCAGCCCTGCTGGCGCCGCTCCTCGATGCCAATCCTGACATAATCTGCCTCGCAGGCTTCATGCGCATCCTGACGCCGGCATTCATCCGCCGCTTTGAAGGCCGCATGCTCAACATTCACCCCTCGCTTCTGCCGAAATACCCCGGCCTGCACACCCACCAGCGCGCCCTTGACGCCCAGGACACGCAAGCCGGCTGCACCGTCCACGAGGTCACTGCCGACCTCGACGCCGGCCCAATTCTCGGTCAGGCCCGCGTGCCCGTCCTGCCCCACGATACCGAATCCACTCTCGCCGCCCGCGTCCTTGTGCAGGAACACCGCCTCTACGCAGCCACTCTGCGCCGCTTCGCCACAGGCGACCGCGCCCGCGTCGATTTGACCTGACCCCCCGCACCCCCCCATTTGCTCCCTTGGAAATACTCCGGGGCCCGGGGCTGGCCCCGGGTGCCAGCCAAGAACCTGTGCGCCAGCCGTTTCGCCTGATTCCGACGATTTCAACGCCACTTTCGCCAGCCAACCGCGCATTTTGCCGCAGTTAACGCCCAATTCCTGCACCGCAGCGCGAAAGCTTGCTCAATTATGGGGCAAATGCTCGCTTACCCTAACGTCAACCGCAAGGCCGCTTTCGCAACCATTGCGCGCGTCACAGCGATGTCGCCATCTAACTCTTGCTCGGGGGAGATCTTCGAGAGGGAATTGTGCGGTGGCGACAAGTGTGGAAGCCGATCACCACCGCACGGGTGCAACAAAAGCTGCCTGCCCAGTATGGGCGGTTCATGCCCGCTTGGGAAGAGCCTGAGGCAGCCCTGACAGGGGACTTACCATGAAACTTACACGTCGCTCGCTTTTGGCCGGTGGTGTGGCTGCCTTTGCGGCTCCGCTGATGACCACCCGGGTTTTTGCCGCCGATGACACGATCAAGATCGGTGTTCTGCACTCGCTGTCCGGCACGATGGCGATTTCGGAAACCACGCTGAAAGACACGATGCTGATGCTGATCGACGCGCAAAACGCCAAGGGCGGCGTTCTGGGCAAGAAGCTGGAAGCCGTCGTGGTCGACCCCGCTTCCGACTGGCCGCTCTTTGCCGAGAAAGCCCGCGAACTTCTGACCGTCGACAAGGTCGCCGTGATGTTCGGCTGCTGGACCTCGGTGTCGCGCAAATCCGTGTTGCCGGTGATCGAGGAACTCAACGGCCTGCTGTTCTACCCCGTCCAGTACGAGGGCGAGGAATCTTCCAAGAACGTCATCTACACCGGCGCTGCGCCCAACCAGCAGGCGATCCCGGCGACCGACTATTATCTGAACGAACTGGGCATCCAGAAATTCGCTCTTCTGGGCACCGACTACGTCTACCCGCGCACCACCAACAAGATACTTGAGGCTTACCTCATCTCCAAGGGCATCCCGAAAGAAGACATCTTCGTCAACTACACTCCCTTCGGCCAATCCGACTGGGCCAAGATCGTGTCTGACGTCGTGGCCTTGGGCGCTGACGGCAAGAAGGTCGGCGTACTCTCGACCATCAACGGCGACGCCAACATCGGCTTCTACAAGGAACTGGCCGCCGCAGGTGTCACCGCCGACAAGCTGCCCGTCTGCGCCTTCTCGGTCGGCGAAGAGGAACTGTCGGGTCTGGATACGTCGAACCTCGTCGGCCACCTCGCGGCCTGGAACTACTTCGAGTCCGCCGATACCCCGGCGAACGCGGATTGGATCAAGCAGTGGCACGCCTTCACCAAGAACGACAAGCGCACCACCAATGACCCGATGGAAGCCCACTATATCGGCTTCAACATGTGGGTGAATGCGGTCACGCAAGCCGGCACCGTCGACGTCGACCCGGTGCTCGATGCCCTGATCGGCCAGAAGTTCCCCAACCTGACCGGCGGCACCGCCGAACTGCTGCCGAACCACCACCTGACCAAGCCGGTTCTGATCGGCGAGATCAAGGCCGACGGCCAGTTCGACATCATCTCCCAGACCGAACCGGTCCCCGGCGACGCCTGGACGGACTATCTGCCGGAATCCGCCGTTCTGGAATCGGATTGGAAAGACCTCAAGTGTGGCATGTACAACAAGGACACCAAGACCTGCGTCCAGTTGAAGTCAAACTACTGACCTGATCCACGACCGGAGGGGCCAACCCGGCCCCTCCACCCCCTGAACCCGGTTCTCCCAATGCGCGCTTTCCTACTTGGTCTGGCTTTGGCCTGCCTTGGTCTGTCGGCCCATGCCGAGACCGTGGCTCAGATCGTGGCCACCCATGCCGCCGATATCGAGAAGCCCTCGCGCACCACGATCGGCCCGGTGATATCCGACCTCGCAGCCTCCGGTGACCCGATGGCCGCCCGCCTGCTGGAGGCCTGGGGCAACAAGCAACTGGGCGAACGCAAGTCCGACAAGACCTTCTTCCTCCTGTCGCCCGATCCAGCCGGCTATGCCCTCACCGACCTGACCGGCGCCCCCGCCGGCACCGCCGCCAAATCCGACATCACGGAGTTGAAGCCCAATGCCGGCGTCCGAGGCCTGATCGCCTCGGCGCTCGTGCAATTCACGCTTTCGGACCCCGACCCCGCCAAGCGCGCCAACGCCCTGACCTCGATCGCGCAAGATCCCAATGCCGAAAGCCTGGCCCCGCTGCGCGCCGCGATTGACGGTGAAACCGACCCGACCCTGAAAGCGCAAAAACAACGCCTCGAACGTCTCCTCACCTTGCGCTTCGATGCCGACACGACAGCCCGCGTCACCGCGATGGAAAGCTTCGGCGCCGACACCGGCCTTGACCTGCGCGCTGCCCTGACCCCCCTAGTCGCCACCAGCCGCATGGCCTCCGCCGGTCCCTTGGAAGGCAAGAACATCGCCCGCGAGATCAAGCCCGGCCGCGACCTGACAGCCGTAGAGGCCTATGACCTTTTGGTCGCCGACGGCTCCGCCCCGGCCCGCATAACCCATGAGGATCAGGAAAAGGCCCTCGCCGACCATATCCAATCCGGCAGCGTCGCCGGTTTCCCGGTCTCCGACCTATCGATTCAGGCCAACCGAGACCGGGCCTACACCGCCCTTGAAGCCGCAGGTCAGGTCCCCCCCGCCGCGACCGACGATGAAGTCGCCGCCGCCATCACCGCCCACCGCTTCTATGAGGTTTACACCGAGGCCGACCGCGTCATCACCGATGCCGCGACAGCCGCCCTTGGCAAGATCAGCCTGAAAGTTGGTGTCCTGCAGGTCGCCGATCTCGGCCTCGACGGCCTGTCTCTTGCCGCCATCTACTTCCTCGCCGCCATCGGCCTTGCCATCACCTTCGGCGTGATGGGTGTCATCAACATGGCGCATGGCGAGTTCATCACCCTGGGTGCCTATACCGGTTACGTCGTCCAGCAGATCGTCCCCGGCTACACCGCGTCGCTGCTGGTGGCCTTCCCGCTGGCCTTCGCCATCACCTTTGCTGCAGGCGTTGCCATGGAACGCCTTGTCATCCGCCACCTCTACAAGCGCCCGCTGGAAACCCTGCTGGCCACCTTCGGCATCTCCATCGCGCTGCAGCAGCTCTTCAAGAACATCTTCGGCACCCAGGCGAGGCCGCTCACCTCACCCGACTGGCTCGGCGGTGCTTTGACCTTCAACGACGTCGTCTCGATCAGCTACATCCGCATCGCCATAATCGTCCTCGCAGCCCTCTTTCTCGGCTTCTTTCTCTACCTGATGAAGCGCACAAGACTCGGCCTCGAAGTCCGCGCCGTCACGCAAAACCCCGCGATGGCCGCCTCCATGGGCATCAACCCCGACCGCATCAACATGCTGACCTTCGGCTTGGGCTCTGGCATCGCAGGCATCGCCGGTGTCGCCATCGGCCTCTTCGCCAAAGTCACCTCCGAGCTTGGCACTGACTACATCGTCCAATCCTTCATGACAGTCGTCGTCGGCGGCGTTGGCAACATCTGGGGCGCGCTGGCCGGAGCCACCATGATCGGCAGCCTGCAAAAGGCCATTGAATGGCTGAACCCCTCCAACACCCTCGCGGCCCAGACCTATATGATCCTCTTCATCATCCTTTTCATCCAGGTTCGCCCCCGCGGCATCATCGCCCTCCGGGGCCGGGCAGCAGGGGACTGACATGACCGACACCACCCCCCCCGCAGCCCCCCCATTCACACTGCCCAAATATCCCGGGGGCACGGGGGCTGGCCCCCGCCCGTCCGCCGCCCTCACGCCCAAAGGCTTTCTCGCCCGCAACCCCTCTGTCCTGTGGTTCCTGCTGGCGCTCGCCGTTCTGACCGTCGCCGTCACGATCCTCAGCCCGGCCTTCGGCATGGGCTCCATGTCGACATCCTTTGTCAAGACCCTCGGCAAAACCCTCTGCCTCTGCCTCGCCGCCTTGGCGATGGACATCGTCTGGGGTTACACCGGCATCCTCTCGCTCGGCCACATGGCCTTCTTCGCGCTTGGCGGCTACATGATTGGCCAGTGGCTGATGTATGCGCGGACCGAGGAAATCGTCGTCCAGTCCCTCGCCACCTCGCCCATCCCCGCGACAGCACAAGAGATCGCCCAAGGTGTGGGCACCCAGATATTCGGCGTCGTCGGCGGCTCCGACATCCCGCTGATCTGGAGTTTTGCCCACTCGCTCCCCGCCCAACTGGCGCTGGTCGTGCTGGTGCCCGGCCTCCTCGCTTTCCTCTTCGGCTGGCTGGCCTTCCGCAGCCGCGTCACCGGCGTGTACCTCTCGATCCTGACCCAGGCCATGACCCTCGCGCTGTCGCTCTACCTCTTCCAGAACGACTCCGGACTGCGCGGCAACAACGGCCTCTCCGGCCTGCAAAACCTGCCGGGCTTGGCGGAGACGTCCCAAGACCTGCTCTCCATCTGGTTCTTCTGGGCCTCCGCCGCAGCCTTGGCCCTCGCCTACATTCTGCTGGCTTGGGCAATTTCCGGCAAGTTTGGCTCGGTCCTGCGCGCGATCCGCGATGACGAAGCCCGCGTCAGGTTCCTCGGCTACCCGGTCGAGGGCTACAAGTTGTTCGTCTTCGTCATCACCGCCGTCATCTGCGGCCTTGCCGGAGCTCTGTATTACCCGCAAGCCGGCATCATCAACCCCGCCGAACTCGCACCCATCGCCTCCATATACCTTGCCGTCTGGGTCGCCATCGGCGGCAGGGGGCGGCTTTACGGTTCAGTCATCGGCGCAGCCTTCGTCTCCCTGCTCTCCAGCTGGTTCACCGGGGGCCGCGCGCCCTCGATCCCTTTGGGCTTCTACACCATCGACTGGGTCGACTGGTGGCAGGTGCTTCTGGGCCTATCCTTCGTTGGCGTCACCCTCTGGGCCCCCAAAGGCATCGGCGGGTTGTTCGACCGCTTCCGGGGCCTGCGCACACCCGACCGCAAAGGCGCCCCGCTTGGCCCCGACGAGGGCAGCTTGCAGGAACAGGAGGCGGTGGAATGAGCGCTCTGCTGGAAGTCTCGGGCGTCTCGGTCAGCTTCGACGGCTTCAAGGCGATCAACAACCTGTCGTTCTCGATCGGCCCCTCGGAACTGCGCGCCATCATCGGCCCGAACGGGGCGGGCAAGACCACCTTCATGGACATCGTTACCGGAAAGACCAAGCCGAACTCCGGTTCGGTGACTTGGGGAGAGAAGGGCCAGTCCTTGCTCACCATGTCCGAAGCCGCCATCGCCCGCGCCGGGGTCGGCCGCAAATTCCAGCGCCCCACGGTGTTCGAGGACCAGACTGTGGCCGAAAACCTAGTCCTCGCCCTGAAATCCCCGCGCAGCCCCTTCGCAGCCCTGCTATTTGCCCTGACCGGCGAGGGCCGCAGACGGGTGGAGGCTCTCGCGGCCCAAGTCGGCCTGACCGACGCCCTGCCGCGCAAGGCGGGCGAGCTATCCCACGGTCAGAAGCAATGGCTGGAAATCGCGATGCTTCTCGCACAGGAACCCCTGCTTCTTCTGGTCGATGAACCCGCCGCCGGCATGACCCTGGCCGAACGCGAACTGACCACCGCCATGCTGGTCGAGATCGCCAAGACCCGCGCCGTCGTGGTGGTCGAACATGACATGGAGTTTGTCCGCCGTCTTGATTGCCGGGTGACCGTGCTGCACGAGGGTTCAGTTCTGGCCGAGGGCACGCTGGACCATGTAACCAAGATTCCCTCTGTCATTGAAGTTTATCTGGGTCGTGGTTGAAGGAGTTGGGCTGATGCTTGAAACCAAAGGCCTGACACTGCATTACGGCGGCAGCCAAATCCTGCACGGTATTGATTTCACCGCCAAGGTGGGCGAGGTCACCTGCATCATGGGCACGAATGGGGTCGGCAAGACCTCGTTCCTCAAGGCGCTGGCGGGCACGCATATCCGTTCCGGAGGGGACGTTATCCTGAACGGAGAAACCCTCGGCCGCCTGCGCCCGCAGGACATGGCGGCGCGGGGCGTCTCGGTGGTGCCGCAGGGGCGGATGATCTTCCCATTGCTGACCGTTAAGGAGAACTTGGAGACCGCCTATGCCGTCCTGCCCAAGGCCGACCACAAGGTCCCGGACGAAATCTACGACCTGTTCCCGGTGCTGAAAGACATGACCCGCCGCAGGGGCGGTGACCTGTCCGGCGGCCAGCAACAGCAACTGGCCATCGCCCGCGCCATGATCATGCGGCCACGCGTCCTGCTGCTTGACGAGCCGACCGAGGGAATCCAGCCCAACATCATCCAGCAGATCGGCCGCGTGATCACCTACCTCAAATCCAAAGGCGACATCGCGATCATTCTGGTGGAGCAGTATTTCGACTTCGCTTATGGCCTTGCCGACCAGTTCTATGTCCTGCGCCGGGGGGCGGTGGCCATGCAGGGCAGCCGGACCGAAATCACGCAAGATGCGCTGCGGGCAGAGGTTTCCGTCTGACCGACCTGCGAAATTCCCTATGGCGACCCCGCCGCATCGGTGTTTTACTGAGCCTATTGTAAAGCCATTGTGAGGCCGAATGACATCGCCCTATGACACTCTGCCCGACACAGCCTTTTGGCGCAGCGCGGTGGGGGAGCGGTCTGCGCTGGACCCCGGCCCGCTTTACAGCGCGAAATTCCCGCTGCGCAAGAAATCCGCCTTTGCCACCGCCGGCTCCTGCTTTGCCCAGCACATCGGCCGCCACTTGCGGCAGGCGGGCTGCAATGTGTTGGACTCCGAACCAAGCCCAGTCAAACTGCCCGATGACCTGCTGAGCCGCTTCGGATTTGGCCTTTACTCCGCCCGTTACGGCAATATCTACACGGCCCGCCAGCTTCTGCAGCTGTGGGAGGAGGCTATCGGCAAGTTCACCCCGGCAGAGCCCGTCTGGCAGAAGAATGGCCGCTTCTACGATGCCTTCCGCCCCAGTGTCGAACCCGAAGGCCTGCCCTCTGCCGAACTCGTACGCTTGCACCGGGCCGAACATCTGGCCGCGGTGAAACGCGCCTTCGAGGCGGCGAATGTCTTTGTCTTCACCTTCGGCCGGACCGAAGCCTGGATTCACAAAAAGACCGGCACGGTCTATCCGACAGCACCCGGCACAATCGCGGGGAGCCATGACCCCGAGGTCTATCAGTTCAAGAACTACAGCTTTGGCGAAATCATTAATGATTTCCGTACTTTCCGCCGCCAGATGA
>CANBRQ010000157.1 GCA_947371955.1 Paracoccaceae bacterium | reverse complement strand
GCGGATTTTGGTGACGGGTGCAACGGGCAAGGTGGGCCAGACCCTGATCTCGGCTCTGGCCCGGTCCCGGCCCGAGGCTTGCATCACCGCGCTCTGTCACAACCGCCTCTTGGCCGAGACGGATCGGCTCAACGTCGTTCAAGGCTCGCTGTCGGACCGCGAGGTTTGCCGCCGCGCGCTCTTCGGAGCCACCCACGTCGTACATCTGGCGACCTGCAAGGAAACCCCGGATGACGTGATGGATGTCACCGTGAAGGGCCTGTTCTGGCTGCTGGAGGAGTTTCGGCAAAGCCCCACGGCCGAACGCTTTATCCTGATCGGCGGCGATGCCGGGATCGGCCATTTCGTCCACCAGCATCCGGCCCCCATCACCGAAGCTGCACCGCACATGGCCTATCCCGGCTGCTATGCCCTGTCCAAGGTTCTGGAAGAGGTGATGGTCCAGCAATTCGGCATCCAGTACGGGCTGAACTGGTGTTGTCTGCGCGCGCCCTGGATCATGGAGAAGGACGATTTCCGCCACACCCTGTCCTTTGGCGATGACCTGTTCGGCGGCCCGGATTGGAAAACCATGGTCCCGCCCGAAACCGCCGCCGCCGCCCGCGCCAGTGGGGCCATTCCCCTGCTGACCGATGCGCAGGGCAAGCCCATCAAGCGCAACTTCGTGCATGTCGAGGATCTGGTCGCCGCGATCCTGCTGGCCCTGACCGCACCCGAGGCGCGGCAGAAGCTGTACAACATCTGCATGGACGAGCCTGTCGACTATGGCGATCTGGCCGCGCTGATGCTGAAGACCCGTGGCTTGCCCTCGGTCACTGTGTCCAGTCTGTTCTTCAGCAACTGGCTGGACAACAGCCGGGCAAAGTTCGAACTGGGCTGGCGGCCGACCTATGATCTCGCGCGGCTGGTTGAGGCCGCATGGACCTATCAACGCGCCGACGACGACCCGCGCAAGGTCTGGTATCCGGGCTGAAGCGCGGCATGCGGGTGATTTTGGGTACGAAGTTGCGGGGCTGCCAATAAAGGCGCGCCCTTCCTCGCGAATCCTGCAGCCCTTGTTCCCCCCTCGCATATCGAGTTCTGTCGCACGCCTTTTCCGAAATGCGGCCCGATGGCAATTCGAGAGCGACGCCAAGTGTTAGCCGCAAAAGGTCGCTCGTTCCTTTGGTGCGCCACGGCACCCAATCGAACCGTCCAGGCAAAGCAGCCCATGCCGCCTGGCTAAGGATCAGCTTAGCGAAGCCGCGGCCACATAGGCCATCGGCAGCACGATCCCGGTTTTCCGACCCGGCTGCGGGTCCTCATCCGTCGAAAGCAGCCGCAAGACGCTTTCGGCCAGCATTTGTCCGATCAAGGCGACAACGCCCCTGAAGCAGGCCGGAGGCGGGGCAAGAAACCTCAGATGCGGGTTTTCGCGTAAGGTGATGACCGAAATATCCGCCCCCGGCATGGTCCCCGTATGCTGCAGGCTGGCACAAGGCCCGACCGTCGCCGCTTCGAAGCACAGCATCACGGCGGTTGGCCGGGGGTTGGCATTGGCTACGAGGCGGCCCAGTTCGAACCCGCCCGCTTCGGAGGGTGGGATGCGGAAGATCAAGTCTTCCTCGACCGGCGAGCGAGCCGCCGCAATGGGTTGGGCGAACCCGCGACGATAGCAATGGCCCAGCATGACCTCGCGGTCCTGCAGGCCGACCGCGATGCGACGATGGCCATGCGCCACCAGTTCCTGAACCGACCGCGCCGCCACACCCTCGAAATCAAGGTCGATCCAGGGGTAACCGCCCTCCGACTCGCTGCGGCCCGGCGTGATGAAAGGCAGGTCCGACCGCGCCAGCATCTCGATCCGCCTGTCGTGCCGCCGTGTCACGGTGGTGACCAACTCACCCACCGTGCCAAGCGCCACGGCGCGGGCCAGAAACGCCACCGGGTCCTCGGCGGAATGGCAAGGCGGGATCTCCGGATGATAGCTGCGATCCGTCAGATACGGGTTCATTTCATCGAAGACGATGAAGAAGTACTCGCCACTTTTCCGATTGGCCGCCGAGCCGGTTTCCACCACAAACCCAATCGTGTTGGTCGCATCTCGCCGCAGGCTGCGCCCGAACGGGTTCGCCCGGTAGCCGCGGTCAATCGCTGCCGCCAGCACCTTCTTGCGCGTCTCGATGTTCACGCCGGAGCGGTTGTTCAGCGTGCGGCTGACGGTGCTTGCGGGCAGCGATCTGACAGCGTTGCTGGCCCAAACGCTGCCGGACATGGTTTTTGATCTGGCCGTGCCCGCCGCACTCACACGGATGGTCCAACAAGCGCTTGCCGCTGGCGCGCATGTCCTGTCCGAAAATCCCATGGCGAATTCGCTGAAGGAGGCGCGTGGCTTTCTGGACGCCATCGCACAGGCGAGCCGCCTGCATGCTGTCATAAGGAACCGTCGCTTCCTGCCCGGCATCCGCCGCGTCAAGGCGCTGCTCGGCGCCGGCGCTTCAGGGCACCTGACCGCAGTGCATATCGACTTCTTCATCGGCGCGCATTTCGGCGGCCTCCGCGACCAGATGCAGCGTGTGCTGCTGCTGGACATGGCGATCCACACCTGCAACGCCGTGCGCTTTGTCAGTGGCTGCCAATCCGGCGGAGTCTATTGCCACAAGTCCAATCCGGCCGGGTCAAGGTATGCCCATGGTGCCAGCGCCGACGCTTTGTTCGACATCGCACGTGGGGTGACCATGACCTATCGCGGGTCCTGGTATGCCTTGGTGGCCAGTACGGCATGGGAAGCGCAGTGGCGCCTGATCGGCAGCATGGGCACGATTCTGTGGGACGGCAACGAGGGCGTTGGCGGCCATCTGGTCGCGGGTGACGACGGCTTCTTCCGCCCCCTGACGCCGCTTGTCGTGCCGCCCCTGACCGATCCGCTGATCCAAGGCCATTCCCGGGTGATCGCCGATTTCCTGAACGCCGTTGAAACCGGCCAGCCCGCGCTTACCGACGGGCGCGACAAAATTCATTCGCTGGCCATGGTCTTCGCCGCCATCGCCAGCGCCGAGGCGGGCCAGCGCCTGCCCGTCACGACAGGAGTTCCCCATGCGTGACACCGCAAAATCCATCCGCTTCGGATCGATGATCGCGGCCTCTGGCGGAGAGGCCGCGCCCCGCATCGCCCAAATGGCCGACATGGGCTTTGAAAGCTTCGAGCCGTTCTTCTGGCAGACCACCAACGGCCAGAAGAACGTGGAACTCGGCAAGGCCTGTCTGGATGCGATTGGCGACCGGGATATCACGAACTCGACCTTAGGTGTCTTCGGCAACCCCTTGGAAACGCGAGAAATGGATTTGGCCACTCTGCAAGCCTCGAAGGATTGCATCGACAACGCCCACCATTTCGGTGCCACCTGTGTTGCGGCTTCACCGGCCGTCTTCGGGGCCGTCCCTTGCCCGAAAGCCTGCCGCGCCACAAGCAGGTCTGGTCCGAATTGGCCGAACGCGCGGCGGACAAGGGCGTGAAGAACGCCTTTGAGAATTGGGCCACCGGTGACTGGAACATCGCCAACAATCCCGACGCTTGGGAGATGAAGTTCAACGAGCCCCCCCCGACGACGACATCGGCCTTGAATGAGAACCCTGCCACCAACTGGTCGAGCTCATCGACCCCATGCCGCAGATCCGCAAATGGGTGGACAAATGCTTCCACGACCACGGCAAGGACCCAACCGTCCGCCGGGATGTGGTGCGCGAGCATGGCATCTTTGGCGCGCAGAAATTCGTCTTCATGCGCACCCCCGGCTTTGGCAACAGCAACTGGACCAACGTCATCTCTGATCTGCGTTTGGGCGGCTACCCGGGGGTCCATCGACATCGAGGGCTGGCATGATCCGGTTTCGGCGCAATATGAAGGGGGCGACCCTTGCCTGAAGAAGGCGTGATCCGGGGAGAGGAGGTCCATGGTTTCGCCGTGCAACAACAAACGGAGGAGAGAACATGAAACGCGCTTTTACCGCTTTGGCAGTGATGTCGACAGTCTTCGATGCTCGCCCTTGCGGCGCAGGCAGAGCCGGTGACGCTGGTGATCTGGGGGCTTGATGGCGACAATGGGTTGATCGGGACTGTGGCCAAGGAATTTGACGAGAAGAATGACGACATCACGGTGGAATTCCGCCCGATCGCCTTCGACGATCTGGTGAACGAGACGCTGAAAACGGTCGCCAGCGGCAACACCCCTGACATGACCGCGCTGGACAACCCAGACTTCGCGCTGTTCTCGTCGCGCGGCAGGATGCTGGACATCACCGAGCGCATGGCCAAGTCCGAGGTCCTCAAGCCCGAACAGTTTTATCCCGGCCCCCGGGCCTCGGTCACGTGGGATGGCAAGGTTTACGGCGTGCCCAAGGCCACCAACACCATCGCGCTGTTCTACAACAAGGACATGTTCGCCGCCAAAGGCATCGCCAACCCGACCGAAACCTGAGACGAGGTGCGCGGATGAGACGCAAACAGGCCGTCTGGCGCTGGCCCTGATCTTCGCGGCACTCAACCTGTTCCCGCTGTACTGGATGTCACCTCGGTCAAAACCGCCTCCGAGGTCTTCGCCAACCCGCCAAGCTTCTTGCCCAGCGGCCCAAACCCCGGTGTCCACGCCGAGGTCTGGGTGCGCCGCTCGGTTCCGACCTATGTGCAGAACTCTCTCGTCATCGTGTCGGGCGTCACGGCCATCACCGTCTTTTTCGGCACCGGATTGGCTTATGTGCTGGCGCGCTACCGCAACCTCTGGACCGACATGGGCCTGTTTGCCCTTCTGATGCTGCAGGTGTTGCCCGCCTCGGTCATGGTGATACCCCTGTTTGTCGCCTTCAATCAGGTCGGGCTTATGGCAGATGGGGCTTCGGGGCTGGCCGCATACGTCGGTCGTCCTCAGGCCGGACGCCAAGCCCATGGCCTTCTTCGAGGTACTCGCCCGCACCACCTTCCATACCGTGCCGCGGGAGCTGGAGGAAGCAGCCGTTGTTGACGGAAATTCCCGGCCCGGTGCCTTCTTCAACATCGTCCTGCCCTTGGCACGCAATGGTGTGCGGGTCTGCGCGATCCTGACTTTCATGAGTGCCTTCGGCGAATACATCTTTTCCAAATCGATCATTCCAGAACCGCAATCGGCCATGCCCGGACGGCTGATCGGCTACAACACTCTTTCAGTGAAACTTCAGAAAGATTTCAGACCCGCTTCGGGACGCCGCAACATTGCGCCCCTAGGTTGAAGCTGTATTCGTCGTGACCTTTTCATCATATCGTTTTTCGAGGCATTTCGTGGGATCGGACCGCATCGTTCTCAAGGACAGCGACCGCGTGGTTTTACCCGGTGCCAAAGCCGCATCCCACAGTGCAATCAAGGGTCAAGCGGTTGGGATTCGCAAGTCCGCATGGGTGTTTCCGCCGCTGGCGCCGCCTGAACCGGCTGCTGTCCCCGAAAAACCAACCGCATCGCGCCGTCCGGCGGTCAGGCAAAGTGCTGCGGGTCGTGGCGTCTTTGCAACCTTTGTCTCACCAAGGCTGTTCGCCGCGACGATTTCCCGATCCTCCGCAATCGCGATGCTTCTGGTCGCCGCCTTCTTCTGGGGCGCCGGCAATGTCGCCAACAAGACGGTTCTGGCCCATATCGATGCCTTTACGGCCGTCACTTTGCGCTGTGGGCTGGCAGCGTTGGTGATCCTGCCCTTCGCACGGGCCGAGACGAATGCGCCCCGCCTTCCTGGCTGGCTTGGAAGCGCGGCTGCCGTGGCCCTGCTCTTCGCGGCCTCGCTGATCCTGCAACAGATGGCCTATCAGTGGACCAGCGTCACGAATGCCAGTTTCCTTGTGAACACCTGCACGGTGCTGACCCCGCTTCTGGCCTGGGCGCTTTTGAGCGAGCGGCAGTCCAAGCGCATCATCTTTGCGGCCCCGGCGATCTTGCCTGTCTCGTCTCAGCCCTATGCTATGCGGGCTGGATGGTGGCCTTGGGTCGCCACGCCACACGGCATGGCAGGCCTTTCGCGACCTGTCTTGTCCCATTCGCGGTGGCGGCCGTCCTGACCTCGGGCATCGTCGCGGCCACCCAAAGCCCGACGCTGACGTCCATTGGGCAGGCCGCACCCGAGTTGATCATTCTGGGGGTCTTCTCTACCGCGCTGGCCTTCGCCCTCCAGACCTATGCCCAGCGCTTTGTACCGTCATCAACCGCCGCCGTGCTCGTCTCGGGCGAAAGCCTGTTCGGGGCGGCGGGGGCGGCCTTGCTTCTGGGGGAACGGGTGCCCCTCGCCGCTGGGATCGGCGCGGTTCTGATCTTCGCGGCAATCCTGCTTGTGGCGACGTGGCAGGCTGGCGCTTCCCATCCGGCATCCGCGCCACGCCTTCACGACGCGTGACCCCGGACCACCGCAGACGGTCTGGCAAACCGGGCCAATCCCCACTAATTCGGCGGCATTCCGCTGCCCGCTTTGGCCTCAGGCTGACCCCACACTATCTAGGTAGCTGGATATAGGCGGGATAGCGTTTCTAGAGGGCGGACCCTTGTTCATGTCGCACGGTTCGATTTCGTATTTTACATTTGCAGGCTTCACATTGGATCTTGCCAAGGGCCGTTTGATGAACGGCACCGGCGACGTTCACCTGCGTGCCAAATCCTTTGCCCTGCTTTCTTATCTCGTCCGCCACACGGGACGTGTTGTCCCAAAGGACGAGCTTTTGTCGGCGATCTGGCCCGATGTCACCGTCACCGAGGATTCACTCACCCAATGCGTCCGGGATGTGCGCAAGGCCCTCGGACCCGAGGCCGCAGCGCTTCTGCGCACCCTGCCGCGCCGGGGCTATCTTTTTGCGACCGATGCGCTGCAGCGACCGCAAGCCGCAGTTGCGCCCCCTGTGCTGCCGCCCGCAAAGCAATCGTCTGCAGACCCACGGCCCAATGAGGTGTGACAAGACAGGAATGCAGTCTTTCCGTCGTTCTGACCATTCCCGAACATCCGGCCGATCCGCAGCTGAAGGACGACATGTCCCCGATTTCGCCCGCACCCGTGCCGCCCAATCTTTCTGCCACTACTACTTTGCTTTCTCGGGTGTCAGCGAGAACCGTGCGTCAGGCCAACGCCTACCCATCCCTGCTTGCACCCGCCGCGCTGATCATGGCCAGCGCCCGCCACATCGCCGAAGCCAAGCAGACCGTCTCGCGCCTGCGCGCGGTCGACCCGACCTGCAGCCTCTCGCAATTGTAGCAGCCAATTTCCCGGATGTCAGACAATGGCGCGGCTCTGTTCCGCCACAACGCGACCCTGATCGGGCTTTGATGCCCGATCCCCCGACAGTCGGCGGCCATGATCCCTATGGCCAAGACGATAGTCCTTCAACCATCCGCAAGAGCCGCAACACGCAGCCTGATCTTAACCCTCAGCCGCACTTCGAATGGCCGCAGTCGTTGCAGGTCATGCAGCCTTCCTTCATCTGCAGCGCATAGCTGCCGCAGTTCGGGCAACTCTGTCCGGACGGTGCGCCGCCCACAACCATCACCTCGGCCTGCGGATCGCTTTTCAGCCCCAGACCCTCGCCCTCGATGAAGCCTATGGCGATCAGGTGGCGTTCGATGACGCCACCAATCGCGGCAAGGATTGAGGGCACATAGCGCCCCTCCATCCAGGCACCGCCACGCGGGTCGAACACGGCCTTAAGTTCCTCGACAACAAAGGAAATATCCCCGCCACGGCGGAAGACGGCCGAGATCATCCGGGTCAGTGCCACCGTCCAGGCGAAATGCTCCATGTTCTTGGAGTTGATAAAGACTTCGAACGGACGGCGATGGCCGGCGATCACGATATCATTCACCGTGATATAGATGGCATGCTCGCTGCCCGGCCATTTGACCTTGTAGGTGTTGCCCTCCAAAGCCGCCGGGCGGTTCAAGGGTTCGGACAGGTAAACCACCTCCGCCCCCTGGGCCAAAGGTGCCGCCTCGACCGGTGCCTTGTCCGAGCTTTCCGAGACGGTCAGCACCGAGCCTGTCACCGCATTCGGGCGATAGGTGGTGCATCCTTTGCAGCCCTGGTCCCAGGCGGCCATATAGACCTCTTGAAACGCGTCAAAGCTGATGTCTTCCGGGCAGTTGATAGTCTTGGAAATGCTGCTGTCGATCCACTTCTGCGCCGCCGCCTGCATGCGCACGTGGTCCAAGGGCGGCAGCGTCTGCGCGTTTACGAAGTAATCCGGCAAGGGCGCGTCGCCATGCGTCTCGCGCCACAGGCGGACGGCGAAATCGACGACCTCCTCTTCGGTGCGGCTGCCATCCTTTTGCAGGACCTTGCGGGTATAGGCATAGGCAAAAACCGGCTCGATCCCCGACGACACGTTGCCTGCGTAAAGGCTGATCGTGCCAGTCGGCGCAACCGAGGTCAGCAGGGCATTACGGATGCCGTGCTTGGCCACCAGATCGCGCACATCGGCATCCATCGCCAGCATGTTGCCCGTCGCCAGATAGGGTTCCGCGTCAAACAGCGGGAAAGCGCCCTTCTCCTGCGCAAGGTCGACCGAAGCCAGATAGGCCGCACGCGCGATCGCATGCATCCAGACTTCCGTCTGGGCCGCAGCCTCGACCGAACCATAGCGCAAGCCCACCATAAGCAAGGCATCCGCCAGCCCGGTCACGCCAAGGCCGATCCGCCGCTTTGCTTTCGCCTCGGCCTCTTGCTGGGGCAGCGGGAAGCGCGAGGCGTCCACCGTGTTGTCCATCATCCGCACGGCGATCCGCACCAGATCATCCAAAGCCTTCACATCCAGCGCCGCACCGGACCGGAACGCCCCCGACACCAGCGTCGGCAGGTTGATCGAGCCCAGAAGGCAAGCGCCATAGGGCGGCAGGGGTTGCTCGCCACAAGGATTGGTCGCGGCGATCTTCTCGACATAGCCAAGGTTGTTGGCGGTGTTGATCCGGTCGATGAAGATCACACCCGGTTCGGCAAAGTCGTAGGTGTTGCGCATGATCTTGTTCCACAGATCGCGCGCGGGCAGGGTCTTGAAGACCTTGTCACCAAAGACCAGTTCCCACGGGCCATCCGCCTTGACCGCCGCCATGAAGGGATCGGTGATCAGCACCGAAAGGTTGAACATCCGCAGCCGTGCGGCGTCTTTCTTGGCCTCGATGAAGGCCTCGATATCCGGGTGGTCGCAGCGCATCGTGGCCATCATGGCACCGCGGCGAGACCCGGCCGACATGATCGTCCGGCACATGGCATCCCAGACATCCATGAAGCTGAGCGGGCCAGAGGCATCCGCCGCCACGCCCTTCACCTCGGCCCCCCTCGGGCGGATGGTCGAGAAATCATAACCGATCCCGCCGCCCTGCTGCATGGTCAGCGCGGCCTCTTTCAGCGCATCAAAGATGCCTGCCATCGTGTCAGGGATCGTGCCCATGACAAAGCAGTTGAACAGCGTCACTGACCGACCCGTGCCCGCCCCCGCCGTGATCCGACCTGCAGGCAGGAACTTGAACCCCTCCAGCGCGGCATGGAAACGCTCTTCCCAGACCGCAGGCTCTTTCTCCACCACGGCCAAAGCCCGGGCAATCCGCCGCCAGGTGTCCTCGACAGAGCCGTCGATGGCCGTACCATCCGCCTCTTTCAGGCGATACTTCATATCCCAGATTTGCTCGGCGATAGGGGCAGCGAATCGGGACATGGGGTAACCTTTGTCGAGAGATGGGGGATTGTTCGGCGAAGGACACAAGATACGCGGGTCAGCGCCTCGCGGCAAGCCTTGCAGATGCCGCAGCACACCCTATTCTTGCCCGAACACCGGAGACGAGTCGTGCCCCTGAACATCCTGAAACTTTGCGTCGGCGCTGACAGCGTCGAGGACCTGACCCAATGGCAGGACCAGCACCGCGCCCAATGGACTCCGGGAACGGCCGAACACATCACCCGCATGTGGCCCAAGCGCGAGGCGGAAATCCTTGACGGCGGCTCGCTCTACTGGGTCATCAAAGGCAGCATTCAGGCCCGCCAGCGCATCCTCGGTCTGGAAGAGCGGATTGGCTCCGACGGGATAGCGCGCTGCGCCTTGGTGCTGGACCTAGAGGTCATCCGTACCGAAGCCGCCGCCCGCCGCCCCTTTCAGGGCTGGCGCTATCTGAACCCGGCGGAAA